>NZ_MKJY01000230.1 GCF_001942465.1 Actinomadura sp. CNU-125
CCCCATCGGCGCCCTCGTCAGCGCCTGGCCGGCTCTGGCACTCGTCGGCTCGTTCGAGCTGCTGATGACTCTCACCCAAACAGCGACCTCCCGACCTGCGACCCCCTCCGGCGGGCAGCGCACCGAACCGGAGCCGCCCGAACCTTCACGCACCGAAGCGGAGCAGCCGCTGGAGCAACTGGTGCTGGCCGAGTACCAGGCGAGCCTCCAAGGCCCCGGCCGTCCGCTCTCACAGCGGCAGCTGGCCGACAAGCACGGCATCGACCGCCGCCGAGTCAAAAAGATCATCGCCGACGCCCGGCCGGGGCCTCCGGACTGACGCTCTCCAATGAGGGCGAGACCCATGGCGCGGTGACGGCCGGTGTCTGCGGTCGGCGGGTGCGGTAGCTCGGGCCGCTGAGAAGGTTTCCGAGGTCGTTGAAGGTCTTGGCGACGGTGTCGCTACCGGCGTGACGGCCGCACAGTCCCTCGTCGGTCTGCTCGCAGCCCGGGCATGAGACGGGTCGGGCCGGTCGGCTCGCTTCGGCATCGCGCAGCGCCGTGATCAGCGCGGCTTCGCCGTCCAGTACGGGTTCGGCCGCAGCGGCCACCCGGCACGACACCGTGATCAACTCTTCCACGATCCGGCGCCGGTCCAGGCGCCGCTCGTCCAGCTTGGCGGTGACCTCGATGAGATCGCCCAGCAGGTAGAAAAGGCAGGCATCCTCGGGCGTGGCCGTAACCGACTGGGATGAAACCTCGTTCACGAGCCGCTCCTTCGATGCGGGTGATGCTCATCCGGCCAAGGTGGTGCGCGGCCACCCAGGCCAGGGCTCTCGCGGACATGGGGCGGAGTTGTGTCCGGCGTGGCCGTGCCGCGCGGGCGGCGGCGGCAACGCGAGAGTAAGTCCGGCCGCAGTCCACCGTGTTCATTTCTTCGCCTTGTTTGACGTTTCTTGGAGTGCGAGGCGTCGACAGACCGTCCACGGGCCGCCTTCACGCCGAGGCCGGTCGGGTGCCCCGGGGGCGGCGCGGGTCACGCCGCCCCCGAGGCACCGCCGCTGGCTACACCAATGATCGAGACGGGCCGCTGCGGCGCGGGCCGCCGCCGGTCATCTGATCGGCTGGTTATGGATGAGAACCGAGCCGTCCGGCATGACTTCCAGGCGCCTGGTGTCACCTCCGACCGCCTCCCGCGCGGCCTTCCACACCTTCGGATCAGGTCTGCGTACCGTCACCGGCCCGGTCCGGGCAGCCGCACGCCGGGACGAGGCCTCCGTCATGGTTTGTGCGGTCCGGTCGGCGCGCCGGTCGGGCTCGGGGAGCTTGTCGGGCTCGACGGTCTCGTTTCCGAAGTTGATCCGGAGAAGGTCGTACAGGTCGGGCTTGGACTTGCGAGTCATTGCTCTCCTTCGAGTACCGGTCGAGCCGGTGAGGCGTCACCGCGCGGACTGTCGGCGGTGTCGGTGGGTTCAGGGGCCGTCTGGTCGGCGGAACGGCGCGGCGCGCGGTGCGCCGGTCGGGTGCGGGGTCGAGGATGCAGCACAGGGCCCGGATCGGGGAATCGCTGAGACCGTGGGCGTGAGATTGCAGCCAGGCGTACACCTGCCGCGTCGACCCGAATGTTGCCTCCCATGCCGTTGCTCCTCTCATGATCATGGACCGTGTGGCGGCCGGTTCCGGACGGGCGCCCGGTAGCGGCCGGTGAAGGGGGCCGCTACCGGGCGCGGATGGTCACGCGTTAGGGCGTGGGCAGATCATCGGCGTCCGCGTCGGCGTCGGTGTCCGCGTCGGTGTTCGGGGCCGACTGGTCGCCCCCCGGGGCCGTGTCGCTGTCGGGGGCGAGGCCGAGGATGCGGCGCAGGATGAGATTGTGGGTGTCGCCTTCTTCGGCTTGGGACTCCAGCCAGGCGCGTACCTGGTCGTCGATGAGGATGACTCGGGTCATGTGAGATGCCTTCCGTTCGTGTGATGTGGCCGGGGCGCGGCATGCGGCCCGGTGGTCGGTTGCGGTCAGGGGCCGGGGTGGTGCACGTGCGCCGCTCGTGCCCCGCTGTGGGCGGGCGGGGTGGCCGTTCACTCGGCGCGGGGCGCAGGTCGCCGAGGTCGTCGTGCAGGATCGTCATCGCCCTGGCGTACCGCTCGAACGAGTCGGGCTCATGGGTCGCCAGATAGCGCAGGCAAATCTCGGTGGCGTGGTCCAACGCCGCCTCCAGCGGGACGCCCCGGGTGTGGTGGACGGACTCGGCGGCGGCCGCGATGGCGGCGTTGACGCGGTCGGCGACCCGCCGGGCAGCGGCACGAACGGCGGGCATCTGCTCGGGGGTGACGTTCTGGAGAAGCTGGTCGCGCAGGGTGGGCACGTGGTTCGACATCACCGTCTTGCAGTCCTTTCTCAGATGGGGTCCGGGGATCGCGGTCCCGGTCCGTGGCCGGTGTCCGGTGCGGCCCGTGGCGGGCCGCACCGGGCGCCGGTCGGTCAGGCGTCGCGCAGGGCGCGGGCGGCGGCCGCGCCGATGGTGTCGGCGGCCCGGGCAGGGTCGGGCAGGACCGCCACGTGGGCGCCGTCCATCGGGTGGTCGTATTCGGACGGGGGGAGCCACAGCACCGCGCATCCGGCGGCGGTGAGGCGGTCGATGCGCTTTTGCCCCTCGGCGGGCTGGTCGCGTTTGAAAATGCCGTCGGAGAGACCACGAGAAGGCGGGCGGCACCCGGACGCGTCAGGTCGAGGGCGGCGTCGAGGGCGTCGACCGCCTCGACAAAGTCCTCGCGCGGGTCGTTGGCCTCGAACGTGGAGACACCGGCCGGTCGCTGCCCGGGGCGGGTGACCGGGCGGACGCGGGCACCGAAGATGACGGTGGCCGAGACGGCGTCGGGGACATGACCGGCGGCGGTGGCGATGATCCACGCGGCGGACGCGACCGGATCGGCGAAAGCCTTCATCGAGCCGGACACGTCGCAGGCGATGCCGACGCGCAGCGGCGGCGCTGGGACGTGACGGCGGGTCGTTTGGGTGAACGGTTCGGCGGTCGGGACGGCACCGGCGGCGCGCTGGGCGTCGGCGGCCAGCGCGTCGCGCATGCTGAGGCGTCCGGGCGGGGTCGGTGAGGTGTGCACGGTGGTGACCCGGTCGCGGTGCGCGGCGGCGCGCAACCGCCGGGCCAGCCGCCGGGCGGCGGTCTTCTCGTCGGGGCGGGGCGGGCGGGTGCCGGTGATCGCGGTCGCGCCTCGGCGTCCGGTGTCGGTGCGGCTGGCCGCGAACACCCGCGCGGCGGCCTGCTCGGCATTCTCACGTGCCTGCCGTTCACGGCGCCGCGCCTCCCCCTTACCTGTGGTGGGTTCGGACGCGCCGGTTGAGGCGCCGGTGGCGGTGGTGGCGGACTCGACGGCGGTGAGGGTGGCGCCGATCGCCTTCGCTAGTGCGGACGAGGTGCCCGAGGCGTCGGAGGTGTCCGGGGTTGGGGCGGGTTGGTCGGGGTCGGTGCCGATGATGCGGCACCACCTGCGCCCCAGTTCCAGCATCGTCTCGGCGTCGGTGTCGTCGGTGGTGTGCGCGATGTGCCACAGCGCGGCCAGTGCGGCGAGCCGGGTCGGGCCGAGGACGCCGGTGACGGTGGCGCGCAACGCGTCGGTTTCGGTGTCGGTGAGGATTCCGGCGTCGGTGCGGGCCAGCAGTAGCGCGGCGGCACGCCCGGCGTTCCAGGGCGTCATCGGCGCCGACAGCGCCCCGGGCGGCACGGCGGACGGCGCGGCAGCGGGCACAGCGGACGGCGTAGCGGCGGCGGCGCCGGGGTGGTGGTGGGTGGCGGCGGGGCGGTGGTAGGCGGGGTGGTGAAGTCGGCCAGAATGAGGTGGACGGCGGCTGCGCGCAACCAGGGCCGGTCGGCGGGGCGGCGGCGCAACTGCGCCGCCTCGATCCGCGACTCTTCCAGCGCCATGGCCGCATCGGTGGCGGCGGCGGGCGCGCCGTCGGGGACGTCCCAGCGGGTGTGGGTGGCGTGCGCCGCCTCGTGCACCAGCACGCCCCACAGCACCCGGTACCGTTCCCGGTCACCGGGAAGGATCGGATCACACGAACCGGGCGGCGCGTCGAGATGGTTCCCATCGAGTTCGATCGTGGCAAGCGCGGGCATGAAACACCCCGGTGCGCCTTGCCCGAGGCCGGGCGCAACCTTCACGGTGAGGTCTTCGCGGTCGGTGAGGTCGGTGACGGCATCGGTGAACGCCGCCGACAGCCGCAACCACGCACCGCGCGGACCCCGCACCGGCGCGGGCGCAGCGGCGGTGGGTGAGGTGCCCGATGCCGGAACGGTTCCGGGCGCGGCGGTGGTGGACGGTGCGGCGGGTGCGGGTGCCGGGATGACGTGGGTTGCCATGGGTGCCTCCTGGTGTGCGGGTGCGGACGGTTCCGGGAAACCGGGGGGCGGGGGGATGCGGGGGGCGGTACGGGTCACATCTGGGCACCCAACGCCAACGGGGACACCGCGCGCCCGTACACCGACGACACGACCTCGGCGACCACGTCGCGGTCTTCTTCGGGCGCGACCCCGAGAAGGTTGGACACCGCCGCCTCCGCCCCCAGGACACCGGCGATCTTCTGGAAGGCGATCAGTTCGCGCAGTTGCGGCGCCCACCCGATCTCGCCCGACTCGGCGCGGCGCGAAAGGTTCCGCGCGACCTTCACGGCGCGGGCGTCGATGTCGAGGGTGCGGGCCAGGTCATAGTCGGTCGACACCCGAATCTGAGCGGCGAACCGTGAGGCGAGCGCCTCGGTCAGCACGGCGCCGTGAACGCCGGGGTTGTGCCCGGCGACGACGTAGAACCCTTCGGCGGCGGTGATCGTCTCGCCCTTGTGCGCCTTGACGGTGATCTGACGGCGCCCGTCCATGGCCGGATACACCACCGCCAGCACCTTCGGCGACACCAGGGTCGCGTCATCGATGAGCAGCGCGCGGCCCTCGGTCATCGCCGTCACCAGCGGCCCGTACACGAACTCATAGCCGCCGCCGGGCGCCTGGGTGTACTCGCCCACGAAATCGGCGACGGCGGTGTCACCGTCCCCCGCAACGGTGATCAGGTCGGGGAACGCCGCCTCGACCAGCGACGTCTTCCCCGTCCCCGGAGGCCCGTACAACATCGCCGGAATCGACGCGTCCCGCAGCCGCTGCAGCGCGGCCACGTCGGGCAGGTCGGCCAGTTTGCGGGGGTGGTAGTTCTGGCCGTTCGGCCGCACCACCACCCCCACCTTCCCCTTCCCCGACACCGGTGCGGGTGTCGGTGGCGGGGTCGGGGTGGCCGGGCGGGACGCCGGCGCCGGTGTGGGGGCGGGGGCGGCGGTGCGCGTGGCGCCTTCCTTGGCGGCGTCGGCGGTGGTGGCGGTCGCGCGGTACCGGCGCGGCGACGTCAAAACCTGCTCGGCCTGCCCCCGGTCGGTCAGCACCGACAACGCGTTACCGACCGCACCCGACGACCGGCTCAAAATCCGGGCGATCTCCCCCGGCGTGAACGCCGTCCCCGCCCCGGCGTCCAGAAACGAGGCGACCAGCCGCCTCAACTCACCCGGACCCAAACGGCCACTGTTCGGCCCGGTCGGGGCGGCGGCGGTCGGACCGGTGCCAGCGGTCGCGGTGGCGGTGGTGGTAGCGGTGGTGGTGGTCATGGTGGCTCCTTGCTGTGGTGAGGTGTTCGCGGGACGCCGGGGGCGGGCGGTCGACGGTGTGCCCGCCCCGTGTTCGGCGACGGTCAGCGCGAGGCGGGGGCGGCGGCGGGGCGGACGGTGGTGAACCGGCGCGGGCGGTCGTTGACCAGTTCGGCCTCACCGGTCTCGACCAGCCGGTCCAGGGCGTTGGACACCGCACCGGCCGAATGCCCGATCACCTTGGCGACCTCGTGCGGGGTGAACTCCGTCCCGGGGTGCGCGGTCAGGTGACCGGCGACCTTCGCCCGCATCTCACCCGGCGCCGAACGCGGACGCCCCGACCCGGTACGCGGGCGCCCGTTCACCGCCGTCCGCACCAGCCGCCGCACCTTCCCCGACCCGCCGTACACCCGCTCGACCGCCGACAGCGCCGCCTCAGGGTCACCGACGTCCAGGGCATGCAGCACCTCGGTCACCGTCCGACCCATTACCGCCAACGCGTCCCGCGCCTCATTGGCCGCCGCCTCATCGATCTCCAACCCCCCACCGACCCCGGCGGCGCCGACCCCGGCGGCGGTGTCGGTCGCGGCGGTGGTCCCCGGTGACCGCGGCGCGGTCGGCGGCGTCCCCGTCCGGCGCGGCGGGCGGCTCCCCGGCAGGCACGTCCACAGCGGACGCGTCCGCAACGGGGACGGCGGGCGCCGCATCGGGCTCGGCGTCGACCGTCGTTTCGGCGGACGTGTCGGCATCGGTGCCGGTGTCGGTGTCGGGGGTGTCCGGGGTGACGGCGGTCCAGAGGTCGGGAAGACGCTTACCGCCGTCCCGACCACCGCGCGCCCGCACCGCACGCCCCTCACCCTCCAGAACCGACAGCAACCGCGACACCGTCGCCCTACCGACACCCGACCCGGCGGCGATCGCGGCAACGGTCGCACCCGGATTGGCCGTCAGCGCGTCCCACACCGCCCCAGCCGCACCCGACGGACGCACCCCGGCACCCGCACCGGCGGCGCCGTCCACGGCGCCCCCCGTGCCCGTGGGACGGTTTTCGGCGGTGGTGTTCTTCGTGGCCATTTTCGTCTCCCAATTCGCTGATCACGGCGACCGGATTTCGGCGCCGTTCCCGTTCACCGGGAGCTCGACCATTTCTCGACCCACCACCGATAGGCAAGCATCTTCGGCCGCTTTTTATTCACCTCAACGGCTGAACACCCTTACCGAATCCCACAAACCCAACCCGCCATCAAACAAAATTTCACCGACCAATACCCGCCCACCATCGCACCTCGGGGCGACCATTCACCTTTCCCTGGGCCGATCGACGGGAAAGACCGGCAACGGCGCCGGAGACATCCGGGCGCCTATGGTCCCCGCCAATCACGCGCACCCCTATGGGGACCTCCCATCGCGACCGCGCGGCGCGGGACACACCCCGGCACTCGGGGACTCCGGGACTCCGGGACTCGGGGACTCCGGGCTCCTCGGGCACCCCGCCGGGAAGGCGAGACGGCCAGAAGGCGCGGGGCGGGATCGGATATGGTCCGTTGGCCTGGAGGCACCGGGACACCAGAGCGCCCAGCAGACCCGGGCCCGCCCGCAGATCCGCACGCGCCGACCTATTAACCGAGGAGTTCTCCTCCTTAAGGAGTCGGGCCCGCGAACAGAAGATTCGAAACCGCGGCGACCTGCACGAACAGGCCGGCCCGGGTCTGCCGTTCATAGACGCGCCCCCGGAAAGAGGACCGAAAAGAACACGGGAAAGAACCCCGAAAAGACAGCCACCTTCCACACCTGAAGAGACAGGGGACAAAGCGCCCGATACGCGCCGAAAAGGGCAGGGTCCCGCCCCGCCTCCCCCATGGGATCGAGAGAGACGCGGACGGGACCCTGCCGCCAAGGCGGTTCGCCTACTCTTGGGCGTGAGGGCCCAGCCTGCTATGGACAGGCTGGGCCCTCCTATGACGCCAGCGGCACCTCGCGCGCGGGCCCGGTCCCCTTCGCGGGTCCGGTCTGCGGGGTGCGGCGAAGGTCCACCTCCGCCCACACCGTGTGCCCGATGACGGGGCTTCCGTAGATCCCGATCGCGGCCGCGAGCCGGGACACCATCAGCAGCCCGCGCCCGTCCGTGCGGGGTTCGCAGTTCGGGTTCTCCGAACGGATCGCGGGGACGCATCCACCGCCCAGGTCCATCACCCCGATGCAGGACTTCTCGGCGAGCGTGATCTCCAGGCCGAACCAGCCCTGCGGCGCCCCCGACCGCGAATGACGCACCGCGTTGCTCGCCAGCTCGGCCACCACCACCGCCACGTCCTCCTCACGGCCCGACCCCTCGAACAGTCCCGCCGCGAACACCCGCGCCACCGTCACCTGGTCCGCCCGGCCGGGGAAGACCCGGCGCCACCGCATCGGCTCCGGACCCCACAGCCACTCACCCGGTGAGGGCACGCTCCAGCTCCCACTTCCCATCGTCGTTCTCCCTTTTCCTCGATGTCGTCTCGATGACGCCGTCCGCCGCCGCTGACGCGGCCCGGTTGCACAAACGAACGACGCGAACACGATTGGCGCTCGACTCGGCACGCACCGTCAAGTCACATGTGCAGGCGGCCACCGAAGCCGTCACCAACCCGTTCCGGCGGCCCGCCGGGACGCGCGCACGGGACGTCGAATGCGTGGGCAACGTGAGTACGGACAGGTCTCGATGGGACCGGGCCGAGGGGCCGGAGGGGGCTGCTCAGCAGACCAACACCCGATTCGGCATCTTGCGCATCCCGACCTGCACCGCGGTCCCTGCACGGCGCCGCCGTCGGCTGAGCCGGGCATACTGACCACTTGTCGAACCCGGACCCGGAAATCCTGCGCCGGCCGAAGGTGCAGGTCGACGGCGTTCCGAACACATGCCCGCGCTTTGCCGT
>NZ_MKJY01000231.1 GCF_001942465.1 Actinomadura sp. CNU-125
GCGGCGGGCTGGCGGGAATCGGCCGCCGCGTCGGGGGAGGCGCCGCCGGGCGTCCGCCCGGCCCGCGCGGCCGTGTGCACGCCGCTGCCGGAGTTCACGGGACCGGACGTCCGGCACGACGGGATCGGCATCGAATGGTTCACCGGCCCCGCCCACCTGCGGCGCTTCGAGGAGTGGCTGCGAGACACCGCCGCCGCCCCGCCGGACGGCCCGGTGGTCATCGCGGACGAGGCGGTCCTGCGCGGCGCGGGCTGGCTCGACGACCGGTGGGAGCGCGGCGGCGAGCGGTTCAAGCACATGGCGCTCGCGCTGCGCGCCGACCACCTCACCGCGGCGGAGTTCGCCGAGCGCTGGAAGGCGCACGCGGGCCGGGTCGGGCGGCCGGGGACGGGCGGGGCCACCGCCCTCCCGGCGGACGTGCGGGGGAGCGCGTACGTGCAGAACCATCCGCGTCCCCGGACGTCCGGAGAGTGGGCCTACGACGCCGTGAACGAGGTCTACTTCGACGACATCGCGGGCCTGCGGGCGCGCGTCGAGTGGTTCGACGACAACCTCGCCGGAACGGACCGGGACGACGGCCTCTTCCGCCGCTCGTGGTTCGTCGCCGCACGTGAAGAGCTCATCTAGCCGACGCGAGGAACGGCGCGGCGATCCCGATGCTGCGCGGTTCCAGGAAGGCGCGCAGCCCCTCCGGGCCGAGTTCCCGCCCGAGGCCCGACTCCTTGAACCCGCCGAACGGCACCTTCGGGAACGGCGGCGCGGACCCGTTGACCGCGACGCTGCCGGTGCGGATCCGGCGCGCCACCGCCAGCGCGCGCCGCGCGTCCCCGGTCCACACGCCGCCCGCGAGCCCGTACGGCGAGTCGTTGGCGATGCGGACGGCGTCGTCGTCGCCGTCGTAGGGGATGAGGCACAGCACCGGCCCGAAGATCTCCTCGCGGGCGACGCGCATGGAGTTGTCGACGTCGGCCAGGATCGTCGGCTCGACGTACCAGCCCTTCGGCAGGTGGGCGGGACGGCCGCCGCCCGCCGCGACGCGCGCGCCCGCCTCCACCGCGAGCGCGATGTAGCCCTCGACGCGGTCGCGCTGCCGTTCGGCGACGAGCGGGCCGACGAGCGTCGCCGGGTCGTGCGGGTCGCCGACCGGGACGGCCTTCGCGGCGGCCGCCGCCGCCTCGACCGCCTCGGCGTACCGGGACCTCGGCACCAGCACCCGGGTGTGCGCCCCGCAGACCTGCCCCGACAGGTGCATCGCCGCACCGACGAGTTTCGGCATCACCTCCGGCACGTCGCGTCGTCGAGGACGATCGCCGCCGACTTCCCGCCGAGTTCCAGCGACACGCGGGTGACGCGCTCGCCGCACAGGCTCATGATGCGCTTGCCCGCCGCCGTCGACCCGGTGAACGCGACCTTGTCGGTCTCCGGGCGGGTGACCAGGTGCTCGCCCGCCTCCCGGCCGCCCGGCACCACGGAGACGACGCCGTCCGGGACGCCCGCCTCCGCCAGCGCCTCCGCCAGGACGAAGTTGCTGAGCGGCGCCTCCGGCGGCGGCTTCAGCACCACCGTGCACCCGGCCGCGAGCGCGGGCGCGATCTTCCAGGCCGCCAGGGTGACGGGCGCGTTCCACGGGACGATCGCCGCGACGACGCCGACCGGCTCGTTCGTCACCAGGCCCACCCGGTCCCCGGCGGTCACCTCGCGCTCGAACCCGAACTCGCGGGCGAGACCGGCGTAGTGGTCGAACAGGGCGGCGACCATGCCGGTCTGCGCCTTGGCCGCCTGGCCGATCGCGCAGCCCATCTCCTCGACGGTGATCTCGGCGATGTCCCGCTCCCGCTCGCGCAGCGCGTCGGCCGCGCGGGCCAGCACGTCCGCCCGTCCGGCGGGGGACGTGCGGGGCCACGGGCCGTCGTCGAAGGCGGTACGCGCGGCGGCCGCGGCCCGGTCGATGTCGGCGGTCGTGGCGACCGGGACCTCGCCGACCACCTCCTCGGTCGAGGGGGAGACGACGCCGAGCCGGTCGCCGCCCGCCGGGGCCGTCCAGCCGCCGCCGACGAAGAACTCCCGCCGATACATCAGCCGGTCTTCCACCATGCCGCCTCCCGCGTCTATGCTCCGTTTAAGTATGTGAGGGCTCACTTGTTAACGCAACCACCGGGCCCGGATCTCACCGCCCGTCTCGATCGATCGGAGCGCAGATGGACCTGCTGTTGCGCGGCGCCACGCTGGTGGACGGCACCGGCGGCCCGCCCGTCCCGCACGACGTCGCCGTCGAGGCCGACCGCATCTCCGCCGTCCGCGCACCCGGCGAGCTGGCGCCGGGCCCGGGCACCGAGGTCGTCGACCTGGACGGCCTGACGCTCGCGCCCGGCTTCATCGACGTCCACACCCACTACGACGCGCAGATCCTCTGGGACGGCGACCTCACCCCGTCCAGCTGGCACGGCGTGACCAGCGTCGTCATGGGCAACTGCGGCTTCGGCGTCGCGCCCGCCCGCCCCGAGCACCGCGACGTCATCGTCCGCACCCTGGAGAACGTCGAGGGCATGTCGCTGGAGGCCCTCAACGAGGGCATCGACTGGTGCTTCGAGACCTACCCCGACTACCTTGCCGCCGTCGACGCGCGCGCCAAGCGCCTCAACGTCGGCGCGTTCATCGGGCACACGCCGCTGCGGCTGTTCGCGGTCGGCGGCGAGGAGCGCCCCGCGACCGCCGCCGAGACCGAGACGATGCGCGGCATCGTGCGCGAGGCCGTGGCGGCGGGCGCGATGGGGTTCTCCACGTCGCGGCAGCCCGCGCACCAGGGCGCCTACGGACGCCCGGTGCCGAGCCGCTTCGCCGAGAACGACGAGATCCACGCGATCGCGTCCGTCCTCGGCGAGCTGGGCAAGGGCGTCCTCCAGGTGTCCATCGGCCCGGGGATGTTCGTCGACCAGTTCTCCGAGATCGCGGTCCGCTACGGCGTCCCGGTCACCTGGACCGCGCTCGTCGCGCGCGCCGACAAGCCCGGCGCCGCGCTGCGCGCGGTCGAGCGCGCGCGCGCTGCCCGGCGAGGTCTACCCGCAGATCGCGTGCCGCCCGATCGTCATGCAGGTCACCATGGCCGACCCCGCCCCGCTCGGCGAGATCGACGAGTGGAAGGAGGTGCTCGCCCGGCCCCGGAGCGAGCGCGCGGACCTGTACCGCGACGCGTCCTGGCGCGAGCGGGCCCGCCCGGCGACGCTGGCGGCGTGGAGCCACCGCTGGCGCAAGACCAGCGTCGAGGAGACCCGCGCCCACCCGGACGCCGCCGGGGTGCCCCTCGACCGGCTGGCCGCCGACCGCGGCACCACCCCGTTCGACCTGATGCTCGACCTGGCCCTGAGCGACGGCATGGCCACCCGCTTCCGGATCGTCCTGGAGAACGACGGCGACGACGAGATCGGCGGCCTGCTCGCCGACGAGCGCACGCTGCTCGGCCTGTCCGACGCCGGGGCGCACGCCAGCCAGCTCTGCGACGCCTGCTACTCCACCCACCTGCTCGGCCACTGGGTGCGCGAACGCGGGGCGATCACGCTCGAACAGGCCGTCTGGCGGCTGACCGGCCACCCGCACAGGGCGTTCCGTGTCGCCGACCGCGGACTCGTCCGGGAAGGCTTCCACGCCGACCTCGTCGCCTTCGACGCCGGCGCCGTCGGGACGACGCCCGTCGAGCGGGTCCACGACCAGCCGGGCGGCGCCGACCGGCTCGTCGTGCGCAGCACCGGCGTCGAGCACATGTGGGTCAACGGCACGGCGACGCGCTCCGGCGGCGCGGACGTCGAGGGCGCCCGTCCGGGCCGGCTGATCCGCGCCTGACCGGCGTCCACCCGACCCCGAGAGAAGGAGAGCCGATGGCGAGCGCCGAGCCGGGCGGGCCGATCACCGACGAATGGGTCGAGCACCACTTCGACCATCTCGCGCCGGAGTTCGCCCGCGACTTCCATCCCACGCTCGCCCGCGCCCGCTCCCGCTGCCCCGTCGCCCGCAGCGACCGGCACGGCGGTTTCTGGGTCGCCAGCCGGTACGAGGACGTGCTGAGCATCGCCCAGGACTGGCGGACGTTCAGCTCCGAGCTGGGCATCACGGTCCCGCACGTCCCCTCGGCCGCGTCGATGAAGATCTTCCCGGTCACCATCGACCCGCCCCTGCAGCGGACGTTCAAGAAGCTGGTCAACGCGCACTTCACCCCCGCGAAGATCGCCCCGTGGGAGGAGCCCACCCGCGCCCTGGTGAACCGGCTCATCGACGGCTTCATCGAGCGCGGCGAATGCGACTTCATGGACGACTTCGCCCGCCCGTTCCCCGGTCTCGCCTTCTTCGACCTGGCGCTGCACGCGCCCGCCGAGGACCTCGACGAGGTCAACGGGTACGCGACGAAGGCGTCGCTGCCGCAGGCCCCCGACCGGATGGAAAGCCTGCGCGCCCTCGCTGGCTGGATCGGCGGGTTCATCGAGCGGCGCCGCGCCGAGGGACCGCGCGGCGACGTCGTCGACGCGGTGCTCGGCGCCGAGATCGAGGGCCGCCCGATCACGCACGCCGAGGCCGTCGGGACCGTCCAGCTCCTGGTGATGGGCGGCCTCGACACCACCGCCGGGGTGCTCGGCGCGGCGATGCTGCGGTTCTGCGCGCACCCCGAGATCCCCGCGCTGCTGCGCGCCCGTCCCGAACTGATCCCGGGCGCGGTCGAGGAACTGCTCCGCCTGGACGGCTCGTTCGTCTGCATCGGACGGACGGCGCGGCACGACGCGGAGATCGGCGGCCACCGGATCAAGGAGGGCGAGCAGGTCCTCATCTACTGGGCGTCGGCCAACCGCGACGAGGCCGAGTTCGCGGACCCGGACGGCTTCGACCTCGACCGGCCGAGCAACCGCCACATCGCGTTCGGCGCGGGCCCGCACCGGTGCGTCGGGTCGAACCTCGCCCGGATGAACCTGCGCGTCGCGCTCGACGCGCTCGTCCACCGCCTGGACGGCGTCGAGCTGCGGCCGGACGCCGACATCGACTTCCACTCGACCTTCAACCGGGCGCCGCTGTCGGTGCCGATCACCTTCGCCCCGGGCGGGCGCACGGAAACCTGACGGAACGCCGGCGCCCCCCACCGCCAGGGTGCGGGCGCCGAACGTCCGGACCGTCAGCCCCGTACCGGCGGCTCCAGGTTGTAGAGCTTCGTCGCGGTGTGCTGCAGTACCTTCCCGATCGTCTCCTCGGGCAGGCCGCCGAGCGAGCGCTCCATGACGTCCCGCGGGCTCGGCGACTCCGACGCCGGCCCGGGGGACAGGCTCGTGGCGTGCGGGAAGTCGGTCTCGAACATGAGGTTGTCCTCAAGCTGGTCGATCACCGCCCGCACCGACTTCCGCTCGAACCAGTACATCCCGTAGATCTGCCGGGCCATGTACTCGCTCGGCAGCATGCGCTCCGGGTACTCCTTGTGCGCGCCGACGTTCAGCCACTGCCAGTCCATGCTCTCGCCGAGGAACGGCAGCCAGCCCGCGCCGTTCTCGACCGAGACGAACTTCAGGTCCGGGTACCGGTGGCAGACGCCGCTCAGCACCACCTCCGCGATGTTCTGCGCGTTGCCCAGCAGGACGAGCGCGCTCTCCTTCGTGAAGTCGATCTTCTTGGACTGGTCGACGGCGCCCTTGAGTTCGTCGTCGGTCGCCAGGAAGCCGACGTGGAAGTTCATGCTGAGGCCCATCTCCTGGGCCTGGGACAGCACCGGCTCCCAGTAGTCGTCGATCAGCCGGGGGAACCCGGCCTTGTCGTAGCGGGCGGCGAACAGGACGCCCTTGTGGCCCATCTCGTGGGCCCGCCTCATCTCCGCGACGGACTCGTCGATGTCCCAGAACGGCAGCATCGTCATGGGGACGAGCCGCCGCGCGTCCGCCGAGCAGAACTCGGTGATCCAGTCGTTGTAGGCGCGGACGCACTCGGTCGCCAGCTCGCGCGGCATCTGGTTGAGGAACCGGTGGCTGTGGAACCCGAGGATGTTCGGATACATCACCTGGTAGTAAACGCCCACTTTGTCCATGTAGGCGAGGCGTTCCTTGGGGTCGACGGCGGCCGGGAGCGCGTCCGCGAGCCGCTTCGGGTGCGAGGGCGGCCACTCCGGCCAGCCCGCCTGCGCGAAGGCCCCGACGCCGTACAGCTTCCGGTCGCCGATGTACCAGTAGTCCTCCTGGCGCCTTTCGTGGAACTTCACGTGCGGGACGAGGTCGCCCCACTTCGACGAGACGCGCGAGGTCCAGAGATCGGCCGGCTCGATGATGTGGGAGTCGACGTCGGCGACGGCGTACCGCTCGCACATCGCGGCCCCGGTGCGCTGGTCGGGCATCGGCGTGGAACCCTTCCGCTCAGCTTAGAGAGTATTCACTTACTTAATGTAGGCCGGGCGCCGCCCCCGCGCAACAGCGGACGCCTACTCGCCCGGCTCCGGGACGCCGCGCAGGTGCCGCGCCATCATCAGCGGCGTCACGCTGAGCACCCCCGACTCCACGGGCAGCGTCGCGCCGGTGATCCACCGCGCCTCGTCGCTCGCCAGGAACGCCGCCGCCCAGCCGACGTCCCAGCCCGTCCCGGCCGTCCCGAGCAGGCCCGCCTCCGACCGCATCGCGTTCATGAAGTCGGCGTGCGCGCCCGGCTCCGACACCGACATCACCATCGGCGTCGTGATGTGGCCGGGCGCGACCGCGTTGACCCGGATGCCCTCCCGCCCGTGCGAGTACGCCATGTCCACCGTCATCGCGACCAGCCCGCCCTTCGCCGCCGAGTACGCGACGGTCCCGTCGCCCCGCAGCGCCGAGATCGACGACACGTTCACGATCGACCCGCCGCCGTTCCCCGCCATCACCGGCACCGCGTACTTGCAGGCCAGGAACGCCGTACGGAGATTGATGTCGAACGCCCGGTCCCACGCGTCCTCCGTCGTGTCGACGACCGTCCCGAGCGAGGCCAGGCCGATGTTGTTCACCAGGACGTCGACCGTCCCGAACGCGTCCACCGCGGCCCGCACCATCGCCTCGCAGTCCGCCGCGCGGGTCACGTCGGCGGCGAACACCTCCGCCTTCCCGCCCTCCGCCTCGATCATCGCCCGGGTCTCCTCCGCCCGCTCGGGACGCAGGTCCACGAGCAGGACGCGCGCGCCCTCCCGCGCCAGCACGACCGCCGTCGCCTTGCCCGTCCCGATGCCGGGACCGGGCGTCGACCCGGCCCCCGTCACGATCGCGACCTTGCCCTCGACCCGTCCCGGACGTTCCACCATCGGACGTTCCTCCCTGTGTGTCATCGGCGCGTCAGCAATGCCGCGCCCGCCTCGAAACCCCCGACGTTCGTCACGGCGCAGACCTCCGCCCCCGACACCTGCGCGTCCCCGGCCTCCCCCCGCAACTGCCGGACGGCCTCCGCCACGTGGCCGAACGCCGCGTGCAGCCGTCCGCCGGACAGCTGGCCGCCCCACGTGTTGACCGGGAGCCCGCCGCCCGGCCCGATCCGCCCGCCCGCCACGAAGTCCCCGGCCTCGCCCGTCCCGCAGAAGCCCAGCGCCTCCAGCCACCAGACCACCTCGATAGTGAAACCGTCGTAGAGCTGCGCGACGTCGACGTCCTCGGGCCGCAGCTCCGTCCGCGCCCACAGCGCCGCCGCCGTCCCGTGCCCGACCCGGCCCATGTCCTCCCACTGCTCCCACGACGGACGGCCCTCCACCACACCGGCCATCGCGTCGATGCGGACCGGCGCCCGCAGGTCCGCCGCCGTCTCCGCCGCCGACACCACGATCGCCGTGGCGCCGTCCACCGGGACGTCGCAGTCGTACAGGCACATCGGCGACGAGATCGTCCGGGCGGCGAGATACTCCTCGACGGTCAGCGGCGACCGGTACACCGCGTCCGGATTGCGGGCCGCGTGCGCGCGCTGGGACACCGGGATCCACGCGAGCTGCTCGCGCGTGACGCCGTACTCGTGCATGTACCGGGTCGCGTACGGCGCCACCTGGCAGACGGGCGACAGCATCCCCACCGGAAGCAGCCACGCCAGCGGCCCCTCCGCCACCGGCTTGGTCGACCCGTACGCGGGACGCCCCCCGGCGGCGCGCGCGGCGCTGCCCTCCTTCACCGTCCGCCACACGACCACGTGCCGCGCCTGCCCCGTCGCGACCGCCTGCGCGGCCCCGTAGAAAGGCAGCGCCATCCCCTCGACCTGCCCCTGCCGCCACGACGTCGCGATCCCCAGCGCGTCCTGCACCTCGTACAGGTTCCCGTTCGCGTACCCCGGCAGGTTCGCCGCACCGCCGCCGGGGAACATCGCCAGCCCGTCGATGTCGCCGACGCCGAGCCCGGCGTCCTCGACGGCCGCAGCTCGGCGTCGATCGTCAACTGCAGCCCCGACCGCCCGACCCGCCGCCCGATGGTCGACTGCCCCACCCCGGAGATCACCGCCCGCCGCTCGAACGGCTCCCCGAACACCCCCCGCCGCCCCGCCCCG
>NZ_MKJY01000232.1 GCF_001942465.1 Actinomadura sp. CNU-125
CCACACCGCGCGCCCGTCCGGGCGGGACCGCGCCGCCCGCTGAGCCGCAGCGCGACGAGCAGCCCGCACAGGATGTCGTCCCCGCTCGGCGTGAGGCCCGGCCCGAGCCCGACGATCCGTTCGGCGGCCTCCACCGCGCCCGCGAGATCCCCGGCGGCGCAGCGCGCGGCGAGCAGGTCCGGGTCGGGATGCCCGGCGAGGCCGCCGCCGGTCATCCCGGCGTCGACGCACGCCGCCTCGACGGCCCGCAGCCCCCGGGCGAGCGCGGCGGGATGGAGCGGTCCGAGGACGGGCGCGGGGTCCCACTCGCGGCGCACCCGCACCGCGAACCCGCCCGTCTCGACCCGGCCGTCCCCGACGACCGCGTCGGCGCCCTCCCGCACCTCGCGGAACGGACGGTCGCGGCGCGGCACCGGGACGACCACGGCGTTCGGCATGCGCGCCGCGTCGGAGGCGACCACGGCCAGCACCCGAGGCTCCGGCCCGCCGCGCACCTCCGCGTACACCGCCGCGGGGAACGCGGCGGTGACGCGCGGGGCGCGCGGGCCGTCCAGCAGCGGGCGCAGGGCCAGGCTGGCGGCGCCCGCGCCGGGCGGACGGGCTCCGGGGGGCCGCGCGGGGAGCGGTGCGGGCTGCGGTGCGGGATCGCGGACGAGCGGGGTCACGGAACCTCCCGAGGCCGGTGACGGGCGCCGCCCGCGTCCTCGTCGACGCGGCGGCCCGGACTCTGCCGCGACGGTAGAACGGCGTTCGCCCGCGCCGTATGGACAAACGTGCCAAGGCTTCTTGTCATTGTTCGTCTTTGTTGTCAGTGTTGATCAGGCACCGGTAGCGATCACGCCGTGACAGGCGATGTACGCACCAAAAGGCGAGGTGACCCCTGGCATGAGTTACATCGGCGCGGACCCGGGCCCACCGGCCCTGCGGCTCGCCAGCACCGGAACACTGACCTACGGCCTGTCGGTCGGCGAGGTCCTCGGCGTCAGCACCCTCAACGACGCCCGCCTCATCGCCGGCCGGACCGGACTCGACCGGATCGTCCAGCGGCTCAACGTGATGGAGGTCCCCGACATCCTGTCGTGGGTCAAGCCGAACGAGCTCCTCCTCACCACCGGATACCCCCTGCGCAACACCCCCCAGTCCCTCGACAACCTGGTCGCCGACCTGGACGAACGCGGCCTCGCGGCCCTCGCGATCAAGCTCGGCCGCTACCTGGACGCGGCGCCGCCGGAGATGATCGCGCAGGCCGACCGGCGCGGCTTCCCGCTGATCCTGCTGCCCCCCGACGTCGGCTTCGACGACATCCTCAACCAGGTGCTGACCGACATCCTGAACCGGCAGGCCGCCGTGCTCGCCCGCACCGAGGAGGTGCACCGCGCGCTCGTCCAGATCGTGCTGTGCGGCGGCGGGCTGCAGGAGGTCGTCGACGAGGTCGCGTCGCTGCTGGAGGTGGCGGTCGTCGTACTGGACGGCGAGCAGCGGGTCCTCGCGGGCGCCGGCCCCGACGAGGACGTCGAGGCGATGCGGGCGTTCGACGCCGGACGGCACGCGGCGTGCGGGCGCGGCGGCTGCGGCGGCACCGGCGCGCACGGCACCGCCGACCACCTGGTCGTCCCGGTGATGGCGGGCGGCTTCGACCACGGCCGCATCATCGCGTTCAGCCCCGGCGGCGCGCTGCGCGGCACCGACCTCGGCATCCTGGAACGGGCCGCGACCGTCACCGCCCTCGTGGTGACCAAGCAGCAGGCGGTCGCGGCGGTGGAGAGCAAGTACCGCGCCGACTTCCTGCGCGACGTCCTCGCGGGCCGCGCGGGCGGCGACGACCGGATCATCGCGCACTGCGACGGGTTCGGCTGGGACCTCGACCGCCCGATGATGGTCGTGGTCGCCGAACTCGACGGCCGCGCCCGCGGCGGGCGTCCGGGGGCGGCGAGCCGGACGGCGGGTCGCGCGGCGGTCGCGGCGCCGGGGAGCGGTCCGCGCAGGAGCGGCTCGCCGCGGCCTGGACGGCCGCCGCCCGGCGGCACGACCGCGGCGCGGCGGTGGTCGGCTTCGCCCACGAGGTCGTCGCGATCATCGGCGGGGACGGCGACGGCTCCGCCGAACTGCCGTCCGCACCGGTGCAGACCATGATCAAAGAGGCGGCGGCCGTGTTCGCCGAGCACATGTCGGTGCGGCGGACGTTCTCCACCGGCGTCAGCCGCGTCGTGCACTCCCCGGCCGCGCTGCCCGACGCGTACGAGCAGGCGGTCAAGTCCGTCCGGGTGGGGCGGCAGCTGCACGGCGCCGGAGCGCGCGCGCACTTCGACCAGCTCGGCGTGTACCGGCTGCTGAGCCTGGTGTCGGACCCGGACGAGCTGCACGCGTTCGTCCGCGAGACCCTCGGCGACCTGGCGTCCGACGCCGAACCGGAGCTGGTGGACCTGCGCCGCACCCTCCAGGTGCTGCTGGAGACCAACCTCAACGTCGCCGAGACCGCCCGCAGGCTGCACTTCCACTACAACACGCTGCGTTATCGCATCGGCAAGCTCGAACGGATGCTCGGCGCGTTCACCGAGGACGCCCATCTGCGGCTCAACCTCACCCTCGCCCTCCACGTACTGCGCATGCGCGGTATCTGAGGGTAACCGCACCGTCCGGTGGTTGTCCGGGGGCCGCGCCGACGCGGCGTCCGGACGGCCCCGGTCCGCCCGCATCCCCTCCCACCTGGTAGATCTACCGTGCCGCACGGAGCGGCGACGCAGGAGCGGAGGGACCGATGAAGATCGGCTGGAAGCTGCACGGCGACGGGCGGACGCCGCCGCCGGGCGAGATCGTCCGTCCGGACGAGCGGCTGTCGTGGCCGCGCACCGCCGGGATCGGCGCCCAGCACGTGGTGGCGATGTTCGGGGCGACGTTCGTGTTCCCCGTGCTGATGGGCCTGGACCCCAACCTCGCGATCATGATGTCGGGCGTCGCGACGGTCCTGTTCCTGCTGATCGTGCGGGGCAAGGTCCCGAGCTACCTCGGCAGCAGCGCCTCGTTCGTCGGGGTCGCCGCGGCGATCCGCGCGGGCGGCGGCGACAGCGCGACGGTGACCGGCGCGATCCTCGTCACCGGCGCCGCCCTGCTGGTCGTCGGCGTGGTCGTCCACCTGCTGGGCGGCGACGTCATCCACCGGATCTTCCCGCCCGCGGTGACCGGCGCGGTCGTCATGCTGATCGGGTTCAACCTGGCGCCGGTCGTCGCGAACACCTACTGGCCGCAGGACCAGTGGGTCGCCCTCGGCACGCTCTGCTTCGCCGTGCTGTGCACGGTCCTGCTGCGCGGCTTCTGGTCGCGGATCGCGATCCTGCTGGCGCTGGTGTTCGGGTTCGCCCTGTCATGGGTCCTGGACGTCCTCGCCGGGCCCGTCACCTCGATCCTGCCCGGGCAGAACCTCCTGGACGCGTCGGGCCGGGCGTGCGCGTCCGAGGGCCCGTACTGCATCGCGACCGCGTTCGCGCACGACCGCGTGGACTTCTCCGCGGTGTCGTCCGCCGACTGGTTCGGTCTCCCGCAGTTGCACGCGCCCGACTTCAAGACGTCCGCGATCCTCCTCGCGCTGCCGCCCGTCATCGCGCTGATCGCGGAGAACACCGGGCACGTCAAGGCCGTGTCGGCGATGACCGGCGACGACCTGAACCCGGTGCTGGGCCGCGCCCTCGCCGCCGACGGCGTCGGCACCACCCTGGCGTCCGCGGTCGGCGGCGCCCCCACCACCACCTACGCCGAGAACATCGGCGTCATGGCCGCGACCCGCATCTACTCGACGGCCGCGTACTACGTCGCCGCGCTGGTGGCGGTCCTGTTCGGGCTCTGCCCCAAGTTCGGCGCGCTGGTCGCCGCCACCCCCGGCGGCGTCCTCGGCGGCATCACCGTCGTCCTCTACGGCATGATCGGCCTGCTCGGCGCGAAGATCTGGATCGAGAACCGGGTCGACTTCGGCGACCCGGTGAACCTCGTCCCCGTCGCGGCCGCGCTGATCCTCGCGATCGGCAACGTGACGCTGAACATCACCGACGACTTCCCCCTGCAGGGCATCGCGCTCGGCACCATCGCCGTCCTGATCGGCTACCACGCGCTGAACGCGGTGCGGCGGCCGGACGGCGCGGGCGGCGGGACGATCGCGCCCGGGGAGACCGAGATCGGCGGCCCGGTGCGCCGCCGTCCCGGCGAGGAGTAGGAAGCCTGTGCCGGCGGGGCTGCTCGGGGAGCGGGGGACTCAAACCCCGCCGGCGGAACGACGATAGAACGCGCGGGGCGGTCCGCACCCCCGTAACCGGGAATCCTCCGGGTACGCCGGAAATCAGGCTCCGCCCTGGTCAGGGGCGTTCCCGCCGAGCGACCGCGGCAGGTAGTTCTCCAGCGCGGCGGGCCGGAACCCCGCCTTCCGGATCTTGTCGAGGAACGCCCGGAACTGCCCCGCGAGGCCCTTGCGGAAGTGCATCAGGATGATGTCGCCGGGCTTGAACCCCTGGCCGCCGTCCCCGCGCGCGAACCCGTTGAAGCCGACGCCCGGCCCGGCCGTCCCGTTGTAGTACTCCGCCGACCACAGGATCAGCGCCTTGACGCCGCAGTCCTTCGCGACCCGCCGCGTCGTCTCGTTGTAGCTGCCGAACGGCGGCCGGAACAGCGTCGGGCGGCGGCCGTACTGCTTCTCGATCGCGTCGGACGCCTCGCAGATCTCCTTCTTCTGCGCGTCCGGCCCGAGCGTCTTCATGTCCGGATGCCCGACCGTGTGGTTCTCCATCGGCGACCCCGCCCGGTTCAGCGCCCAGAAGTACTGCCCGTGGCCGTCGATGTACCGGGACGTCAGGAACGTCATGATCGGAACCTTCTCCTTCCGGACGAGGTTCACGAACTCGGCGTCGTACTCGTAGCCGTCGTCGATCGTCAGGAACACGACGCGTTCCTGCGTGTCGATGGTGTTGACGATCGCGGGGAGGCCGTCCTGCGCGGGCTTCGGCGGCGTCCACGAACCGGGCTTCGGCGCCGGGAAGGTCCGGTCGGCGACCGCCGCGGCGAGCTGCGACCGGGTGGTCGGCCCGGACTCGCCGGCCTGCGCGCGCACCACGGGCCAGCCGCCCGCCGCCACGCCGAGCACTCCCGCGGCGACCATCGCGATCACGGGCGTCTTCCCACGCATCGGCCGCGTTCTCCGTTCAGTTGAGCAGGCATCGGGGGCGCCGGCGCGCCCGCGCGGCCCGGCCCTGCTCGGGCGGAGCGGCGCGCGCGGCGAAACCGACGGGACATATCTGATCATGCCCGGGCGCCCGCTGCCGTAATTGCCCGATCTTCGGCGTGTATTCGAGTGTCACCACGAAGCAAGGGGGGATTCCGTCGGCCTCCGCTCCGCTGCGCTCCGCTCCGGCCGCCGGGGAGGTCGGCCCCGCCACGACGAGCCGGGCCGCCGGGGGAGGTCGGTACGGTCGCGGCGGGTCGGGGCGCCGGGTGGGGGTCAGGGGTCGCGGCGCTCGAAGAGGATCAGGGCGGCGGCGAGGAGGACGGCGGTGTAGATCGCGAAGACGACGAGGCCGGTCCAAGGGGCGAGCTGTCCCGGCTGCTGCGTGGGGGAGAGGATCGCGCTTCCCGCGTTGGACGGCAGGAACTTGTTCACGTTCTCGCCCCACGACCCCGGCAGGAAACCGCCCGCGATGCCGAGGACGAACAGGACCACGAACACCAGCACGATCGAACCCGCGGTGTGCCGCAGCAGCGAGCCGAGCGCCAGCGCCATGACCGCGATCAGCATCAGCCAGAGCCCGCCGCCCGCGACCGCCCGCAGCATGCCGGGGTCGCCGATCGAGCCGTCCAGGTTCTTCCCGGCGAGGATGGGCTGCGCGACGAAGAACGACGCGAACGTCACCGCGACGCCGAACAGGAGGACGACCGCGGCCAGCACGAGCGTCTTGGCGGCCAGGTAGTGGGCGCGGCGGGGCACGGACGTCAGCGCGGTGCGGATCATCCCCGTGGAGTACTCGGCCGTGATGACCAGCACGCCGAGCGCGCCGAACACCACCATCGCGAAGTAGAACGCGACCTGGATCGGCATCATCGGCGTGAACGTCGCCCGCTCGGTGTCGCTCATCTGCTCGAACGTCGCGCCGAACGCCAGCGCCCACAGCGCCGAGAACCCGATGAGCACGACCGCCCCGGCGAGCAGCGTCCAGAACGTCGACTTCACCGTGCGGATCTTCGTCCACTCCGCGGCCAGGACGTGCCCGAACCGCACCCGGTGGGCGTCGGGGCCGGACGCGGCGGGGCGGCGCCGCGGGCGCGGCCGTCACGCCGGCCCCGTCCAGGTCCCGGCCGCCTGGTACTCGACGGCGTCCCCGGTCAGCCGCATGAACGCCTCCTCCAGCGACGGCCGGACCAGCGCCAGCTCGTGCACCCGCAGCGTGTGGTCGGCGGCGAGGTCGCCGACCTCCGCCGGGGTCGCGCCGTGCACCAGCAGCGACCCGTCCGGCCCGTCCTCGACCCGCCGCCCGCCGGACGCCAGCAGCCGCGCCAGCTCGCCGAGCTGCGGCGACCGCACCCGGACGTGCCCGGCGGCGTTCTGGTCGATGAACTCCCGCATCCCGGTGTCGGCGAGGATCCGGCCGCGCCCGATCACCACGAGATGGTCGGCGGTGAGCGCCATCTCCGACATGAGGTGGCTCGACACGAACACCGTCCGGCCCTCCTGCGCGAGCCGCCGCATCAGCGTCCGGATCCAGCGGATGCCCTCCGGGTCCAGGCCGTTCGCGGGCTCGTCGAACATCAGCACGCCCGGATCGCCGAGCAGCGCGCCCGCGATCCCGAGCCGCTGCCCCATCCCGAGCGAGAACCCCCGGACGGGCCGCCGCGCGACGTCGCGCAGCCCCACCAGGTCGAGCACCTCGTCCACCCGCCGCCGCGGTATCCCGTTGCTCTGCGCGAGGCACCGCAGATGGTTCCAGGCGCTGCGGCCGCCGTGCACGTCCGTGGCGTCCAGCAGCGCCCCGACCTCGCGCAGCGGCGCGCCGAGCGACCGGTAGTGGACGCCGCCCACCGTGACGTCCCCGGCGGTCGGCCGGTCGAGGCCGAGGATCATCCGCATCGTCGTCGACTTCCCGGCGCCGTTCGGGCCGAGGAAGCCGGTGACGCGGCCGGGCGCGACGACGAACGAGGCGTGGTCGACGGCGGTCGTGGCCCCGTACCGCTTCGTCAGCCCCCGCGCCTCGATCATGCCCGGCTGATACCGAACCGCCCGCCTCCGGAAACGGCGACGGCGGGCACCCGGGGCGAATTTCACCCCCGGATTGCCCGCCGTTTGACTTCTCGGGTCAGCTGACCGAGACCAGGTCCACGACGAAGATCAGCGTCTCGCCGGGCTTGATGGCCGGGCTCGGGCTGCGGTCGCCGTAGGCGAGGTGCGCCGGGATGACGAGCTTGCGGCGCCCGCCCACCTTCATCCCGGGGATGCCCATGTCCCAGCCCTTGATCATGCGGCCGGCGCCGAGCTCGAAGTCCAGCGTGGAGCCGCGGTTCCAGGACGCGTCGAACTCCTCGCCGGTGGACCAGGACACGCCGACGTAGTGCATCGCCACGGTCGAGCCCTTCACGGCCTCCGGGCCGTCGCCCACCGTGATGTCGGTGATGTCCAGCATGGAGGGCGGCTGACCCTCGGGGAAGTCGATCTCGGGGCGTTCAAGCGCCATGAACGGGCTCCAGCGTTGTTCGTTCGGATGAAAGGGATCAGCCTAACGGCAGGGGGCGCAGCCGGTGGGCGAGACGGGTGCCGTCGAGCCGCAGGTCGGCCCGGTCCCGGGTGCCGTCGGCGGCGAACCGGGCCGCCTCGCGGACGCTCCAGCCGTCCCACGCGTCCGCGAACGCGGGTCCGTCGCGGTCCAGGACGCGCGCGCGGCGCAGCTCGCGCGGCGCGTCGATCCACACCCGGTACGCGGCGGGCGACCCGGCCCACGCCGCCGACCCCCTCGACGAGCAGGACGGGCGCGGCCGGGATCTCCTCCGGCGGCCCGTAGGCGCCGGTGTGCCAGTGGAAACGGCGCAGGACGGCCGGGCGGCCCGCCCGCAGCGGTGCCAGCACCGTCCGTTCGAACGGTTCCCACCACGTCATCGGGTCGGCGTCCCACGGCACGCGGAAGTCGTCCGACCGCACCACCGGCGCGCCCGCCAGCACCTCCGCGAGCCGTCCCGCGAACGTCGACTTGCCCGCGCCGCTCGGCCCGTCGACCGCCACCAGCCGCACCGGCCCGCAGGACGGGGGCGCGCCCGAGCAGGCGCGCGGCGAGCGCCGGGTAGGTCGTCGCGGGTTCCGGCATGGACGGCATACTTCCAGGTGCGCGATCGACGACCCGGAAAGGGGCGAGCATGGACCTGTTCGGCGGGACGGGCGGACCGGTGCGGGTCGCCGGGCGGGAACTGGCCCGCGAGGACCTGCTGCTCCG
>NZ_MKJY01000233.1 GCF_001942465.1 Actinomadura sp. CNU-125
AAGATCACGCAGATCTACGAGGGGACCAACCAGATCCAGCGGATGGTCATGGCCCGCCAGCTCCTCAAGTAACCGGCAGGCGCACCTCGAAGAGGGCGCCGCCCTCCGGCGCGTCCCGTACCGTCAGCGTGCCGCCGTGCGCCGCCACCAGGTCGCGGGCGATGGCGAGGCCGAGCCCCGCACCGCCCTCGTCCCGGCTGCGCGCGTCGTCCAGCCGGACGAACCGCTCGAAGACGCGTTCCCGGTCGGCGGCCGGGACGCCCGGCCCGTCGTCGGCGACCCGCACCACGGCGTCCCGTCCCTCCCGCCGGGCGGTGACGCGGACGACCCGGTCCGCGTGCCGCTCGGCGTTGTCGAGCAGGTTGCCCAGCACCCGCGACAGCCGTCCCGGCACGCCCGTCACCCGGGGATCGCCCTCGACGGACGCCCGCACCGGGACGCGGTCGCCCGCGGCCCGCCGGTCGAGTTCGTCCCGCACCAGCTCCGCGAGCCGGACGGGACGCGCCGGCGGGCGCTCGCCCGCGTCGATCCGGGCGAGGAGCAGCAGATCGGCGGCCAGATGCTGCAGCCGGACGACGTCGTCCACGGTGCCCTCGACGTCCAGCAGTTCGGGGTGCGCGACCGCCACCTCCAGTTGGGTGCGCAGCGAAGCGATCGGGCTGCGCAGCTCGTGCGACGCGTCCGCGACGAACGCGCGCTGCTTCGCCACCGAGTCCTCCAGCGCGGCGAGCGTCGCGTTCGTCGTGACGGCGAGCCGGCCCACCTCGTCCCGCGCCTCCGGCACCGGGACCCGGCGCGACAGGTCGCCCGCCACGGTGATCTCCGCCAGTTCCGCGCGGACCGCCTCCACCGGGAACAGCGCCCGCCGCGTGACCAGCCACGTCACACCCGCCACCACGGCCAGCAGCAGCGGCAGCCCCACGAGCATCGAGCGGATCACCGTCCCGACGGCGCTGCGGGCCGCGTCCAGCTCGGTGCCCGCGTACACCGTGACGGTCTCGCCCCCGGGCGTCGTCACCTCGACCGCCGCGAACCGGTAGTCGTCCGTCCGGCCGTCGACGGTCGCGGTGCCGGTGCCCAGCGACGGATCGTCGCCGGACACCTGCCCGCGGCCGGGCGCGTCGTCGTCGGATTCGTCGTCCCCGGGGTCGTCGTCCCCGTCGTCGCGTCCCGGCGCCGGGACGGACGCGTCTCCGGCGGGCGGCGTCCCGGTGACGGCCGTCAGGTCCTCGCTCGCCGCGCGCACCCGGCCCGTCCCGTCCACGACCTGTACCGGATGCTCCTCGTCGTCCGGCAGATCGAGCTCCCCGAACGCGGTGCCGGTCGCCAGCTGCGACGCCACCTCCCGCGCCGCGACCTCCGACCGCAGATCCGTCTGCCCGCCCAGTTCCGCGCGCAGCAGCAGCACGACGGCGAGCCCCGCGACGATCAGCGCGGCGGCGACGACGGCCGTCGCGCCCAGCGTCGTCCCCGGCCGACCGAGCCGAACCAGCGCCGCACGGACATCTCAGGCGCCCCCGTCCCGCGCCAGCCGGTACCCGGCGCCCCGTACCGTCGCGATCGACCTGCGGCCGAACGGCACGTCCACCTTGCGGCGGAGCGCGCTGATGTACACCTCGACGATGTTGGGGTCGCCGTCGTAGGCGAAGTCCCACACGGCCTCGATGATCTGCGCCTTCGACACGACGCGGCCCGCGTTCACCGCCAGATGCTCCAGCACCGCGAACTCCTTGGCCGTCAGCTCGACCTCCTCGCCGGCGCGGAACACCCGCCGGGCGGCCGGGTCCACGGTGAGGTCGCCCAGGACGATCGACGGGGCCGCCCCGCGCGTGCGGCGCCGCAGCAGCGCGCGGACGCGGGCCACCAGCACCACGTACGAGAACGGTTTCGTCAGGTAGTCGTCGGCGCCCGTGTCGAGGCCCTCGGCCTCGTCGTACTCGCCGTCCTTCGCGGTCAGCATCAGGATCGGCGTCTCGTCGCCCGCCGCGCGCAGCGCCGCGCACACCCGGTAGCCGTTCATCCCGGGCAGCATGATGTCGAGGACGATCAGGTCGTAGCCGCCCCCGGACGCCCGTTCGTACCCTTCGGCGCCGTCGTGGACGACGTCCACCACGAACCCTTCGGCGGTCAGTCCGCGGGCGAGGGACGTGGCCAGGCGTTTCTCGTCCTCCACGATGAGCAGGCGCATGACGCACAGCCTGCCAAACCCATCCTGAAGAGCGCTTCAGGTTGCTTCAGGCCCGCTACAGGAACGTCCTGCATCGTCGACGACACAAGGGCCGACCGGCCACGACACACCGACACGGAGGTGGAACCACATGAGCATCGACGCGCGCCGCATCCTCAGCGGCCGCAGGCTGCTGGTCACGGCGCTCGCCGCGGCGGCCGTCGCCGGTGGGGGAGCCGCCACGGCGGCCGCGGCCGCGGGCCCGGACGGCGGGGACGAGAACGTCCCGGCGGGCACCCGGGTCACGGCGGTGAAGGCGGCGCAGGCCGCGCTGAAGGCGGCCCCCGGGGCGTCGAGGACATCGACCTCGACGACGGCGGCTGGGAGATCGACGTCGTCACGTCCGGCGGCGTCCGCACCGTGATCGTCGACACCGGTTCGGGCGAGGTCGTCCAGAATCGGGCCGACCGGGACGACGATGACGACGCCGACGACCGCCGCGAGGCGGCCGCCGAGGCGAAGGCGCTGGGCGGCGCGAAGACGACCGCGGCCGACGCCGCGACCGCCGCACTGCGGGCGGCGTCCGGTACCGTCACGTCCGTCGACTTCCGGGCCGGGGGGACGCCCGCCTGGGAGGTCGAGGTCACCGGCGAGACGGCACCGAGCGCGAGGTCACCGTGGACGCCGCCTCCGGGAAGGTCCTGCAGAACCAGGCCGACGACCGGGACGACGACGATGACGACGACCGCGGCGACGACGACGGCCCCGACGACGACTGACGCGCCCTCGCACGGCGTCCCCCGGCCGGAACCGGCATGGGGGGCGCCGCCGCCGGGAAGACCTCGATCACGGCGGGTCGAGGGGGAGGCTATGAACGGTGACCAGGCACCGGCGCCCGGCGTGGACACGACCGTCCCGCAGGTGGCGCGCATCTGGAACTACTGGCTCGGCGGCAAGGACAACTTCCCCGTGGACCGGGAGGTCGGCGACCGGATCCTGCGCATCCTCCCGGACGTCGCGCGGCTCGCCCGCGCGTCCCGGCTGTACCTCAACCGCGTCGTGTGGTTCCTCACCGCCGAGGCCGGCATCCGCCAGTTCATCGACGTCGGCGCCGGCCTGCCCACCGTCGACAACACCCACGAGGTGGCGCAGCGCGCCGCGCCCGAGTCGCGCATCGTCTACGTCGACAACGACCCGATGGTGCTCGCCCACGCGAAGGCGCTGCTCACCAGCGCCCCCGAGGGGCGCACCGCCTACGTCCACGCCGACCTGCGCGACCCCGACCCCATCATCGAGGCCGCCGCCGAGACGCTCGACTTCGGGGAGCCCGTCGCGCTGACGCTGATGGGCATCCTCGAATTCATCACCGACGACGACGAGGCGTACGCGATCGTCCGGCGGCTCATGGACGCCCTCGCCCCCGGCAGCTACCTCGCCATGTACGACGGCACGAACGTCGTGCACGGCGCGGCTTCCGACCGGATCGTGGAGGTCTGGAACGAGTCCGGAGACTCCCCGCTCGTCCTGCGCACCCCCGAGCGCATCGCCCGGTTCTTCGAGGGCCTGGAGATCCTGCGGCCCGGCGTCGTCCCGATCACGCGCTGGCGTCCCGAACACCCCGCCGACGACGTCGACGCCTACGGCGGCGTGGGCCGCAAACTCTGAGCGGCTACGTCCCGTCCTTCCGGCCGCTCGCACGGAACTCCAGTGCCTCCGGCGTCTCGGTGTACTCCACGAGGTGGCTGCCCGCGACGCGTTCCAAGGCCGTGCGCACCTCGGCGGGCGTGGCGTAGAAGAACTCGCGGCGCTGGTTGACCTGCTCCACGTGCGACCGTTCCTTGAGCAGGCGCGCCTTCTCCCGTTCGAACTCCTTGCGGGCCTTCTCCTCCTCGCGCTCCCGTTCCCGCTCGGCGCGCACCCGCTCCATCTCCCCTCCACCTTCGCGAGGTGGTCGGGGGTCAGCCGGAGTTCTCTGACCCGGACCGCCTCGGACGTCCGGGCGGTGGATCAGCGGCGCATGCCGCTGCCGCCGGATTCCTCTTCGCCGTCGCTGCTGTGCTCGGGTTCGAGGTACTCGTCGTCGGGCCACAGGGTGTCGGCGAGGCAGGCGAGGTACTCCTCGTCCTCGGGGTCGAGTTCGGCGGTCATCGACTCCGGATGGACGCCGGGCGGCCCGCTCGACGGCTCCGCGGGCGCGCGCGGGGGGAAAGGGGCGGAGCAGGTTGGACACGCACAGGCAGAGCACGGCGACCAGCGCGATGAGGACCAGCACTGTGATCACACCACCCCGTCCTTTCGCGGTCGGGTTACACATGATCCTTGCGTAAGTAGCGAAACATTTGAACGCTACCGGGACGACCGTTCGGATGGGAGTCCGACATGCTGACCGCCGGGGACAATGGGCGCATGGACTCTCACAGCCCCGTGGACGAGCGGGCGCGCGAGCTGGCCCGGATCCTCTGGGATCATCTGGTGCTGGCCGACCCTCTCTCCCAGGCTGACGTGATCCTCGCGCTGGGGTGTCACGACACGCGGGTGGCGGTCCATGCCGCCCGGCTCTGGCATGAGGGACGGGCGCCGCTGCTCGTCGTCTCGGGCGGCCGCGGCAAGATCACGTCGGGCTGGGCGGAGCCGGAGGCGCGGGTGTTCGCGCGGGTGGCGCGCGAGCACGGCGTCCCGGAGCGGGCGCTGGTGCTGGAGGAGACCGCGGCCAACACGGGCGAGAACATCACGGCGACGCGCCGCCTGCTGGACGTGCGGGGCATCGCGGTGCGCAGCGGGATCCTGGTCGCCAAGCCCTACATGACGCGGCGGTCGCTCGCGACGGCCCGGCGCCAGTGGGCGGAGGTGGAGTGGACGGTCGCCGCGCCCGAGGTGGGGTTCGACGCGTACGAAGACGACGAGCGGCGGTTCGTCGAGCTGATGGTGGGCGACCTGCAGCGGATGGTCGTCTACGCCGACCGCGGGTTCCAGGTGCCGATGCCCGTCCCCGCGGCGGCGTGGGCGGCGTACGAGGAACTGGTCCGGCTCGGTTACGACCGTCACGTGATCAGGTGACGGTCGCGGCCGTCACGCGAGGGTGACCGGACGGTGCGGGGCGACGACGCGGCCGTCGGGCAGCAGCTCTCCGGTGTCGTCGAAGACGACGGTGCCGTTGCACAGCAGGCTCCAGCCCTGCTCGGGGTGGTGCGCGACGGTGCGCGCGGCCTCCCGGTCGTGGGCGTCCGACGCCGGGCAGGACGGGTCGTGCGGGCAGGTCGGGATCGGTTCGGCGGTCACGGGTTCCTCCATGGCGTCCCTGTGATTAAGGACATACTTCACCCTGCCGCCGGACGACCGAAATATGCAAGTAGATGGGGAAGTCTTTACGTTACGGGCGTGTAAAGGTTCGGTGGTCCGGGCATCAGCGGCGATCGGGCTCGTCGCCGTGATCGACGTCCAATCCGACGACCGAGGTGCAGCCCGTGCAGATCCATTCCGCGATCACCGACTCGAAACCGCCGCCGCGCGTGCGGTAGGGGTGGGCGACGCGCCTGCGCCGCATGCCGTGACCGCAGGACGAGTGCAGCAGCCGTCCGCACGCCGGGCACGGCCACACGTCCTCGCGGCGGAGCGCGCAGCGGGGGCACAGTGGCGACTCGTGCGCCTCGGGCGGTCCGTCCGGACGGACGTCGCCGGGGCCGTCGAGGCCCAGTTCGGCACGCCAGTCGCGTTCGAGTTCCAGGTACTCGTCGCCCGGCCAGTGGTGGTCGGCGAGCCAGGCGAGGTACTCCTCCTCGCCCGCTTCGAGCACGGCCGTCAGCGACTCGGGGTGCCCGGGCGCCGGGGCGGGCGGACGCCGGAAGCGGCGCCGTCTCACGGCCAGCAGAATGAGCAGGCCGGTGAGCACGGCGGCCAGACCTGTCGCCAGGGGCATCGCGGGGGTTCCTTTGGATCATGAATTCGCTTCACAAAACCCTGCGAACGGTACAAGAAGGCTTCCTGACCGAAAAGTCGATCAGAAAGATCCTTTGTCCGGATCTCTGACAAGGCGGGTCCGAAAATTAGAGATCCCGTGACCGAAACCCCGGCCGGGCGGGCCGGGGTCCGGGGTGCCGGGCGTTCCTCAGTCCTTGCGGCCGAGCACCGCGACCATCTGCCTGTGCAGCGGATGCTCCAGCGGCCCCGCCGGCCCGTTCGGACGCCACGCCGACACCGGTTCGACGCCCGGCTCCAGGATCGTCAGCCCCTCCATCATCCGCTCGACCTCGGAGGAATGACGGAAATAGGAACCGCCGAGCCCCGACTGCAGGATCTTCTTCGCCTCCTCGACGCGCGGGTCGTCGCCCGAGTCGTGCAGGTGCGTCAGGACGATGTGGCTGCCCGCCGGAAGGCGCCGGTGCAGCGCGCGGACGACGCCGGCCGGGTCCCGCTCGTCGGGCACGTGGTGGAGGATCGCGGCGAGGATGACGCCGACCGGACGGTCGAGATCGATCAGCGCGGTCAGCGCCGGATCCGCGAAGATCTTCTCTGGCTCGTACAGGTCGCCCTGGATGAACGTGGCGACGCCGGTCTCGGTGAGCAGCGCGCGGCCGTGGGCGAGCACGATCGGGTCGTTGTCGACGTACACGACACGGGCGCCGGGGACGGCCTTCTTGGCGAACTGGTGCACGTTGGACGACGTGGGCAGCCCCGACCCGATGTCGACGAACTGGTCGATGCCGAGTTCGCCGGCGAGGTAGGCCACCGCCCGCTCGATCGCGACCCGGTTGCCCCGCGCGACGACGGGCGCCTCCGGGACGAGCCGCATCACCATGTCCGCGACCTCCCGGTCGGCGGCGAAGTTGTCCTTGCCGCCGAGGAAGTAGTCGTACACCCGGGCGAACGTCGGGGTGGCGGGGTCGATGCCGGGGGGCGCGTTCTCCGGGAGGTCGTCGGCCACGCGTGCGGCTCCTCGCTGATCGGTGCGACGGGGTGAAAAGCCCGTGCGGCGGGGAAATCCACATTAGGCTGAAGTGCCCGGCCGTGCGGGCCTTTCACCGATCATCGCCGTTCCCGTCACCGTCCGGCCGGTGCGCGGCGGGCGGCGACGGTGCGGTTTTCCGCAGGGCCGGGGTTGTGGCGCGCGGCCGGTAAGGTCGGCGGTGCGCTCCATGGTGGCGGTACCGGCGGATCTCTAGTGTGGCGAGGCATGATCACAATGACGTTTTTGGCGGCGACCGAGGGCGAGCCGGTGGGCGGCATCGCGGGCTGGGCCACCGACCTGATGGAGCAGCTGGGCGCGCCGGGCGCGGGGCTCGCGATCGCCCTGGAGAACCTGTTCCCGCCGCTGCCGAGCGAGATCATCCTCCCGCTCGCGGGGTTCACCGCCTCGCAGGGCAAGATGAACCTCATCGCCGCCCTGATCTGGACGACCGTCGGTTCCGTCGTCGGCGCGCTCGCCCTCTACGGCATCGGCGCGATCATCGGACGCGACCGCATCCGCAGGCTCGTCGCCCGGCTCCCGCTCGTCAAGATCGAGGACCTCGACCGCACCGAGGCGTGGTTCGCCAAGCACGGCGCCAAGGCGGTCTTCTTCGGCCGGATGATCCCGATCTTCCGCAGCCTGATCTCCATCCCGGCCGGGGTGGAGCGGATGCCGCTTAGCAAGTTCATGCTCTACACCACCCTCGGCAGCGCCCTCTGGAACACGATCTTCGTCATGGCCGGTTACGGGCTCGGCGACCAGTGGCACAAGGTCGAGGAGTACGTCGGCGTCTACTCCAAGGGCGTCCTCGCGGTGGTGGGCGTGGCGGTCCTGGTGTTCATCGCCTTCCGCATCGTCAAGTCGCGCAAGGACGGCAACGGGAACGGTGGGGCGCACCGCGCCGGCGTGGGAGACCCCGAGCGTGATCGCAGCGCCTTCTGACGGCGCCACCGGCCGCGCCGACGATCACGACGAGACCGGTCACCACCGGACCGACCGTGCTGAAACCGATCGGGGCGGGACGGCCGGGAGCGGCCCCGTCCGGACGGCGGCGCGGGCGTCCGCGGGGCTCGCGCTCGGCGCCCTGAGCGCCGTCCTGGAGCTCGTCTTCCTGCTGGCCACGGCCATTCCCGTCCTGCTCGCGCTGGGACGCCGCCCGCCGCCTGCCGCCGTCGGCGCCGCGGCCCGCGGACTCACGGAACTGGAGCGGCGCAGGCTCGCGGCCTTCTTCGCCGAGGAGAGCGCCGCACCCGAAGACCCCGGCCGCGCGCTCGCCTACCTGGCGGTGCGCGCACCGATCGGGCTGCTCGGCGGGGCGATCCTGCTGCTGATCGGCTACGGCGCGTACCTCGGCGTCGGCCTGGCGGTGAGCTGGTGGATCACCGGCGAATACATGGACGGGATCCCGCCGCACCTCTGGATCGTCGTCTACACGTTCCTCGCGGGCGCGCTGCTGCTGTTCATCGCCGTCCAGGGGTTGGCGGGGGTCGTCGCGTTGGAGCGGACGGCCGCGCGCCGCCGGCTCGGGCCGAGCCCGCTGGACGCCTACCGGCGCCGCATCGCCGAACTGCGGGAGACCCGGGCGCAGGTGGTGGACGCGGTCGACGACGAGCGCCGCCGCATCGAACGCGACCTGCACGACGGCGTGCAGCAGCGGCTCGTCGCGCTCGGCATGCTGATCGGCCGGGCCCGCCGCGCGGGCGGCGGCGACCCCGAGCGCGCCGCCGAACTGCTGCGGCAGGCGCACGAGGAGTCGCGGCACGCCCTGGAGGAGCTGCGCGAGGTGTCGTGGCGGGTGTTCCCGGCGGCGCTCGACGGCGAGGGCCTGCGGACGGCGCTGGAGACGGTCGCGGAGCGGTCCGCGGTCCCGGTGACGATGGACTACGCCTACCCGGGGCGACCCCCGCACATGGTCGAGACCGCCGCGTACTTCGTCGTCTGCGAGGCCGTCACCAACGCCGCCAAGCACTCCGGCGCCGGACGCGTCCGCGTCGGCGTCGCGGAACTGAACGGGGGGATCGGCGTGCGCGTCGAGGACGACGGGGCCGGGGGAGCCGACCCGGACGGCGGCGGGCTGGCCGGGCTGGCCCGCCGGGTCGCGGCACTGGACGGGACGTTCGCCGTGCACAGCCCGCCCGGCGGCCCCACCGTGATCACCGCGGAGTTGCCGTGCGGGTGATGCTCGCCGAGGATTCCACGCTGCTGCGCGAGGGCCTGGTGCGGCTGCTGTCCGAGGAGGGACACGAGGTGGCCGCGGCGGTCGGCGACGGCGACGCGCTGCTCGCCGAAGTGGCCGCGGCGCCGCCCGACGTCGTCGTCGTGGACGTCCGGATGCCGCCCACGCACACCGACGAGGGATTGCGCGCCGCGCTGGAGATCCGCCGCCGGTGGCCGGGCGTCGGCGTGCTCGTGCTGTCCCAGTACGTGGAGAAGCGGTACGCCGCCGAGCTGATCGGCGCGGACACGGGCGGGGTCGGCTACCTGCTCAAGGACCGGGTCGCGCAGGTCGACGAGTTCCTCGACGCCCTCGACCGGATCGCGGCGGGCGGCGCCGCGTTCGACCCCGACGTGGTGCGGCGGCTGGTGGCGCACAGCACGCACGCCGATCCGCTGGGCCGGTTGACGCCACGCGAACGGGACGTCCTCGACCACATGGCGCAGGGCCATACCAACGGGTCGATCGCCGCGCACCTGCACATCTCGCAGAGCGCCGTGGAGAAGCACGTCAACGCGATCTTCGACAAGCTCGACCTGTCGAACACCGCCGGGTACAGCCGCCGCGTGCTGGCCGTGCTGCGCTACCTGCGGTCGTGAGCCGTCACGTCCCGTCGTCCACCGAGTCGACGGGATAGCGGGTGCCCCCGGCGGCGCGGGCGCGGGCGAGCAGCGCGCGGTTGGCGGCGAGCATCGCGGCGGCGGGCGCGCAGCCGGGCGAGGCCGTCCGCAGCATGCCGAGCAGGACGGGATCGGGCGGGACGGCGAGGCCGGGCACTCGTCCGGTGCGCAGCGCCTTGATCAGGACGACGCCGCTGCGGCCGATCCCGGCCGGGTCGGTGGCCGCCAGTTCGGTCTCGATGACGGCGGCGGCGCGGTCGCCGGGCAGGAACACCATGCCCCACGGGTGGGGGCGCGCCCATTCGCCGAGCGCGACGAGTTCGGTCACGTCGGGGCGGAGGCGGTCGGCGAAGTCGAGGTAGGGGAGTTCCTCGGCCTCGACGGTCCCGGGCGGCGGCGCGCCGTCGTGCAGTACCGCCTTGGCCTCGTACCGCCACCCGCCGTCCTCCGCGGGCCGGGCCTGCCCGGAGACGTGCTCGGCCCGCGTCTCGCGCTGGACGCGCAGCAGGTCGGCGGCGTCGCGGCACGGGATCGTGCAGGACAGCACCCGCTCGGGGACGGGCACGAGCCGCAGCGTCGCCCGGGTGATGACGCCGTGCCGACCGAGGCCCGCCCGGACCGCGTCGAACAGTTCCGGCCGGACGGCCGGGGAGCATTCCACCGGCCCGCCGCCGGACCGGACGACTTCGAGCGACGAGACGTTCGCGGCCTGCAGCCCGTGCCGGTGCGAGGTGCCGCCGACGCCGCCCGCCGACAGCGTCCCGCCGACGGTGACGTCGAGGTGGTCGGTCAGGACGGGCGGGGCGAGGCCGTGCGGCAGCGTCGCGTCGAGGACCTCGCGCCAGGTCGTCCCGGCGGCGACGACCGCGTGCGCGTCCGGACCGGCGGCGACCGCGCGGACCCCGGCCAGGCCGCGCATGTCGAGCGAGACGCCGTCGGTGAGCGACTGCCGAACGTGGACGTGCCCGAGGCCGCGCGGAACGGCGTCCAGGCCGTCCGCGGCGGCCTCCCGGAGCGCGGCGGCGACCTCGGCGGCGACCCGGGCCGGACGGTCCGTACCGGGGAGCGCTCGACGATCCCGCCGAAGTCGCGCACGCTACCGGCTCCGCAGGCGGTCGGCGACGCGGCCGAGCGCGTCCCCGAGCAACTCGATCTCCTCGCCGGACAGCACGTCGATCAGGGACTCCCGGACGACGCGCCGATGCCCCGGACGGACGCGTTCGAGCGCGGCCGCGCCCGCGCCGGTGAGCTCCGCCCACACCGAGCGGCGGTCGGTCTCGCAGCCGGTGCGCCGCACCAGCCCGGCCCGTTCCAGCTGCGTGACCTGGTAGGTCAGCCGGCTCTTGGAGATCATCACCTGGCGGGCGAGGTCGGACATGCGCAGTCGTCCGCCGTCGGCCCGGTCCAGCCGGACGAGGACCTCGAACTCGGGATGCGAGAGCCCGCCGTCGCGCTTCAGCTGCCGCTCGACCTCGTGGTCCATGAGGTGCCCGGCGGCCGACAGGAAGGCCATCCAGGCGCGCATCTCCGGGTCGCCGAGCGGATCCGCCGCGTCGCTCATGCGCCGATCTTAGTTGGCCCGCGTCCGGCCTGCGGTTTCTAGGCGGTCCGGGATTCGATCACCGCACGCGGCCATGGCGGCGCCGCACGCTCGACGGCCCCTCCGAGGCCGAGACCTCCGACCGACGACGCGGCGATGGCAGGACCCACGGCCGAGGGCGCGGCCGAGGCCCGATCCTCCGGTCGGCGACGGAGCCATAGGGAAGTGCGTCGGAGCGGCGGCGCGGCCGGAGCCGGGTCCTCCGGTCGGTCGACGGCCGATGGTCGGGCGGCCGGTCGGCGGGCGGGCCGCCGGGTGCGCCGCGCGGTGCGCCGCACGTCAACGCCGGTATGTGATCTGGGACACATTTTGTCAGGATCGGCCGGTGAAGGTGACGGCGCGGTAAACATCGGTCACCTGGCGCGAAAGGGATGTGGCCCGCTCCAATCCCGGTCATCGGTGGTCCCGCGTTCCTTACGCGACCCTTTTCCCGTCATGATCTCTTTGCGTCGAAGTGACAAGATGTTCCCGATGACCGTTTCTGGGCATGGTGATCACTGAGGTTCCTGGAGAGGCGGGTCGCAGTTGTCGCGGGGTAGTGAGTTCGTGGTGGTGGCCAACCGGCTTCCGGTCGACCGGATCGTCGGAGCGGACGGCGAACCGCGCTGGCGGCGCAGTCCCGGCGGGCTGGTCAGCGCGATCGCGCCGGTCATGCGGCGCCGCAACGGCACGTGGGTCGGCTGGACCGGAGCGCCGGACGAGCGGCTGGAGCCGTTCGAGGAGGACGGCATGGCGCTCGTCCCCATCTCGCAGTCGGCCGAGGACGTGGAGCTTTACTACGAGGGTTTCTCGAACGCCACGCTGTGGCCGCTCTACCACGACGTCGTGGCGCCGCCCGTGTACGACCGCGCGATGTGGGACGCCTACGTGCGCGTCAACCGGCGCTTCGCGGAGGCGGCGGCAGAGGTCGCCGCCGAGGGCGGCATCGTCTGGGTGCAGGACTACCAGCTCCAGCTCGTCCCGGCCATGCTGCGGGACCTGCGTCCCGACCTGCGCATCGGGTTCTTCCTGCACATCCCGTTCCCGCCCGTGGAGCTGTTCTGGCAGCTGCCGTGGCGGCGCCGGATCCTGGAGGGGCTGCTGGGCGCCGACCTGGTCGGTTTCCAGCTGCCCGGCGCCGCGGCCAACTTCGTGCGGCTCTGCCGGCGCCTGCTGGACACCCGGCACGTCAAGCAGGACGTCCTGTGGGACGGCCGCGTCGTCCGCGCCCGCGCGTTCCCGATCTCGGTCGACGTCGGCGAGCTGGACGACCTCGTGGCCCGTCCGGAGGTGCGGGAGCGTGCGCAGGAGATCCGCGGCGACCTCGGCGACTCGACGCTGCTGCTGGGCGTCGACCGGCTCGACTACACCAAGGGCATCCGGCAGCGCCTGGAGGCGTTCGGGGAGCTGTTCGAGGACGGCCACCTCAAGCCGGGCGAGGCCGCGTTCGTGCAGATCGCGACGCCGAGCCGCGAGCGCGTCGAGCAGTACCAGCTCCTGCGCGAGGAGATCGAGCAGGAGGTCGGCCGGATCAACGGCGAGTACGGCGAGATCGGTTTTCCGGTCGTGCACTATATGCACACTTCGTATGACCGTTCCGAGCTGGCCGCGCTCTACCTCGCCGCGGACGTCATGGTCGTCACGCCCCTGCGGGACGGCATGAACCTCGTCGCCAAGGAGTACGTCGCCTGCCGTGCGGACCTGCGCGGCGCCCTGGTGCTGAGCGAGTTCACCGGCGCCGCCGACGAGCTCAAGCGCGGCGCGTTCCTCGTCAACCCCTACGACATCGACGGGCTCAAGGAGCGGCTGCTGGACGCGCTCGGCGCCGAGCCCGCCGAGCTGGCCCGGCGGATGCGCTCGATGCGCCGCCGCGTCCTGGAGCACGACGTGGACCGCTGGGCCCACGCGTTCCTCAGTGAGCTGGAGCGTCCGGAGCGGGAACGTCCGGCCGACGCGGCGTCTCCGGTCCTTCCGGTGCCGGAGGGCTGACCCGCCGGGCGAAGGCCGCCCACACCGACTTGCCGCCGGTCGCGAGCGGCGCCCAGCCCCAGGCGTCGCTGACCGCGCCGACCACCAGCAGGCCCCGGCCGCCCTCGACGAACCGGTCGGGGTCCACCGCCGCGGGCTCGGGGGCGCGCCCGCTCGGGTCGGTCACCGCCACGACGAGCCGCCGCCGGTGGCCGATCAGCACGAGCTGGATCGGCTGCCGCGGCAGGGGCTGGGGGAGACCCTCCAGGCCGTGCCGCAGGGCGTTGGTGACCAGTTCCGACACCGTGACGACGATGTCTCCGGCGTCGGCGGCGTCGCCGTCCAGGCCCCACTCGCGGAGCGTCGCGGAGGTGAACTCGCGCGCCGTCCGGGGACGCGGTGATCTCGGCCCGCAGGACCCGGCGCGCGGTGCGCGGGACGCCGCGTGCGGCGTCGGCCAGCGTCCGGCCAGGCCGGGTTCCGGAGCCGGGACGCCGGGGACGGCGCGGCCGTCCGCGGGCACGTGCGCGGGCGCGGGCGCGTCCGGCCAGGTCGAGTGCCCGGCCGCGGCGTTGCGCGGCCGTAGGCCCTCCGCGGCGCCGTGGAGGGCGCCGTGCCTGGCGGCGTGCGCCGCGACGTCGTCTGCCTGGTCAACGGTCATGGTGTGAACCTCAGAGGCGAGCGGGTTGGTCACCGGCGAGCGTTCGCTATCTTGCTCCTCAAGTCGTGCAGATGCAAGACCGTCTGCACGAACGGGTGCAAGAACGAATGCAAGGCCAAATGCACGTGCATCTCGTACCATGGTGTGGGGTGGGGCGAGATCGCGGCCTCCCTGCGGGGAGGCGGACACGCCTAGAGGGGGCAAAGATGAACGGCCACCAGATGCCGCCCGGCGGCGCGAGCCGCAGCGGACTCGTCTGGCAGAAGAGCCGGCGGAGCAATCCGAGCGGCAACTGCGTCGAGATGGCCGAACTCCCCAGCGGAGACATCGCCGTGCGCAACTCCCGGGACCCCGAGGGGGCCGTCCTCGTCTACACGCGGGAGGAGGTGGAGGCGTTCGTCGGCGGGGCCAAGGACGGTGACTTCGACCACATGCTGGTCTGAGCGGCCGAATAAACCGAATCCCATTCCATTGCGGGGTGCGGCCCGCTAACGTGCGGATATGCACCTGGGGCAGATCGCCGCACAGACACCAGACAAGCCCGCCGTGATCATGGCGGGCTCGGGCCGCACCGTCACGTACCGGGAACTGAACGAGGAGTCCAACCGGCTCGCGCAGCTGCTCCACGCGGAGGGGCTGCGCCCGGGGGACCACATCGCGTTCATGCTGGAGAACCATCCGCTCTACCTCGCCATCGCCTGGGCCGCCCAGCGGTCCGGGCTCTACTACACGGCCGTGAGCTCGCGGCTCGGCCCCGACGAGGTCGCCTACATCGTGGGCAACTGCGAGGCCGAGGTGTTCATCGCGGACGCGGCGATCCCGGCGATCGCGCAGAACCCGCCGGACGTGCCGCTGCGCCTCATGCTCGGCGGCACGGCCCCCGGCTACGAGTCCTACGAGGAACGCGTCGCCGCGCACCCCGCCACGTCCATCGAGGACGAGTGCGAGGGCGTCGACATGCTCTACTCGTCGGGCACCACGGGCCGCCCCAAGGGCGTGAAACCCGCCCTCAGCAAGGCCGAGATGGGCACCCCCGGCCCCCTGACCCAGCTCATCGCGCTGCTGTTCCAGCCCGACGGCGACTCGGTGTACCTGTCCCCGGCGCCGCTCTACCACGCCGCCCCGCTGCGCTACTGCCTCACCTTCCAGCGCTTCGGCGCCACCGTCGTGGTGATGGAGAAGTTCGACCCCGAGCAGGCGCTCGCGGCCGTCGAGAAGTACGGGGTCACGCACAGCCAGTGGGTGCCGACCATGTTCATCCGGATGCTGAAGCTCCCCGCGGAGACGCGCGCCCGGTACGACGTGTCGAGCCTCCGCGCCGCCGTGCACGCCGCCGCGCCCTGCCCCGTCCCGGTCAAGGAGCAGATGATCGACTGGTGGGGCCCGATCCTCCACGAGTACTACGCGGGCACCGAGGGCAACTGCTTCGTCTACGCGAACTCCGAGGACTGGCTGGCCCACAAGGGCACCGTCGGACGTCCCGTCCTCGGCAAGGTCCACGTGTGCGACGAGGAGGGGGAGGAGGTTCCGACGGGCACCCCCGGGACGCTCTACTTCGGCGAGGGCCCCGAGTTCGAGTACCACGGCGACGACGACAAGACGGCGGCGTCCCGCGACCCCAAGGGGCGCGGCTGGAGCACCCTCGGCGACGTCGGCTACGTCGACGAGGACGGGTTCCTCTACCTCACCGACCGCCGCGCGTACATGATCATCAGCGGCGGGGTGAACATCTACCCGCAGGAGGCCGAGAACACCCTGGCCGTGCATCCGAAGGTCGCCGACGTCGCCGTGCTCGGCGTCCCGGACGCGGAGATGGGCGAGGCCGTCAAGGCGGTCGTCCAGCCGCTGAGCATGGACGACGCGGGCCCCGAGCTGGAGGCCGAGCTGATCGCCTACTGCCGCGACCGGCTCGCCCACTACAAGTGCCCGCGCTCGGTCGACTTCCGTGCCGAGCTGCCCCGCCACCCCACCGGCAAGCTCTACAAGCGGCTGCTGAAGGACGAGTACTGGAAGGACGCGGCGGCGTCCTGAGACGGGACGAGCCCCGGTCCGGGACGATCCGGACCGGGGCTCGCGGCCGTTCGGCGGCCGATCAGTGCATCGCGATCGGCGGACCGTCCGACGCCGGGGCGTCCGGCTTCTTGCGCGGGAGCACCAGCGCGGGCACGAACGCCAGGAGCAGCAGCCCCGCCGCGTACCAGAACGTGTTCTGGAACGCGTCCGCCATCGGGCCGACGATCTTCGCGAGGGCCTCGGGCGGCAGCTCGCTCATGGACCCGAGGCCGACCTCGCCGCCCCCACCGCCCTCGCCGCCCGGCATGGGCGGCAGCTGCGAGGTGAACTGACGGGCCAGCAGCACCGACATCATCGCCGTGCCGACCGACGCCGCCACCTGCTGGATGATGTTCAGCATCGTGCTCGCGCGCGGCACCTCGTCGTGCACGAGCGGCTGGATGGCCGCGGCCATGGTCGGCATCATCGTCATGCCCATGCCGAGGCCCATCGCGAACAGCGTCGCGCCGAGCGCCCAGTAGGAGGTGTCCTCCTGCACCTGGTAGGCGAAGCCCGCCAGCGAGAGGATCACGATCGAGAGGCCGCCCAGGACGACGCGTCCGGGGCCGATCCGGTCGGTGAGGCGGCCGCCGATCGGCATCGTGACCATCGCGCCGAGGCCCTGCGGCGCCAGCAGCAGGCCGGAGGCCATGGCCGCCTCACCGCGCACCACCTGGTAGTACAGCGGCATCAGCAGCATGGCGCCCATGAACGCGACGGCGAACAGCACCAGCGTCCCGGACGCGGCGGCCACCGACCGCCGCTTGAGCAGCCGCAGGTCGATCAGCGGGTTCGCGGCGGTCAGCGCCCGGGCCACGAACCCGAGCACCAGGACGGCGCCGACCAGCGTGAACGGCAGCGCCTCGGCCGCCAGGAAGTCGCTCAGCTCGCCGCCCTTCGCCAGCCCGTAGATCAGCAGTGCGAGACCGGGGGAGAGCAGCAGGAGCCCGATGAGGTCCAGCTTCTCGGCCGGCTTGGGGTTGTCGGGCGGCAGGATGCGGGCCGCCAGGAACAGCGACACGATCCCGATGGGCAGGTTGATGAAGAAGATCCAGCGCCAGGACACGTCGTCGACGAGGTAGCCGCCGAGGATGGGCCCGATGATCGGGCCGAGCAGCATCGGGATGCCGACGATGCTCATCACCTGGCCGACCCGCTGCGGGCCCGCCGCCTGGGTCATGATCGTCATGCCCGCGGGCATGATCATGCCGCCGCCGAGGCCCTGCAGGACCCGGAAGGCGATCAGCGACTCCGCCGACCACGCCATGCCGGCCAGCATCGAGCCGATCACGAACAGCGCGATCGAGATCATGTAGAGGCGCTTGGTGCCGAACCTCGCCGACGCCCAGCCCGTGATCGGGATCACGGTGGCCAGCGAGAGCGTGTACCCGGTCGCGACCCACTGCATGGTCGCGAGCGAGGTGTTGAACTCCTCGGTCAGCGCGTTGAGCGCGACATTGACGACGGTCACGTCGAGGATGGACATGATCGCGCCGAGCACCACGACGCCGGCGACCGCGAGCACGCCGCGGTCGAGACCTCCGGATTCCGGGGCCTCCGGCGGGCCGTCCGCCGCCTTGGGAGACGCGGGAGCGGTCAACTTACTTTCCAATCGTCGAGGTCCGCGCACGCGGGCACGCAGGGACCGGGGGAATCGTCATGGGGGATACCGCAGCAAAATACTGCAGAGACTGACACTTTCGCGAACGGTTAAACTCGCCCGACCTCGGAAGTATTCCGGCCGGGTCGGACGAACCGGTCGGGTCTGCGCTGCTCCCCGCGTTCCAGCGTCAGACCTCGACCGCGCTTGAGGTCAACCGAATGTGACGGACGCGACATATCGCCCTCCACCTCCGCGTTCACCCCGAAGCGACCGCGCACCGACTCAGACTTCCCCTGTCCTCGGAACTCATCGCCGCCCCTCGATGAACTCCCGACCAACAGCTTTGGGATCACTTTGTGTTACATTTACGATACTTGAGGTGGTCGCATCGGTCGAGGGTCAGAGGCCGTCCGCGACGCGATCCTCCAGGGCGAGGACCGTCAGCGCCTCGTCGGCCTCGTCGAGCGACACGAAGCGCCCGCCGTCCGAACCGGGGACCTCCAGCCGGAGACGCGTCTCACCGGACCCGCCGTCGGCTCGCCAGGCGATCCGGATCGAACCCCGAGACCTCCCGATATAGGTCAGGTGGTCGCCGTCCTCGTATTCGTGCCGGAGTCGGGCGAGGCACTCGGACAGGGTGTAGATCCCGTGATTGCCCCGGCCGTCGTCGGTGTAGGGATTGGACGGCACCATCTCCAGCATCTCCTCGGCCGGGCGGGCGGCGACGGCAGCGAAGGCGTCCGGGTCGAAGTCCGCACCGGCGAACAGCGGACCGAACGCCTCCTCGACCGAGCGCAGCGGCAGGTCGAACTCGACGATCCGCTCCTCGCCGGGCACGTGGAGGGTGCCGCGCAGCCGGTCGTACACGCGGTGGACCCGCAGTTCGTGCCGGCGCACGTCCTCGATGGACAGCCGGACGCCGTCCGGCATCACCGGCCGCGCCCACGCCTTCGCCCAGGCGATCCGCGCCAGGATGTCCGGGGCGGAGAACACGGTCGGACGCGGGCGCTTCGGGTTGACCCGGAAGAAAAGGTCCGCCGCGCCGTCGTCCAGGCGCCGCACGTCGGCCCTCGCCTCCGGCTCGCGGTCCCAGTAGCAGCGGGACTTGGTGAGCGTTCCCCACAGGAACCTGTGGGCGTCCGTCCCGTCCGCCGCCTCGGTGCGGTGGACGGGCACGACCTCCATGCCGCGGTCCTCCAGCGGGCGGCCGCGGAAGAAGGGGGCGTGCCCCGCGCCGAAGAGGGCCGCGCGGTCCAGGGCGAACCCGGGGACGTCGATGGGCCGCAGCCGGACGATCGCGCCGAGGTCGTCGCGGTCGGCGAGCCCGTCCACGGCGTCCAGCAGGGCCGCCGCGACGTCCTCGCGGTAGGCCCGGTTCGCGCGGATCGCCAGCACGCGGTCGCCCCGGACCCGGTAAACGGTCGTTCCCCGCCCGCCCTCTTCGAGGAGGACGTCGTGCCGCCCGATCCGCGCGGGCACGCAGGGAAACGCCCGGCCCTGCGAAATGAGCGCGATCCAATCGTTCGTGTCCATGCGGCGGAACGGTAACGCGGCGGACCGACATCCGCCGTGAGACGCCGGGGGCGGGGCGGCCGGTCCCGGCCGAGCCGCCGTGGCGCGTCCCGGCCGGGCGGCCGTCAGCCCATGCTCTTGGCACCGTCCAGGGACTCGCGGATGATGTCGGCGTGGCCCGCGTGCTGGGCGGTCTCGGCGATGATGTGGACGAGCGCCCGGCGGGCCGAGCAGGACGCGCCCGGCTCGAACCACGGGGCCTTCGGGAGCGGCTGCGCGGCGTCCAGGTCGGGGAGCGAGACGACGAGCCCGTCGGTCCGGCGGGCCGTCTCGTCGTAGTCGGCCAGCACACCGGCCAGCGTCTCGCCCGGCAGCAGGCGGAACCCGTCGACGCGCGCGGCGAAGTCCGCCTCGGTCATGGAGTCGAAGTCGCCCAGCGCGGACGGGCCCGTCACGATGAAGTCCGCCCAGCCCCGCTCGGTCGCGGCGACGTGCTTGATCAGGCCGCCGATCGTCAGCTCGCTGTCGGTGGTCCGGCGCCGGGCCTGCTCGTCGGTGAGGTCGCGGGCGGTGAAACGCAGGAAGTGGCGGGTCTCGGCCAGCTTCGCCAGCAGGTCGGCGCGCTCACCGGTGCGGGGCGCGGTCTCGCCGGTGGTCTGGTCGGTGGTCTGGTCGGTGGTTTTGCCGATGGTCTCGTTCATGGGTTTCGCCTCCCGGGTGTTCCGTCGGACAGAGTCCACGCTAGGAGGACAAGCGGCCACTTTCTGACCTATTTGCGGGCAGAATTCGGTCATGGCGAACACGAGCACGCGGACGCTGCGGCTGCTGTCCCTACTGCAGAACCGGCGCTACTGGCCGGGCGACGAACTGGCGGGACGGCTCGGGATCTCGCGGCGCACGCTGCGCCGGGACGTCGACCGGCTGCGCGAGCTGGGCTACCCCGTCGAGGCGCGGCGCGGCGTCGACGGCGGCTACCAGCTCGCGGCGGGCGCCGCGCTGCCGCCGCTGGTGATCGACGACGACGAGGCCGTCGCCCTGGCCGTCGGGTTGCAGACGGCCGCGCAGAGCGCGGTCGAGGGCATCGCCGAGCCTTCGGTGCGGGCGCTGGCCAAGGTCGTGCGGGTGATGCCGGCGCGGCTGCGGAGCCGGGTCGAGGCGCTGCGCACGATGACCGTGCCCGCCGGGTGGGGCGGCGCGTCCCGTCCGGGCGCCGACGGGGGCGTCGATCCGGGCGTGCTCACCGAGGCGGCGCTGGCCTGCCGGGACACCGAGCGGCTCCGCTTCGGCTACACCGCCGCCGGTGGCCGCCGCACCGACCGGCACGTCGAGCCGCACCGGCTCGTCTGCCTGGGCCGCCGCTGGTACCTGGTCGGCTACGACCTCGACCGGCACGACTGGCGCAGCTTCCGGGTCGACCGGCTCACCGGGCCGTACTCCACCGGGGCCCGCTTCCGGCCGCGCGAACTGCCCGCGGGGGACGCGGCCGAGTTCGTCCGCGCCGGGCTCGACGAGATGCCCCGCCCGTACACGGTCGAGGCGCTGATCGAGGCGCCCGCCGCGGTCGTGCGCGCGCGGATCGGCCGGTGGAGCACCGCCGAGGAGATCGACGCCGGGCGCTGCCGGGTGCGCATCACCGCCGACTCGCCGGACTGGGCGACGATGGCACTGGGCGTGGTCGGCGCCGACTTCCACGTCGTGGACCCGCCCGAGATGCGCGAGCGGGTCCACGAGTGGGGGAGCGCGGTTCCGCCGGGCGTAGGCCCGGCCGGGCCCGGCCGGGCCCGGCCGGGCCCGGCCGAACCCGGTTACGCCGGGGGCAGGCCGAGGGCGCGGGCGATGAGCATGCGCTGGACCTCGGACGTGCCCTCGCCGACTTCGAGGATCTTCGCGTCCCGGTAGAACCGGCCGACGGCGTACTCGTTCATGAACCCGTAGCCGCCGAAGACCTGCGTGGCCTCGCGGGCGTTGTCCATGGCGGCGTTCGACGCGACGAGCTTGGCGATCGCCGCCTCCTTCTTGAACGGCTCGCCCGCCAGCAGCCGGGCTGCGGCCGCGTAGTACGCCAGCCGGGCCGTGTGGGCGCGCATCTCCATGTCGGCGATCTTGAACTGGATCGCCTGGTAGCGGCCGATCTCCTTGCCGAACGCCTCGCGCTCGCGGACGTAGCGCAGCGACTCGTCCACGCAGCCCTGCGCGAGACCGACCGACAGCGCCGCGATGGCGATGCGGCCCTCGTCCAGGATGCGGAGGAACTGCGCGTAGCCCCGGCCGCGCTCCCCGACGAGGTTCTCGGCGGGGACGCGGACGTCGTCGAACGACAGCTCGCGGGTGTCGGACGCCGACCAGCCGACCTTCGAGTACTTGCGCCCGACCGTGAAGCCCGGCGTGCCGTTCGGGACGATGATCGTCGAGATCTCGCCGTCGCCGGTGAACGCGGTGACGGTGACGAACGCCGTGATGTCGGTGCCCGAGTTCGTGATGAACGACTTCGACCCGTTGATCACCCAGGAGTCGCCGTCGAGCCGGGCCGTGGTGCGCATGCCGCCCGGCACGTCCGAGCCGCCGCCCGGTTCGGTCAGGCCGAACCCGGCGAGGTTCTCACCGGACGTCAGCCGCGGCAGCCACCGGGCCTTCTGCGCGTCCGAACCGAACCGGTAGATCGGCATCGCGCCCAGGGAGACCCCGGCTTCGAGAGTGATCGCGACGGACGAGTCGACGCGCGCGAGCTCTTCGAGGGCCAGGCACAGCGCGAAGTAGTCGCCGCCCATGCCGCCGTGCTCCTCGGGGAACGGCAGCCCGAACAGGCCCATCTTCCCCATCGCCGCGACGATCTCGTACGGGAACTCGCCGCGCTCGTACAGGTCGCCGATCACCGGCGCGACGGTCTCGCGGGCGAACCGCTCGACCGTGCCCCGCAGCTCCTCCTGCTCGTCGCTCAGGTTGAAGTCGATCATCATTGCTCCGTTTCGGGGGACAGGGCCTGCACGACGCGGGACGGGCTCGGGCGGCCGAGCCGCCCGGCCATCCACCGGCTGGTCTCCACCAGCTTGCCGAGGTCGACTCCGGTGTCGACGCCGAGCCCGTTCAGCATCCACACGAGGTCCTCGGTGGCGAGGTTGCCGGTGGCGCTCTCGGCGTACGGGCAGCCGCCGATGCCGCCCGTCGAGGCGTCCACGACCGTGACGCCGGCGCGCAGCGCGGCGAGCGTGTTCGCGAGGGCCTGCCCGTAGGTGTCGTGGAAGTGGACGGCGAGCCGGTCGACGCCGATGCCGGCGGCGGTCATCGCCTCGATCAGCGCGGTGACGTGCCCGGCGGTGCCGACGCCGATGGTGTCGCCGATGCTGAGCTGCGAGCAGCCGAGCTCCATCAACCGGGACGCGACGGAGACGACCTGCTCGATCGGGACGTCGCCCTCCCACGGGTCGCCGAACGCCATCGACACGTACGCCCGCACCCACAGGCCCTGCTCGCGCGCCCGCCCGACGACGGGCGCGAACATCTCCAGGGACTCGGCCACGCTCCGGTTGAGGTTGCGCCGGGCGAACGACTCGGTGGCGCTGCCGAACACGGCGACCTCGGTGACGCCGTTGGCGAGCGCCCGGTCCAGGCCCCGCTCGTTCGGGACGAGGACGGGGTACCGCAGTTCGGGCGAGCGGGGCAGGACGGCCAGCAGCTCTTCGGCGTCCGCGAGTTGCGGCACCCACCTGGGGTGGACGAAGCTCGTCGTCTCGATCGTGCCCAGCCCCGCGTCCGCGAGCCGGGTGACGAACTCGGCCTTGACGGACGGCGGCACGATCGCCTTCTCGTTCTGCAGGCCGTCGCGCGGCCCGACCTCGTAGATCGAGACGCGCTCGGGCAGCCCCGGCAGCGGTGTGCGCATCGTCATGCCTCCTCGATCACGGCCAGCACCGCGTCGAGGGCCACCTGGGCGCCCGCGCGGACCGGCAGCTTCGCCACGACGCCCGCGAGGGGCGCGGTGACGGTGTGCTCCATCTTCATCGCCTCGACGACCACGAGCGCCTGCCCCTCGGCGACCGTGTCGCCCTCGGCCGCCTTGACGGCCAGGACAGTCCCGGGCATCGGGGCTGCGCACGCACGCCGTCCCCGGCCCCGGCGGCCGCCGCGCCGCCCTCGGCGGCGACGTGCTCGCCGAGGGCCCACGTCCGGCCCTCGCGTCCGAGCCACAGTGTGTCGCCGTCGCGGGCGGCGGCGAACGTGACCGTCCGTCCCGCGTAGGCGAGGGTCGTGCCGTGCAGGGACGCCTCGACGGGTTCGCCGTCGCCGACGCGGACCCACGCGGACGAGACGCGGCCCTGCACCCGGACCTCGACGGGCTCGCCGCCCGCGGGCGTGATGATCCAGCGCGTCCAGGCGTGCGCCCCGGGGCGCCAGCCGTCCGGGATCGTCCACGGGTCGTCGCCCGCCCGTTCGAGGGCGTGCATCCGTTCCAGCGCGGCGGCGGCGAGCACCTCGGGCGGGACGGCCGCGCCGCCGCCGAGGCCGCCGGTCAGGTCGTCGAGGGCGCGCTCCACCAGGCCGGTGTCGAGGTCGCCGGACGCGACGTCCGGATGCCGCAGCAGCGCGCGCAGGAACGCGACGTTCGTCGGGACGCCGAGGAGCGTGTACGCGGCGAGCGCCCGGTCGAGCCGGTGCAGCGCCTCGGCCCGGTCCGCGCCGTGCACGATCACCTTCGCGAGCATCGGGTCGTAGGAGCCGCCGATCTCGGTGCCGACGGCGAGCCCGGAGTCGACCCGCACGTCCGGTTCGTCCAGGGCGAGGACGCGGCCGCCGGTCGGCAGGAAGCCGCGCGCCGGGTCCTCGGCGTAGACGCGGGCCTCGATCGCGTGCCCGTCGAGGCGGACGTCGTCCTGCGCGAACGGCAGCGGCCGTCCGGCGGCCACGTGCAGCTGGAGTTCGACCAGGTCGAGGCCGGTGACCAGCTCGGTCACCGGGTGCTCGACCTGCAGCCGGGTGTTCATCTCCATGAAGAAGAACTCGTCCGGGCGGTCGGCCGACACGATGTACTCGACCGTTCCCGCGCCCGTGTACCCGACGGCCTGCGCGGCGGCGACGGCGGCGGCGCCCATCCGTTCGCGGGCCGCCGCGTCCAGCAGCGGCGACGGCGCCTCCTCGACGATCTTCTGGTGCCGCCGTTGCAGGCTGCACTCGCGTTCGCCCAGGTGGACGGCGTTGCCGTGGGCGTCCGCGAACACCTGGATCTCGATGTGCCGGGGGTTCTCGACGAACCGCTCGACGAGGATGGTGTCGTCGCCGAACGAGCCGCGCGCCTCGCGCCGCGCGGACGCGATCGCGTCCGGCAGGTCGGCGGCGTCGCGGACCAGCCGCATGCCCTTGCCGCCGCCGCCCGCCGACGGCTTGAGCAGCACCGGCAGGCCCACGTCGAGCGCGGCCGCCCGCAGCTCGCCGTCGGACAGGCCCGCCTCGTCCCGTCCGGGGACGACCGGGACCCCGGCCGCCGCGACCGTCCGCTTCGCGCGGATCTTGTCGCCCATCGCCTCGATCGCCGCGGCGGGCGGCCGATGAACACCAGCCCCGCGTCGCCGCAGGCCCGCGCGAACGCGGTGTTCTCGGCCAGGAACCCGTACCCCGGATGGACGGCCCGCGCGCCCGCCGCGCGGGCCGCGCCGATCACCGCCTCGATGTCCAGGTACGACGGGACGAGCAGTGCCTCGTCCGCCGCGCGCACGTGCGGGGCGCCCGCGTCGGCCGTCGTGTGGACGGCCACCGACCGCACGCCGAGCCGCCGCAGCGTGCGGAACACGCGGACGGCGATCTCACCCCGGTTGGCGACCAGGACGCTGTCGAACATCAGACCCTCACATCCGGAAGACGCCGTAGCCGACCGGCTCCAGCGGTGCGTTCGCCGCGACCGACAGCCCGAGCCCCAGCACCCGCCGGGTGTCGCGCGGGTCGATGACCCCGTCGTCCCACAGCCGCGCCGTGGAGTAGTACGGATTCCCCTGGTCCTCGTACTGCTCGCGGATCGGCGCCTTGAACCTCTCCTCGTCCGCGGCGGGCCACTGCTCGCCGCGCGCCTCCATCTGGTCGCGCCGGACGGTCGCCAGGACGCTCGCGGCCTGCTCGCCGCCCATGACCGAAACGCGGGCGTTCGGCCACATCCACAGGAACCTGGGGGAGTACGCCCGGCCGCACATGGCGTAGTTGCCCGCGCCGAACGAGCCGCCGATCACGACGGTGAACTTGGGGACGCGCGCGCACGCCACGGCCGTCACCATCTTGGCGCCGTGCTTGGCGATGCCGCTCGCCTCGTACTCGCGGCCCACCATGAACCCGGTGATGTTCTGCAGGAACACCAGCGGGACGCTGCGGCGGTCGCACAGCTCGATGAAGTGCGCGCCCTTCTGCGCCGACTCGCCGAACAGGATCCCGTTGTTCGCGACGATCCCGACCGGGTGCCCGTGGACGCGCGCGAAGCCGGTGACGAGCGTCGTCCCGTACTCCTTCTTGAACTCCTGGAACCGGCTGCCGTCCACGATCCGCGCGATGACCTCGCGGACGTCGTAGGGCGTGCGGGCGTCCGTCGGGACGACCCCGTACAGCTCGGACGGGTCCGCGGCCGGTTCCTCGGACGGCGCGACGTCCCACGGGCGGGGTTCGCGCGGCCCGAGCGTCCCGGCGATGTCGCGGACGATCCGCAGGGCGTGGGCGTCGTCCTCGGCGAGGTGGTCGGTGACGCCGGACGTGCGGGAGTGCAGCTCCCCGCCGCCCAGTTCCTCGGCCGTCACGACCTCGCCGGTCGCGGCCTTCACCAGCGGCGGGCCGCCCAGGAAGATCGTGCCCTGGCCGCGGACGATCACGGCCTCGTCGCTCATCGCGGGCACGTACGCGCCGCCCGCGGTGCAGGAGCCCATGACGGCCGCGATCTGCGGGATGCCGCGTTCCGACATCGTCGCCTGGTTGAAGAAGATCCGCCCGAAATGCTCCCGGTCGGGGAACACCTCGTCCTGGCGGGGCAGGAACGCGCCGCCGGAGTCGACCAGGTAGACGCAGGGGAGGCGGTTGTGCAGCGCCACCTCCTGCGCCCGCAGGTGCTTCTTCACCGTGACCGGGTAGTACGTGCCGCCCTTCACGGTGGCGTCGTTGGCGACGATCACGCATTCGCGCCCGGACACGCGGCCGATTCCGGTGATGATCCCGGCGCCCGGCGCCTCGTCGTCGTACATGCCGTTCGCGGCCAGCGGCGACAGTTCCAGGAACGGCGAGCCGGGGTCGAGAAGCGTGTCGACCCGGTCGCGGGGGAGCAGTTTGCCGCGGGCGGCGTGCCGTTCGCGGGCCCGCTCGGGACCGCCGCGCCCGGCCAGGTCAACGCGCTCGCGCAGCTCGGCGACCAGCGCCTCGTTGTGCGCGGCGTTGGCCTTGAACGCCTCGCCCGCGACGTCGGCGCGCGTGCCGATCTCGGGTCCGGTCATGGTGCCCTTCCCTGTTAATGCTCGTTAACAACTCCGATGTTAATGCTCATTAACTGGATTCGTCTACACTTGCCGCATGACCTCCCGACCCGCCGAGGCGGCCCCGGGCGGGCCCGAACCCGGGCCGCCGCCGAACCCGCGCCGGGCGGAGATCCTGGCGGCCGCCGCCGAACTGTTCGCGCGCCGCGGCTACCACGGCACGTCCATCGGCGACGTCGGCCGCGCCGTCGGGCTCACCGGCCCGGCCCTCTACCGGCACTTCCGCGGCAAGGAGGCCGTCCTCGCCGAGATGCTGCTGGACATCAGCGAACGCCTGCTCGCCGAGGGCGCCCGCGCCGCCGACCCCGACCCGTCGCGCGCCCTGGACGCCCTGCTGCGCTGGCACATCGCGTTCGCGCTGGACAACCCCGCGCTGATCACCGTGCACGAGCGCGAACTCGACAACGTCCCCGAGGACCAGCGGCACCGCGTCCGCCGACTGCAGCGCGCGTACGTCGAGAAATGGGTCACCGTCCTGCGCCGCCGGACGCCCGCGCTGCCCGACGACCGCACCCGCGCGGCCGTCCACGCCTGCTTCGGGCTGCTGAACTCCACCCCGCGCAGCGCCGCGGGCCTCGATCGCGCCGCGATGGGCGACCTGCTGCACGCCATGGCCCGCTCCGCCTTCGACGGCGCCGCACCCGGCGGTGAGACGGTCTAGCCCCGCTCCGCCAGCAGGGCGGCGTAGCCGACGGCGCCCGCGTGCACGGCCTCGTGGACGGCGCGCGCGAGCCGCGACCCCCACACCGAGCGCGGCCCCGCGAACGGTTCGGGCGTCCCCGCCTCCGGGACGGCGACGCACACGGCGTCCGACGCGGTGCCCGTGCAGGGGAACCCGGCTTCGAGCAGCGCCTGCGTCTTCGCCTCCGTGACGGTGACCACCGCGTTCACCAGCGCCGCGTCGGTCAGCGGAACCGGGACGACGGCGAGCACGTTGATCGTCCCGGGACGCCACGTCGCGGTTTCCCCGCGCGGGCGGGGGCGAGGTCGTCGAGGCGCATCGGTGCCAGTTCGGGGTCGGGCGCGCCCTCCGGCGCCGCCGCCCACGTCGGGACCCGCAGGCCCACGGTCGCCGCCGCCTCGACGCCGCCGTCCGCGCCCCGCACCGTCCCGCTCGACGGCGGCGGCCGTCAGCATCCCCACGCCCGGCCCGGCCAGGCCGTGGGACGCGGCCAGCTCGTCCAGGTGCGCGACCGGGTCGGTGCGCGAGTACCCGCCCGGGACCTGCGCGTTCAGCACCCAGCGGACCGGCCCGATCCCGCCGCCGACCATCGCCGACGAGATCGCGCGCCACCCGCCGCCCGCCCGCCACACCGTCGAGGCGAGCCGGGCGCCGTCCTCGGTCCGCCAGGTCGATTCGAGGGCCACCGGCACGTCGTTCACGGGCGCTCCAGAGACAGGACGGGCCGTCCGCCGGGCCCCACGGCGACGTGGACGCGCGCGTCGAAATGCTCCTCGACCGCGTCCTTGGTCAGGACCTCGCGGGGCGTCCCGGCCGCCGCGACGCGCCCGCCCGCCAGCAGGACGAGGGAGTCGGCGTACTGCCCGGCCAGCGTCAGGTCGTGGATCGTCGTCACCACGGTCAGCCCGTCCGACAGGCGCAGCCGGTCGATGAGCTCCATCACCTGCTGCTGATGGCCGATGTCGAGCGCGGACGTCGGCTCGTCCAGCAACAGGACGGACGTCTGCTGCGCCAGCGCGCGCGCCAGCACCACACGCTGCCGCTCACCGCCGGACAGGTGATCCAGTGGGCGGCCTGCGAACGACGTGAGGTCCAGGCGGTCGAGCACCTCGCCCGCTATGGCACGGTCCCGCGCGCTCTCTCGGCCGAGATGGGGAATGTAGGGGGAGCGGCCCAGCAGCGTGTAGTCGAAGACCGTCATCCCGGCCGGAAGATTGGGGGTCTGCGGCGCGTACGCGACCACGCGGGCCCGCCGCCTCGGCTTGAGGGCCCGCAGGTCCTCGCCCGCGACCAGCACCTCGCCCTCGGCGGGCAGCAGCCCGAGGATCGATCGCAGCAGCGTCGATTTGCCCGCCCCGTTCGGCCCGATCACCGCCGTCCACGAACCCGCCGGAACGTCCAGCGAGACGCCGCCGAGCACCGGCCGTCCGCCCAGCTCAACGCCGAGCCCGCGCGCTTCCACCGTCACGTCTCCACCTGCCTGCGGCTCGCGCGCAGCACCGCGACGAAGAACGGCCCGCCGACGAACGCCGTCACCACGCCGAGCGGAAGCTCGCCGGGCGCGACGACCGTCCGCGCGACCAGGTCCGCGGCCGCCAGGAACGCCGCGCCGCCGAGCAGCGACAGCGGCAGCACGATCCGGTACGAACCGCCCGCCAGCCGGCGCACGACGTGCGGCACCACGATCCCGACGAACCCGATCAGTCCGCTCACCGCGACCGCCGACGCCGTCGCCAGCGACGCCGCGACCAGCACCGTCAGCCGGACCCGCCGCGCCGACAGCCCGAGCGACGCGGCCTCCTCGTCGCCGACGCTCAGCACGTCCAGCAGCCGCCCGTGCGCGAGCACGATCACCGTCGAGACCAGCGCGTACGGGCCGACCAGCGCGAGCTGCGCCCAGTCGGCGCCGCCGACCCCGCCGAGGATCCACGCGTAGATCCGCTGCAGCTCCTCCGTCCCGAGCTGCTGCACGAACGTCTGCACGGCGGCGAGGAACGACGACACGGCCACCCCGGCCAGGACGAGCGTGGCCGCGCCGCCCGCCGCGCCCGCCGTCCGGCCCAGCGTGTACGCGAGCAGCACGCCGAGCAGCGCCCCGGCGAACGCGGCGACCGGCACCCCGTACCCGAGGTCGTCGTGCAGCAGCACGATCACCAGCGTCGCCCCGACGCCCGCCCCCGAGGCGGCGCCGAGCAGGTACGGGTCGGCGAGCGGGTTGCGGAACACGCCCTGGTAGCCGGCCCCGGCCATGGCGAGCATCCCGCCGACCAGCGCCGCCATCAGCACCCGGGGCAGGCGCAGCTCGAACAGCACGTTCTCCTCGATCACCGACAGGCCGGAGTCGAGGCGCACGAACGGCAGCCGGTCGGCGAGCGCCGCGAGCACCCCGCCGAACGGCAGGTCCGCGGCGCCGACGAACAGGCCCGCCAGCAGGACCGCCGCCAGCACGGCGACGGCCGTCGCGAGCGGGACGGGCCGCAGCCGCGCATGGACGGGACCGGCGGACGGTTCCACCGGGACCGACCGGGGGGCGGTCCGGGCGTCCGGCCGTTCCCCCGGTCGCGGGAGTCGGACCTTCACGGCCGGACGCCCTCCGTTCCGGACGTCACCGGACCTTCCGCACGGCGTCGCCGATCGCCTTCACGAACTCCGGCAGGCGCGGGCCCCAGCGGGACGCGACGTCGTCGTCGAGCTCCACCACGCCGCCGTCCCGCACGGCCTTCAGGTCGCCCCACCCGGGACGTTCGGCGACCGTCGCGGCGTCCTGCCCGCAGCACTTGGTATCGGCGAGGAACACGAGGTCCGGGTTCTGTTCGAGCAGGTGCTCGCGGGACAGCTGCGGGTACCCGCCGCTCGCGTCCTTCGCCTCGTCGGCGACGTTCCGCAGCCCGAACAGCCCGTACACCTGGCCGATGAACGTCTTGGACGTCACGGTGTGGTACTGGTTGTCCAGCTCGTGGTAGTAGGTCAGATCATCGGCCTTACCGGCCGTTTTGACCGTCTGCTCGATGTCCGCCCGCATCGTCTGGACGAGCTTGGTGGCCTCGGCGTCGTGCCCCGTGGCCTTCCCGAGGTCGGCGATCTCGTCGTACGCCTCGTCCAGGTTCGTCGCGGCGGGCTCCAGCAGGACCGGCACGCCCACCTTCTCCAGCGCCTTGACGATGCCGTTCATGTCGTCCGACAGCACGACGAGATCGGGCTCGTACCCGATGATCGCCTCCGCGTTCGGCGAGAAGCCCGACAGCTTCGTGCGCGGCGCGTCCTGCGGGTGGGTCGAGTACTCGTCGACCGCGACCACCTGCGCCCCGGCGCCGATCGCGAAGAGCGTCTCGGTGTGCGTGGGGGAGAGCGACACGATCTTCCCGGGCTTCTCCGGGATCGTGACCGCGCCGTTGGCGGCCTGGACGGTGACCTTGCCGGCGCCGGCCGCGGACGCCTCCTTCTCGCCGCCCCCGCCGCCGCACGCCGAGGCGAGCGTCACGACGCCGAACACGATGGCCGCGCCGAGCGCGCGTACGGGTCTCACAGGAGCCTCCTGGCTCAGGGAAGCCGCGGCCCGCGCAGGACGGATCGCCCTTCCACGAGGTCGATGGTCGTCGGCGCGCACGGAGGCGACCTGGCTCGGCCTCCAGGGGAGGACTCCACAGTTGCGGGACAGCGCCGGATTCGCACCGGACTTCGCTCCGCACGCGCTGAACTGCAAGGTTATCAGCAGGCAAAATCCGTCTCTCCGGCGAGTACCGGTGTGAGTCCTCACTCCGACCTTGACGGAGTGAGGACTCACACCGTACGGTCGGCGGCATGGACCCGGTCGAGAACCGCCGCCGCGCCCCCGGGATGAGCCCCGAACGCCGCCGCGAAATGATCGTGCGCGCCGCCCTGCCCCTGGTCGGCGAGCACGGCAGCGCCGTCACCACCGGCCGGATCGCCCGCGCCGCCGGCATCGGCGAGGCCACGATCTTCCGGGTGTTCGCCGACAAGGACGAACTGCTCGACGCGTGCGTCGCCGAGGCGCTCCGCCCCGACCGGGTCGTCGCCGAGATCGCCGCGATCGCGCCGGACGCACCGCTGCCCGTCCGGCTCGCCGAGGCCGCCCGGGCCATGGAAGCGCACCTCACCCGCATCGGCCTGGTCCTCGGCGCCCTGCACGCCACCGGCCGCCGAGCCGCCGCGGCCGCGGCGCGGACGACCGCACCGGCCGGGCCGCCGAAGGCCCCGCGAGCCCCGAGACCGGCGCCGCCGCCACCGATCGCGACGCGGCCATCGGCGGTGACGCCGCTTTCGGTCGAGACGCCGCCACCGACCGCGACGCGTCCACCGGTCGCGACGCGTCCATTGATCGCGGTGCGTCCACGCACCGCGGCACGTCCACCGAACGCGACGCGTCTGCGGATCGCACGCGGGCCGCCGTCGCCGTCCTGTTCGAGCCCGAGCGCGACCGGCTCCGCCTGCCGCCCGAACAGGCGGCCGACCTGTTCCTGGGCCTGATGTTCAGCCGAGCCCGGCCGCCGGCCGGATCGTCCGCGCCCGTCCTCTCCTTGGAGCGGTTCGTGGACGTGTTCCTGCACGGCGCGATCACGGAAGGGAAACCCGAATGACGATCACGCTGAACCACACGATCGTGACGGCCGCCGACAACGACGCGTCCGCACGGTTCTTCGCCGACGTGATGGGCCTCGCGTACACCGGCCCGCACCCCGCCGCGGGCCACTTCGTGCCCGTCCGGGTGAACGACGCCCTCACGCTCGACTTCATGACCGTCCCCGACGCGCGAGGCCACCACCTGGCGTTCGACGTCGACCCGGACACGTTCGACGCGGTCGTCGGACGCCTTGAGGCGCGCGGCGCCCCCTACGGCGACCACCCCGCCCACCCGGACAACGGGCGCGTCGACCACGATCACCCGCTCGGACGCCGCGGGCTGTACTTCGCCGATCCCGGCGGCAACCTCTACGAGATCATCGCGCCGTGACCGACCTGAGGAACCCGCGGGTCCGCCGCCGCTCCTCGCCCGGCATGAACTCCCCGGCCACGAAGTCGGTGACGCCCGCCGCGGCCAGTTCCTCCAGCCGCGTCCCCACCGCGTCCTCGTCCCCGATGATCGCGAGGTCCTCCGGGCCCTTCGCCCCCTCGCGGTCCATCATCGCCCGGTAGGACGGCAACGTCCCGTACACCTCGAACGCCATCGCCGCACGCTCCCGCGCGCGCTCCGCGTCGCCGGTGATGCAGACGGGCAGCACGCACACGATGCGCGGAGCGGGCCGTCCCGCGGTCTCGGCGGCCTCCACGATGGTCGGCGCGATGTGGTCGCGGACGGTCGCGGGCCCCGTCATCCACAGGACCGTCCCGTCCGTCCGCTCCGCCGCCAGCCTCAGCATCTTCGGCCCCAGCGCCGCGAGCAGCACCGGCACCCGCCCCTCGTTCGGCACGCCCAGCGAGATGTGCCCGCGCACGGTGTCGCCGTCGAACGCCGCTGTCTCGTCGTTCAGCAGCGGCAGCAGCACCGACAGGTACTCGTCCATGTGCCGCAGCGGACGGCGGAAATCGAACCCGTACATGTCCTCGATCACGACCTTGTGCGACAGGCCGAGGCCGAGCGTCAGCCGTCCGTCCAGCGCGAGCGCCACCGTCCGCGCCTGCTGCGCCAGCGCCGCCGGATGCCGCGGATACGACGGGACCACCGCCGTCCCGAGCTCGATCCCCGCGACCCCGCTCCCCGCGACGGCGAGCGCCGTCAGCGCGTCCATCCCGAAGATGTTCGACATCCACGCCGACGCGAACCCGTCGTCCGCGGCCTTCCGCACGTCGTCGCCGAGCCTGGCGAGCGCGTCCGGCCCGCTCCGTTCGCCGAGCGAAACACCGATGCGCATGCAACCTCCCTTATCGACCGTCGGGCGAGTACCGTTCGGCGATCTCCCGGTCGCGTTCGGCCCAGAACCGCTGCCGCGTGGCCGCCTGCAGATGCAGTTCGGCCTCCTCCGGGTGCGCCGCGGCCATCCGCTCCAGCAGCGCCGCCGCGCGCTCGTGCGCGCGCGCCGACGACACCAAAGCGCCGCACGCGTGCTCGCCCGGTGACGCACCGCCCCGCCGCGCCTTCACCGGCGTCGCATGGTCGTCGCCCCCCGGGGCCGATCGACCAGCCCTCCCGACACATTGCCCTACTACCCCGCGACCCGCCCGTTCAGCCCCACCCGCCCATGTCCGATCATTGGACACGTGCCGACTCCCGAACCGCTCACGCTCCGCACCGCCGACCGGGTCCGCATCGACGCCGGACACCTCCCGGGGCCGGACGGCCTGTGCTTCGTCCTCGCGCACGGATTCACCTGCTCGTGGCGGCAGCCCGCGCTGCGGCGGATCGCCGGGGTGCTGAACCGGTTCGGCGGCGTGGTCGGCCTCGACTTCCGCGGCCACGGCGCGTCCGGCGGCCGCTCCACGGTCGGCGACCGCGAGGTCCTCGACATCGAGGCCGCCGTCGGCGCCGCCCGCCGCCGCGGCTACGAGCGCGTCGCCGTCACCGGCTTCTCGATGGGCGGCGCCGTCGCCGTCCGGCACGCCGCCCTGCACGGGGGCGTCGACGCCGTCGTCTCGGTCAGCGCACCCGCCCGGTGGTACTACCGCGGCACCGTCCCGATGCGCCGCGTCCACTGGGCCATCGAGCGCCGCAGCGGCCGCCTCGCCGTCCGGCTCGCCCGCGGCACCCGCATCGCGCCCGCCGGATGGGACCCCGTCCCCGAGGCCCCGCACGAGGTCGCCGGACGCATCGCGCCCGTCCCGTTCCTCGTCGTCCACGGCGACGCGGACGCCTTCTTCCCCCTGGAGCACGCGCACCAGCTCTACGGGGCTGCTCGCGACCCGCGCGAACTGTGGGTGGAACCGTCCTTCGGGCACGCCGAGGTCGCAGCCACCCCCGACCTGATCACCCGCATCGCCCGGTGGACCACCGAAGCCGCGGCCGTGTCCGCGCACCACGAGTGACCTGCGCCGATCCGAAGTTATCCACAACCCGCGATCCCGCTTCCAAGCCTCGCTCCCGCCGGGCAGCATCGTTTCCATGAACGGAATCGCCCTCACCTGGAAACGCACCGCCGAGAACTCGATCACCCCCATCGGGCCGGGCGTCTACTTCGTCCCGGTCAAGGGCGCGTCGCTCGAAACGCGGGCGGCGATGCTCAGCCGCCTCCTTCCGGGCGAGGTCGTCGTCGCCCGCCGCACGGCCGCATGGCTCTGGGGGCTGGACGTCTTACCCCCGGGCGTCCGCGAAGCCGACTGGCCCGTCGATCTCGTCGATCCCCGGTCGTCCGGCCCCCAAGCCCGGATCCCCGCCGAACACACAGTGGAGAGAGCAGATGTACGCCTCACCTCCCCGCCCCGCACGGCCCTCGACTGCGCCCGCTGGCTGCCCCGCTACGAGGCCGTCGCCGGCCTCGACCAGTTCCTCAGACGCGGTGTCCGGGTGGCCGAACTCAGGAAGATGGCCCGCACCCTCCCCGGCTACCGTGGCAACACGCGCCTCGGCGAGATCCTCCGCCTCGGCGACCACGGATCCGCGTCACCCGGCGAGAGCTGGACCAAAGTGGCCGTCGTCGACGCCGGTTTCCCCCGCCCGGCCTGCCAGGTCCCGGTGATGGGCCCGTACGACCGGATGCTCTACGTGGACCTCGGCTACGAGAGATTCCGCGTGGGCCTCGAATACGACGGCGAACGGCACCACACCGGCTCCGAGGCGCGGGGCCGCGACCGGCGCCGCCGCAAATGGCTCGCGCAAGAACAGAACTGGGAGGTGATCCCCGTGACCCGCGACTTCTTATCCCGCCCGGCCCCCTACCTGGAGGCGCTCCTCACCGCGCTCCTGCACCGCGGCTGGACCCCAGACGACACCACCCTCGACCGCATCGGCAGACGCCTCCGCACCCTGACCCGCCACCGCCGCTGAACCACCGTTCCCGAACAGAGTGCAGGAGTGGGTCTTGCCGACCGCCGCTCAAGCGTCCGCACCCCGCCTCGATACGTTCCACGGGGCCTGCTGCCCCGGCGAGCCGGGGCCCACTGATCAGGAGACGTTTGGTGGATGAGCGGATCTACTGATTCCGGCGGCGCACCATCTCGATGATCCAGGTGGGCGCGAACGGGGACGTGCAGCCCGGGGAGGTCGGGTAGTCCTTGAGCACCTGCAGGCGCTCACCGATGTCGATCGCGCGGATGCGGTGCTCGGGGTGCCGGATGCCGATCTCGGCCAGGCAGTGGTTCATCGCCCACTGCAGACGATCGGGGGCGTCCTTCATTTCCGCCTCGATGGTGTCGAGGAGCGCCGCGAGGTCGAGGCCCTCGGGCTCCTTCGCCACGCGTGCGGTCGTCAGCGCCCATCCCGCACTGGCGACCACCGGATCCGGATCGCCGAACCAGGACAGGCGCAGGTCTTCGCAGTGCGGGTTCTTCTTCGTGACGTAATTAAGGAGCCAGTCTTGAACCTTGGGTGCGCGGGCCTCGCGCAGCATGACGTCCAGTTCATCGCGTCCGAACGACTTCGGGCGGGCGATCAGGATCGCCAGCAGCCTCGCCGCCGTGTCGTCGGTCTCCCAGAGCCGGTACGCCAGGTCCTGCTGCGCCTTCAAGCGCTTCGCCAGCGCGCGCAGCTTCCCGAGGTTCACGCCGTGGTCGTCGCCGTGTTTCTCGTTCACCGCGCGGGCCTTCGGGTCCTCCAGGGCGGCCAGCTCGGCCATCACCTCGGTCAGCGTCGTCTCGGCCACTTCAGCCTCCCGTCCGTCGGGTCGCAGCCTACGGCGGAAACCGGGCTGCCGCCGCCGGGCGGCGGAAGCCGCCATAGGACGTCCTTGCAGGTTCGGGTGGCCCGGAACCGTGCTCGGGCCGATCCGCCGTCTGGAATCACGGCCGTTCTTGGTCCAGGCGGGCGGAGAGGCGTTTCGGGGCGATGAGGCGGTAGCTGTCTTCGATCAGTTCGGCCAGTTCGTCCCAGTCCTGGTCGGTGTCGAGGTGCACGCCCACCCAGCCTTTGGGGCCGACGTACGGGGGGCGGTAGAAGCGTTCGGGGTCCTCGGCGATGAGGGCTTCCTGGGTGCCGGGTCCCGCCTTGAACCACAGCGAGAGGCCGTCCTCGGTCGTCATCGCGAAGAGCTTGTCCCGGACGCGGAAGGAAGGGGAGGTGTGACCACCGAACGGTTTCTCGGTCGCCTCCGGCAGCGACAGGCAGATCTCCCGCAGGTGCTCGAAGGGGTCCATCGTTGCGTCCTTCCGTCGGTCGACGTCACACCCTAAGTGTCGGTATTCGAACATGCAATCGATCGCGGTGGGTCCCGCGGTCGCGTCGGGCCCGGGTTCTTCCGTTCGACGGAACCTCGGCTGACGTGCGGCGGTGCCGGGCGGGATCGTCGTCGTGACCGGACGTCGTGCAACGGAGGGCCGAGTGGCCGCGGGCAACGCCATGGAGACCGAGGTCGTCGTCGCCGAGCGGACGGACCTCGCCGACGGCGTCGTGGGGCTGACCCTGCGGGCCGCGGACGGGGGACGGCTGCCGCCGTGGCGGCCCGGGGCGCACATCGACGTGCTGCTCGACGGTGATGTCGTGCGGCAGTACTCGCTGTGCGGCGACCCGGGGGACGGGACGTGGCGGCTGGGGGTGCTCCGGGAAGGGCCCGGTTCGACGATCGTGCACGAGCGGGTCCGGCCGGGGGACCGGCTCCGGACGCGCGGGCCCCGCAACAACTTCGCGTTCGAGGAAGCCCCCCGGTACCTCTTCCTCGCGGGCGGCATCGGCATCACGCCGATCCTGCCGATGGTCGCGGCGGCCGAGGCGGCGGGCGCGGACTGGCGGCTGCTGTACGGCGGGCGGAGGCTTGCCGCGATGGCGTTCCTCGACGAACTGTCCCGCTACGGAAACCGTGTCGAGGTGCGCCCCCAGGACGAGTTCGGGCTGCTCGACCTGGACGCGGCGCTGGGCGACGTCGGGCCCGGGACGCTCGTGTACTGCTGCGGTCCGGAGCCGATGATCGCGGCGGTGGAGGAGCGGGCGCCGGGCGTCCGGACCGAGCGGTTCGCCGCCCGGCCCGAGACCGGGCCGCGGGACGCCTTCGAGGTCGAGCTGGCGCTGAGCGGGCGGACGGTCGAGGTCCCGGCGGGCTGCTCGATCCTGGAGGCGGTCGAGAAGGCGGGCGTGAACGTGCTGTTCTCGTGCCGGGAAGGAACGTGCGGGACCTGCGAGACGCCCGTCCTGGAGGGCGAGCCCGACCACCGCGACTCCGTCCTGACCGAGGACGAGCGGGCGGACGGCGGGTTCATGATGATCTGCGTGTCCCGCGCCCGCGGCCCCCGCCTCGTCCTCGAACTCTGACGGTCACGGCAGGGCGAAGAGCGCGGCGGCGTTGCCGCCCAGGACGGCGTCGCGGCCCGGGCCCTCGGGGAGCGCGGCGCGGATTCGGGCGACGGGGTCTTCGACGCCCATGTCGAACGGGTGGTCCGACCCCATGACGACCTGGGAGATCCCCGCGGCGTCGATCAGGGCCCGCAGCGCGGACGGTTCGTAGACCAGCGAGTCGAACCAGATGCGGCGCAGGTAACCGCCGGGGGCGTCGGCGCACTCGCGCGCCTCGGGGCGCACCGCGTGACCGTGGTCGGCGCGGCCGAGGTAGGTCGGCAGGTAGCCGCCGCCGTGCGCCGCGAGGACCTTCAGGGCCGGGTGCCGGTCCAGCACGCCGGAGAAGATCAGGTGCGAGAGGGCGACGGCGTTCTCGACGGGCTGCCCGACGATGTTCGAGAGGTAGAAGCGGTCGAGGCGTTCGTCGAGCGTGCAGCCGAAGGGGTGGACGAACACCACCGCGCCGTGCGCTTCGGCGCGAGTCCAGAAGGGGGTGAGCGCGGGGTCCGACAGTTCGCGGCCGGGGGCGTGCGAGGAGATCTCGACGCCCTTCAGGCCGAGCGCCATCGCGTGGTCGAGCGCCTCGACGGCGAGGTCCGGATGCTGCAGGGGGACGAGACCGAGGCCGTGCAGCCGGTCGGATCCGGCGCAGTGGGCGGCGGTGCCCTCGTTGGCGAGGCGGTACACGGTGCGGGCCAGGTCGCGGTCCGCCCAGTAGTGGTAGTGGGAGGGCGATGGGCTGACGATCTGGACGTCGACCTCCGCGGCGTCCATGTCGGTGAGGCGCGCGTCGACGCGGGTGAGGCGGTCGATACGTTCGCCGATCATCGCGCCGCTCGCCCGCAGGGACGCGGGGCCGTTGCGGCGGGCGTCCAGGGCGCGGTGCTCCGCGTGGCCCGGCCGTCCGGCGACCGCGTCTTCGATCGCGGGGAGGAGCACGTGGGCGTGGACGTCGATGTTCAGCGCACCGATCTTCATTTCGCCGCCGCTCATTTCACCGCGATGGGGTTGACGGGGGCGCGACGGCGCCGGTGACGGGGATGGGGCCCGCGGTGAGCCAGAACTCGTGGACGCCGTCGGCCGCGCAGTCTTCGGCGAGCGCGTCGAGGTCCCAGAGTTCGCCGACGAGCAGGCCCATGTTCGGGATGACGACCTGGTGCAGGGGCTGGAAGGCGTCGTCGAACTCGTTGGGCCGCACCTCGAAGCCCCAGGTGTCGGTGGCGATCGCGGCGATCTCCGTGCGGTGCAGCCAGGACGCGGTGGTGAACGACAGGCCGGGGGCGGGGCCGCCCGCGTAGTCGCCCCAGCCGTCGCGGCGGGCGCGGGAGAGGTGGCCGGTGCGCACGCAGACGATGTCGCCGCGGCCGACGGCGACGCCGTGCGCGTCGATGGCGGCCCGCAGGTGCTCCTCGGTGATCGCGAAGCCGTCGGGGAGTTCGCCGCCGCCGACTACGCCGCCGACGACGCGGCCGACGTCGAGCAGGACGCCGCGTCCGGCGACCGGGGCGGCCATGTGCTCGATGCCGGTGACCAGGTCGCCTTCGGAGGTGACGACCTTCTCGGCGGGGCGGCCGTTCCACGCGCGGCCGTGGTCGAAGATGTGGCCGAGGCCGTCCCACTGGGTGGAGCACTGCAGCGGCATCGACACGACGTCGTCGGCGCCGCCGATCCCGTGCGGGAAACCCTGGTTGCCGAGGGCGGCGTCGGTGCCGGTGTCGAGCATGGTGTGCACCGGGTTGGTGCGGCGCCGCCAGCCCTTCTGGGGCCCGTTCATGTCGAACCGCTGGGAGAGGGAGAAGGACGTGCCGCGCCGGACGAGCGCGGCCCCTTCGCGCCGTTTGGCGTCGTCGATGAAGTTGACGGTGCCGAGGACGTCGTCCTCGCCCCAGCGTCCCCAGTTGGAGTACGCGGCGGCGGCCGCGGCGATCGCGCTCTCCGGGTCGGTGCGGTCGAGCATCAGACCTCCTCGGCGACGCATCGGTTGCGCTGCGAGCCCAGCCCGCCGACGGTGCCTTCCATGACGTCGCCGGGGCGCAGCAGCCGTCCCCAGTGCATGCCGTTCCCGGCGGGGCTGCCGGTGAGGACGAGGTCGCCGGGCAGCAGCCGGGTGGTCCGCGACGCGTACGCGACCAGCCGGGCCACGTCGAAGATCATGTCGGCGGTGGACTCGTCCTGCATGACGTCGCCGTTGAGGCGGAGGGTGACGCGCAGGCCGGACGGGTCGACGAACCCGGCCGGGACCAGGTAGGGCCCGAGGGGCGTGAAGGTCGGGGCGTTCTTGGCGCGGAGCCAGTCGGTGCCGATCTCGGGCATGTCGCGGCGGAAGACGAGTTCGCGGGCCGTCACGTCGTTGGCGATCGTGTACCCGGCGACGTGCGCGAGGGCGTCGGCCGGGGACACCCGGTAGGCGGGGCGGCCGATCACCGCGGCCAGTTCGAGTTCCCAGTCGGGCTTGGTGCACCACGACGGGATCACCACGTCGTCGTAGGGCCCGGTGACGGACGAGGGCAGGCCGATGAACGCGTACGGTTCGTCCTCGGCGGCGCGCCGGTCCATCATCGCGGCCGTCTCGGCGCGGACGCGGTCGGCCGGGCGCCCGGCCGCCGGTCGAGCGCGACGGCGAGGTCGATGACGTGCGTGCGGTAGTTCGCGCCCGACTGGATGATCTGCCGGGGTTCGAGGGGGGCGTGCACGCGCAGTTCGCCGAGCGGCAGCGGCCCGGGGTCCGCGGCGTGCAGTAGCGGCAGCACGTCGTCCCAGCGTTCCAGCAGGTCCCGGACGGTCCGAAAGGCGGCGAGCCCGGGCACCGTGCGCAGGTCGGCGACACGGTCGAGGTGACCAGCCCCGGGAACGCGGGGCCGTCCCCGGCGGAGAAGGTGCCGACCCCGAACCGGTCGGCGGGCAGTGTTTCCACGGCGATGTCCACGACGTCCCTCCTAGCGATGCCATTAACCTTGGGGCACCCGGGCGTAATCTGGGAAATCGATTCCCCAGATGCCTGTTATCCATAGAGCGAATGGATGCTTCCGCCGTGAACCTGGCCAGCCTCGACCTGAACCTGCTCGTGGCCCTGCGCGCCCTGCTGGAGGAGCGCAACGTCACCCGGGCGGGGCGGCGCATCGGCCTCAGCCAGCCCGCGACCAGCGCGGCGCTCGCCCGGCTGCGCCGCCATTTCGGCGACGAGCTGCTGGTCCGGACGGGCAACAACTACGAGCCGACGCCGCTCGGCGCGGCCCTGCAGGCGCCCGCCGCGAACGCCTGCGTGCTGCTGGAGCGCCTGTTCACCAGCCGCGCGGAGTTCGATCCCGCGACCGAACGGCGCGAGTTCACGATCATGGCGTCCGACTACGCGGTGGCGGTGTTCGGTGCGGCGCTCGCCCGCGCCGTGCACGCGGCGGCGCCCGGGGTCCGGCTGACGTTCCGGCAGGTCGGCCCGGAGATCGGCGAGAACACCGACGCGCTGCTCAGCGCCGTGGACGGGCTGCTGATGCCGCACGGCGTGATCAGCGGCTTCCCCACCGTCGAGCTGTACCGGGACGAGTGGGTGTGCCTCGTGGCCGCCGACCATCCCGAGATCGGCGACGCCCTCACCCTCGACGACCTCGCCCGCCTGCCGTGGGTGGTCTACCAGCGGCCCTACGATGCCCCGGCGGCGAGGCAGCTCAGCATGCTCGGCCTGGAGCCCCGCGTGGAGGTGTCGGTGCAGAACTTCCAGCTGATGCCGTCGCTCGTCGCGGGGACCCGGCGGCTCGCGCTGATCCAGCGCCGGCTCGCCGGACTCCTCGCGCCCGTCGCCGCCGTCCGCGCGCTGCCGTGCCCGTTCGAGGCGGTGCCGGTCCAGGAGGCGCTGTGGTGGCATCCCGTGCACACGCACGACGCCGCGCACACCTGGCTCCGCGCACTCGCCGCCCGGACGGCCGCCGCGTTCATCGGCGGATCGGCGTGACCGAACCGGTTTCGGGACGTTCTCAGCGGCGAACTCCCTGATGAGAGCGCGTCGCGAGGGGGAACCGGTGGAAACCGAGATGATCGTCGAGATTCCGCGTGGATCGCGGAACAAGTACGAGATGGATCACCGGCTCGGGCGGATCCGGCTGGACCGCATGCTGTTCACCTCGACGCAGTACCCGGTCGACTACGGCTACATCCCGGGCACCGTGGCCGAGGACGGCGATCCGCTCGACGCGATGGTCCTGCTGGAGGAACCGACGTTCCCCGGCTGCCAGGTCACCGTCCGCAGCGTCGGGGTCTTCTGGATGCTGGACGAGAAGGGCCCGGACGCGAAGATCCTCGGCGTCCCGGCCCGCGACGTCCGCTACGAGGGCATCCGCGACCTGGACGACGTCCACGGGTACATCCTCGACGAGATCGGCCACTTCTTCGACATCTACAAGAGCCTCGAACCGGGCAAGAGCGCGGACGTCCGGGGCTGGCAGGACCGCGAGGTCGCCGACCGGGAGATCGCCGACTCGGCCGGACGCGCGGGCCGCTGACCCGTCGGTGCGGGCGATCCGTCAGAAGAGCGTCGGCGGCCCGGCGGGCTCCGGCTCCGGCAGCGGCTCCAGTTCGGGCACCAGCGCCCGCACCTCGTCGTGGAAGCGCCGGGCGAGTTCGAGCGCCTCGGCGTTGTCGGGGGTGTGGACGAACACGGTCGGCGTGCGGCCCTCGCGCAGCCAGCCGGCGACCGTCGCGGCCCAGTCCCGCCAGCCCTCGACGGTGCGGTCGGCGTCGTCGCGGCCGAGGTAGCGGACGATCGGACGGCCGGTCAGCGCGGCCGCGCGCCGCGGCATCCGCGGTTTCTTCAGCCACGCGTCCCGTTCGGCGTCGCTGGTCGGCGGGGTCCGGAACAGGGTGGTGGTGTCGAAGGGGACCCATTCGGCGCCCGTCTCGCGGAGCGCCCGCTCCAGGAGCCCCGCGGCCCGGGCGTCCTCGAAGAACGCGCGGTGCCGCACTTCGACGGCGTACCGGTGCGACGCGGGCAGCCGCCGGAGGAACCGCACGAGCGTCCCGACGTCGCCCGGCCCGAACGAGCCCGGCAACTGCACCCACAGCGCGTGGGCGCGCGGGCCGAGCGGCTCGATCGCGTCGAGGAACGCGCGCAGTTCGTCGTCGGCGCCCGCCAGCCTGCTCCCGTGCGTGACCGGTTTCGGGAGCTTCAACACGAAGCGGAAGTCGGGGGACGTCTGCCGCGCCCACGATTCGACCGCGTCCCGCGACGGGGTCGCGTAGAAGGTCGTGTTGCCCTCGACCGCGTTGCACCACGACGCGTAGGCGCGCAGGCGCTCGTCGGCGGGCAGCGCGCGAGGCAGGTAGCGCCCCTGCCACGGGGCGAGGTTCCACATCGCGCATCCCACATGAAGCCGCACGGCCCCGACGTTATCGCGCGATCCCGTCATCCCGCCGCCGCGAGCGCCTTCACCCGCCGGACGACCGGCCCGCCCAGCGGGCGATGTCGGTCTGGTCGCGTCGGGACCGAGGTCTTCGGCCGCCGCCGCCCACAGTTCCACGGCGGCCCGGCCGAAGGGCAGCGGGGTGCCCTGCGCCTCGGCCAGTTCGGCCGCGATCCGGATGTCCTTGAGCATCAGCGACAGCCCGAACCCGGAGTCGTAGCGGTCGTTGAGGACGAAGTTCGGCCACTTGACCTCGGTGGACGCGCAGCGGCCGCTCGACCGGTTGATGGCGTCGATCATCACCGCCGGGTCGAGGCCGAAGCGGCTCCCCGCCCGCATGACCTCGGCGGTCGCGAGCAGGTGGGAGGCCGACAGGAGGTTGTTGAACGCCTTGAGGGCGTGCCCGGCCCCGACCTCCCCGGCGTGCACGACGGCGCCGCCGAGCACGTCCAGGACCGGCCGGACGCGGTCGACGTCGGCGGCGGCGCCCCCGGCCATGATCGTGAGCGTCCCGCCCTCGGCGCCCTTCACCCCGCCGGAGACCGGCGCGTCGACGAACGCGACGCCGCGCTCCGCCGCGCGGGCCGCGACCTTCTGCGTGGACAGCGGACGGCTCGACCCCATGTCGAGCAGCGTCGGGCCCGCTTCGAGCACGTCGAGCAGCCCGTCGACGACGCCCTCGACGATGTCGCTGTTCGGCAGCATGAGCACCACGGCGTCGGCGCCTCTGGCGGCGTCGGCGGGCGATCCGACGAGAACGAGGCCGTCCGGGAGGGCGGCGGCGGGCGGCGGCGCGGGGTCGTGGCCGAGCACCCGCAGCCCGGCCTCCGCCAGCCGCCCGGACATCGGACGCCCCATGTGGCCGAGGCCCACGAACCCGACCGTGCGGATCGGCGCGCGCTCACTCATGGTCCTGCCGCCCCTCCGCGCCGCGCAGTTCGTCGAGCACGCGCTCGGCGGTCCGGAACGACTGCATCGCCGCCGGGACGCCGCAGTACACCGCCGTCTGGAGCAGCGCCTCCCGGATCTCCTCCACGGTGCAGCCGTTGGTGACCGCCGCGCGGACGTGCACCGCGAACTCGTGGTCGCGGCCGAGCGCCGTCAGCATCCCGAGGTTGATCAGGCTGCGGGTGCGCCGGTCCAGGCCGTCGCGGGTCCACACCGCGCCCCAGCAGTACTCGGTGACCAGTTCCTGGACGGGCCGCGCGAACTCGCTCACGCCCGCCATGGAACGCTCCACGTGCTCGGCGCCGAGCACCTCCCGGCGGGTCGCCATGCCCTGCTCGAAACGGGACGGATGCGCGTCGGTGACGCTCAAGGGCTGCTCCTCGGACTCGGTGACACCGGGGGACCGGTGGTCGGCGGGCGGGCCGCGCTCAGCCGAGCGCGGCGACGATCTGCGGCAGGTCGGCGGTCGTGCGGATGCCCGGCTCGGCGGCGCAGACGAACGGGACGGCGTTGACGGCGCGGTGCGCGGTGTAGCCGGGGGTGGTGGCGGCCATCCGGTCGAGCGGCACGGGGAACCGCAGGTCGACGTCCAGGGGCGTGTCGCCCTCCATCGCGATGTGCCAGCCGGTGTCCCGGACGTCCCAGTCGGCGTCGAGGTCGGTGGTGCAGTACCAGGTGGCGCGGAAGCGCAGCAGGGGCCGCCCGTCGCGGACGCCGTCGACCGTGATGCGCTGGCCGGCCACGGTCCCCGCCGGGATCTCCCCGGCGGCGATGCGGATCGTGCGGGGCGCGGTCGCGACCTCCCCGGACGCCTCCAGCGAGTCCAGCGGCAGCCCGAGTGCGTCGGCGACGAGTTCCAGGGACGGGCCGAAACTGACGCGCCCGTGGGACAGCCGGCGTTCGTCCATCTCGGCGGGCGGCTTGCCGAACCCCATGACGTCGAACAGCAGCCCGGGGGAGTCGCGCTTGGACAGGTCGGCGAACTCGCTGATCGTCAGCCGGTCGAGCCGCCGCTGGATCGAGGTGAGCACCAGCGGGACGGCCTCGGTGATGAACCCGGGGCTGCTTCCGGTGCTGTGGATCGAGGCGCCGCCGCGCTCGCAGGCCGCCTCGACCCGCTTGCGGACGTCGGGGTCGATGCTGTCCGGGCGGTGGAACTCGCCGCGCGTCGTCACGATGTTCACGCCCGCCTCCAGCAGCAGGCACACCGTGTCGAAGTCGCAGGCCCGCGGCATGTACAGGACGCAGTCCGGCCGCGAGGCCAGGATCTCGCCGACGTCGCCGGTGGCGGCGACGCCGGTGGGGCCGAGGCCGCACAGCTCCCCGGCGTCCTTCCCCGCCTTGGCCGGAGAGTGGACGTACGTTCCGGCCAACGTCAGGGTCGGGTGCTCGATCACCGCGCGCAGCGCCCGCGTGCCGATGTTCCCGGTGGCCCACTGGACGACGCGGTACCGCGGCCGTCCGTCCCGTCCGTCCACCGGCGGGACGGCCGGGTCGTCATGCGGCGTCTCGGGCATGTGCTCGCACCTCGCTCTCGAATAACGAGAACGTTAATCTCGCAAGCGGAGATGGTCAATGCCGCATCGGTCCGGGAACCGGCCGCGTGCCCCGCTACCTGGGATGTTCCATGATCCCCAGGGCGTCGTCGGCCGCCCGCATGACCGGTCCCGCCGGGACGCCCGCCGCCTCGGCGACCGCGGCCAGCAGCCGCGCGTCCTTCTGGAGCAGGGCGCCCGCGCGGGACGCCATCGGGTCGAGCGTGCCGCCCGCCGCCGCGACCCGCCCGAGCGCGAAGCTCGTCCCGCTGCCGTGGGAGACGACCTCGGCGAGCCGGGCCGGGTCGATGTCCAGCGACCGGCCGAGCGCGAGCGCGCCCGCCGCCGTCGCGAGGTTCGCCGTGAACAGCACGTTGTTGAGCAGCTTGGTCAGCTGCCCGGACCCGAGCGGGCCGAGGTGGACGATCGGGTCGGCGTACGTCGCGAACACCGGCCGGCAGCGCTCGACGGCCGCCGCGTCGCCGCCCGCCATCACCAGCAGGTGCCCCTCGGCGGCCGCCTGGCCGCCGCCGCTGACCGGCGCGTCGACCACGGACACGCCGCGCGCGGCGGCCGCGTCGGCGAGCCGCCGGCAGGTGTCGGGGTGCACGGTGCTGTGCACGACGATCACGCCGCCCTCCGCGAGCCCGGACAGGATGCCGTTCTCGCCGGTGACGACCTGCTCGACGTCGGCGTCGTCGATCACGCAGACGCAGGCGACGTCGCAGTCCGCGGCCATCGCGGCGGGGGACTCGGCGACCTTCGCGGCGGTGTCGGCGAACGGTTCGAGGGAGCCGGGGCGGCGCGCCCACAGCGTTGTCGGATGCCCGGCCTCGACGATCCGGCGCGCCATCGGCCCGCCCTGGCTGCCCAGCCCGACGAAGCCGACGCGCGCCTTCGCCGCGGGCGTGCTCCCGGGCGATGTTCCGGGCTGGGGGGTGGATGTCGGTCCGCTCATCGGCGTTCCTCCTCGGACGGAGTGTCTGAAACGTTCTGCGATCTCGGCGTCGGCGTCGGCGTGGCGGCGCAGGCCGCGCCGCCTGTGCGAAGGCCTGCCGCTGGGGTGCCGCCGGGGTGCGTGCGTGGACGGACGGGAGCGCGCGCTCCGGGCACGGGGCGTCCCACGGCGAAGGAAATCAGCCGACCGTCGGGCAGTCAACAGCCCCGGGACGCCCCGGACGGGCGCGCGTGCACGACCCGCGAGACCGTCCCGGAGCACGGGCGGATGGGCCCGCAGCAGCACCTCAAAACCACTCTGACCAGCAACGATGCCCCAAGGTGAAAAGGGCGGCCCGGCCCCGGCCGCATCCGGCCGATGCATGCTCGATCAGGCGATTGAATCAGTGTTCATCGAGGTGACCTATTGCTCAAACCGTTGAGCGTGGCTAGTGTCGCGGTCACCTGAGTCTCCCCACCGGGGGATCGACGTCGACCGGGACGGCCGCCATGTGCCGGGGCCCGCGACGACCACGCGCGAACAGGAGCAGCCGATGCGCCTCGGATTCGTCGGAGCGGGCCGGATGGGCCGTCCGATGGTGGACCGCCTCGTGCGGGCCGGTCACGAGGTCCGCGTGCTCGGCCGGACGGCCGACGGCGGTGCGGGCGCTCGCCGCGGCCGGGGCCCACCCCGTCGCCGCCGCCGCGGACGCCGCGGAGAACGCCGACGCCGTCCTGGTGAGCGTCTTCGACGACGCCCAGGTCCGGGAGGTGTGCGTAGACGGCCCGCTGCCGGACCGGATGCCGCGCGGATCGGTCGTCGTCGTCCACACCACCGGCGACCCCGACACCGCCGCGGCCGTCGCCGACCGCGCCGCCGCCCGGGACGTCCACGTGGTCGACGCCCCCGTCAGCGGCGGGCCGCACGACATCGCGGCCGGGCGGATCTCCCTCTTCGTGGGCGGCGCCGACGACGCCGTGGCCCGGGTACGGCCCGCGCTGCGCTGCTACGGCGACCCGGTCCTGCACGTCGGCGCGCTCGGCGCGGGCCAGCGCGTGAAGCTGCTCAACAACGCGGTGTTCGCCGCCCAGATCGGGCTGCTGGCCGAGGCGCCCGCTCGCCGCGGCGTTCGGCGTCGACGAGCCCGTCCTGCTCGACGCCGCGGGCACCGCAGCGCGGCGAGCCGGGCCCAGGCGGGCGTCGCCTCCCGCGGCTCGGTGGCGCGGTTCGCCGAGGCGGTGGGCGGGTTCCTCGGCAAGGACATGGACGTCGTGCGGCGGGTCGCCGCCGAGCACGGCGCGGACCTCGGCGCGCTGGGCGGGGGCCTGGACGCGCTGGCCGGTGCGCTGGACGCCGCCGCCGGCGAGCGCACCACAACATCTACCGCCGGTTGACGGCAACCGGACGTGAGAGCGGGAAAGGGACGACGCCACATGGGACGTGTCGAGGGGAAGGTCGCGTTCGTCACGGGCGCGGCGCGCGGGCAGGGACGCAGCCACGCGGTGCGGCTGGCCGAGGAGGGCGCCGACATCATCGCGGTCGACCTCTGCCAGGACATCGAGACGGTCGGCTACAAGCTGGCCTCGCCGGACGACCTCAAGGAGACGGCCCGGCTGGTCGAGGCCGCCGGACGGCGCGTCGTGGCGGTGCAGGCCGACGTCCGCGACGCCGCGCAGCTCGCCGACGCCGTGGACCGGGGCGTCCGCGAGCTCGGCCGGCTGGACGTCGTCGTCGCGCAGGCCGGCATCGCGCCCCTGCACGGCAACCCGCCCTTGCAGGCGTGGACGGACGTCATCAACGTCAACCTGGTCGGGACGATCAACGCGATCCAGGTCGCGCTGCCGCACCTCGGCGAGGGCGCCTCGATCATCGCGACCGGGTCGGCGGCGGCGCTGATGAACATGGGCATGGTGCAGAACCCCGGGTCGAACCCCGGCGCAGCGGCTACGCGTTCACCAAGCGGGCGCTGTCGGAGTACGCGCACGAACTCGGCCGCAACCTCGCGCCGCTCAAGATCCGGATCAACGTGATCCACCCGACGAACTGCAACACGCCGATGCTGCAGAGCGCGCCGATGTACCGCTCGTTCCGTCCGGACCTCGAGAACCCGACCCGCGAGGACGCCGAGCCGGCGTTCGCCGTGCAGCAGGCGTTCCCGATCTCCTACGTGGAGCCGGGCGACATCAGCGACACCGTCCTCTTCCTCGCGTCGGACGAGTCGAAGTACGTTACCGGAATGCAGATGCGGGTGGACGCGGGCGGCTATCTGAAGTGGCACGACTACCACGTCTGAAACCGATGCCGATTAACAGGTAGGAGGAAAGAGCGTGAAGGTGCGCGTCGATTCGGAACGGTGCCAGGGCCACACGCTCTGCGCGATGATCGCTCCGGAGATCTTCGAGCTCCGGGACGTCGACGGTCACTCGTCCGTCGTGCAGGAGGACGTCCCGCCGGACCAGGAGGAGCAGGTCATCGAGGCCGTCAATTCGTGCCCGGAACGCGCGATCTCCATCTCCTGACGGCGCGGTGTCCGGCTCCCGCCGCGATGACTCCGACCTCTAGTGACTTTGGAGAAAGGCAATATGGGTGCGGATGACGTCGTCAAGGACGACGATCGTAAACAGCTGCGATACCACTTCGACCGGCACACGCCCGAATATCGCGGCCGGTTCGAGGCGATCACGGAGGAGATGCACGAGAAGTGCCCCGTCGCGTGGTCGGAAACCTACGGCGGCCACTGGGTCGCGGCGGGCAACCGCGAGGTGTTCGAACTCGCCCGGTCCGCCGACAAGGTGTCGAACGACCATGACATCAAGGGCGAGCGGCGCGGCTACCAGGGCATCTCCATTCCCACGCCCGAACGGGGCAAGGGGAGCACCGGCGGCTTCCTGGAAATGGACCCGCCCGCGCAGCGGTACTACCGGCAGGCGCTGAACCCGTACCTGTCGCCGGCCGCGATCAACCGGTGGATCCCGGTGATCGACGAGCTGGTGCGCGCGTGCCTCGACGAGAAGATCGAGAGCGGCCGCATCGACTTCGTCGACGACCTCGCCAACGTCGTCCCGGCGGTCCTCACGCTGGGCATGATGGGCATCCCGCTGAAGGACTGGGTCGTCTACAACGAGCCGGTGCACGCCGCCGTGTACACGCGGCCCAACACGCCCGAGGCGGAGCGGGTCGCCGAGATGCACAAGGACATGGGCCGGCACCTGGTCGGCCAGTTCTTCGAGATCCAGAAGAACCCGCGGCCGGGGCTGATCGACCAGATCGCACGGATCAAGATCGACGGCGAGCCGCCGGACTTCATGGACCAGGTCGGGGCGCTCGGGCTGATCATCGGCGGCGGGTTCGACACCACGACGGCGCTCACCGCGCACGCGCTGGAGTGGCTGTCGGAGAACCCCGCGGAGCGCGACCGGCTCAGCCGCGAGCGCGACACCCTGCTGAACTCGGCGACCGAGGAGTTCCTGCGCTTCTACAGCCCCGCACCGGGCGACGGGCGCACGATCTCGGCCGACTGCGAGATGGTCGGGACGCGCTTCAAGGAGGGCGACCGGCTCTGGCTGTCGTGGGCGATGGCGAACCGGGACGCCGAGGTGTTCCCGGAGCCGAACACGATCGACCTCGGCCGCAAGAACAACCGGCACAGCAGCTTCGGGATCGGCATCCACCGGTGCATCGGCTCGAACGTCGCGCGCACGGTGTTCAAGCGGATGCTGCTGCAGGTGCTCGACCGGATGCCGGACTACCGGTGCGACGCCGAGGGCGCGGTGCACTACGACACCATCGGCGTCATCAACGGGATGCGCAACCTCCCGGCGACGTTCACCCCCGGCGAGCGGCTGGGGGCGGGGCTCGACGAGACCATCGCGCAGATGCAGCGGATCTGTGACGAGCAGGGGCTCGCCGAGCCGGTGACGGTCCGGAAGGCACAGGCCAAGATCTGATCGGCGTCCCGGCGCGCGTACCCGCCGGGGCACAGGGGCCGGTGCGGTCGTCGGCGCGGCGACCGTACCGGCCCGTTGCCGTGCCCGTCCGTCGTGATCCGGAAGCCGGAGTGCTGTGCATCCTGCATAAATTGTGCATTCGCCATACCATATGTATGGTGCACAGGCCAAACCGTTCCGGATAACCGAATAAGAGGTGCGTGCATCGTGGAGGTCTCCGCGTCCCGGGGGCGGCCCGGAGGAATCGTGGGCGTGCTGGCCGTCGCCGGCATCGTCGCATCGCTCATGCAGACGCTCGTGGTGCCGCTGATCGGGGAACTCCCGCGGCTGTTCGGCACCACGGCGTCCAACGCCGCGTGGGTGGTCACCGCGACGCTGCTGGCCGGCGCCGTCGCGATGCCGGTCACCGGGAAACTCGGCGACCTGTACGGCAAGCGGCGCATGCTGCTCGTCCTGATGATCCCGCTGATCGCCGGGTCGATCGTCTGCGCGCTGTCGGGCTCCGTGGTCCCGATGATCGTCGGGCGCGGGCTGCAGGGCGTCGGCATGGGCATGATCCCGCTCGGCATCAGCGCGCTGCGCGACCTGCTGCCGCCCGAGCGGCTGGGGTCGGCGATCGCGCTGATGAGCTCGTCCATGGGCATCGGCGGCGCCTTCGGGCTGCCGCTGTCGGCCGCGGTGATCGAGAACGTCAGCTGGCGCGCGCTGTTCTGGGGGTCGGCCGGGCTGAGCCTGCTGGTGGCCGCGCTGATCTGGTTCCTGGTCCCGGACGTGCCGGCCCGCGGCGGCGGGCGCATCGACGCCGTGGGCGCCGTCGGCCTGGGCGGCGGGCTGGTGTGCTTCCTGCTCGGCGTGTCCAAGGGCTCCGACTGGGGCTGGACGAGCGCCGCCACGATCGGGCTGCTCGCGGGCGCGGTCGTCCTCTTCGTCCTCTGGGGCCTCTGGGAGATGCGGGCGCGCGACCCGCTGGTCGACCTGCGCGTCACCGCCCGCCGTCCCGTGCTGCTGACGAACGCGGCCTCGATCATGATCGGCTTCGCGATGTACGCGCAGGCGCTGATCGCCCCGCAACTGCTGCAGATCCCGGAGGCCGTCGGGTACGGCCTCGGCCAGTCGATGCTGGCCGCCGGGCTGTGGATGGCACCGGGCGGCCTGATGATGATGCTGGTCTCCCCGTTGGGCGCCCGGCTGTCGGCCGCGCGCGGGCCCAAGGTGACGCTCTGCGTCGGTGCGCTGATCATCGCGCTCGGCTACGGCTCCTCGGTGCTGCTGACGGGCTCGACGTGGGGCGTGGTCGCGTTCACCTGCGTCATCAGCATCGGCGTCGGCTTCGCGTACGGGGCCATGCCCGCGCTGATCATGAGTTCGGTGCCGCGCTCGGAGACCGCCTCGGCCAACAGCTTCAACACCTTGATGCGCTCGATCGGCACGTCGGTCGCGGCGGCCGTGGTCGGCGTCGTCCTCGCCGAGATGACCGTCACGATGGGCGGGCACGCCCTGCCGTCGGAGAACGGATTCCGCGTCGGCCTGCTGATCGGCTGCGGCGCCGCGCTGGTCTCCGCGCTGATCGCGCTGACGATCCCGGGCCGCCGCCCGGCGACCGGCGGTCCGGGCGAGGAGGCCGCCGGCAGCGCCGTCCCGGCCGGTGCCGGGGCCGCGGCGAAGTCCTGACCAGTCCTGACCAGTCCTGACCGCGGTCCCGTGCGCCGTGCGCCCCGATCGCCTCGCTGTTCACAGATGAGCCTCGCATCAGTAGGATCAACGACGATCCAGGAAAATGAACGACAATTCAATGCACTTGAAGGCCATGACGCGGGAGTGCGGGCGGCATGGCGTCGGGCGGCATGGAGTGAGGAGGCCCCGTGGGCGGCAGCGCGACCGGTGGCGATGCGGGCGGCGTCCCGGGGCGGCCCCTGCCCCGGCTCACCCCCGAGACCGAGTTCTTCTGGACGTCCGGTGCGGACGGGCGGCTGCGCGTGCAGGAGTGCGAGGCGTGCGCGGCCCTGATCCACCCGCCGCAACCGGTATGCCGGTATTGCCGCGGCACGAAGATGGGCGTGCGGGGCGTCTCGGGGTTCGCGACCCTCATCGGGTTCACCGTCAACCACCGGTTCAGCCTCCCCGGCCTCCCGGCGCCCTACGTCGTGGCCCACGTCGCCCTCGAAGACGACCCGCGCGTGCGCCTCACGACCAACGCCGTCGAATGCGACCCGGCCGAACTGAAGCTCGGCATGCGGATGGAGGTCGTGTTCGAGCAGGCCGAGGACGTGTGGCTGCCGCTCTTCCGGCCCGCCGCGGACCAGGGCGCGGCGCCCGCCGAACTCCCCGCTGACGAGGTCGAACCGGAACGGATGGCGAGCCGCGTCCGTCCGATGCTCACCGCCGACAAGTTCGAGGACCGGGTCGCCCTCACCGGCATCGGCGCGTCCGAACTCGGCCGCCGCCTGATGGTGGATCCGCTGTCCCTCACCGTGCAGGCGTGCGAGCGCGCCGTCGCCGACGCCGGGCTGACGCTGGACGACATCGACGGGCTGGCCACCTATCCCGGCGCGGGCATGGTCGGCGGGTTCGGCGAGGGCGGCGTGACCGCGCTCGAATCCGCGCTGGGCCTGAATCCGACCTGGTACAACGGCGGCATCGAGACGTTCGGGCCGGGCGGCTCGCTGATCGCGGCGATGCTCGCGGTGGCGGGCGGGCTCGCCCGCCACGTCCTGTGCTTCCGGACGCTGTGGGAGACCACGCACGGGGAGCGGATGCGGCTGGGCGGCGCGGGAGCGGGCGGCGGCGGCCGGGTGGAGGGCGCCGCGAGCTGGCGGATGCCGTTCGGGTCGACGTCGCGGCGCACACCCTCGCGCTGAACGCCCAGCGGCACTTCCACCGGTACGGCACCACGCGGGAGACGCTCGGCTGGATCGCGCTGAACCAGCGGGCGAACGCCGCCCTCAACCCGACGGCGATCTACCGCTCGCCGATGACGATGGACGACTACCTGGAGGCGCGGCCGATCACCACGCCGTTCGGCCTCTACGACTGCGATGTGCCCTGCGACGGCGCCGTCGCCGTGATCGTGTCGGCGGTGGACGCCGCGCGGGAGCTGGCGAAGCCGCCCGTCCTGGTGGAGGCGGTCGGCACGCAGATCACCGAGCGGATCGACTGGGACCAGAGCACGCTGACCCACGAGCCGCAGGTGCTCGGCCCCGCCGCCCACCTGTGGACGCGCACGTCCCTGCGGCCGTCCGACGTGGACGTCGCGCAGCTCTACGACGGGTTCACCCTCAACTGCCTCTCCTGGATCGAGGCGCTCGGGTTCTGCGGCATCGGCGAGGCCAAGGACTTCCTCGACGGCGGCAAGAACATCGCACGGGACGGCGTCCTGCCGCTGAACACCCACGGCGGGCAGCTGTCGCACGGTCGGACGCACGGCATGGGGCTGGTCCACGAGGCGGTCGTGCAACTGCGCGGGGAGGGCGGGGAACGGCAGGTGCCGGGCGCGCGCGTCGCCGTCGTGAGCAGCGGCGGCCTCACTCCCGGCGGGACGATGCTCCTCAGGGCGGACGCATGACGTTCGGCGAACGCGCTCGGAACGCGCCCCCGCGGGACGGCGGCGCGAACGGGGACGCCCCCGGCGGCTCGGCGGCGCCCCCCGTGGCCGACATCGTGGTCGATGCCGTGGTCGACGTCGACGGAGTCCCGATGTCGGCGCTCGTCGCGGCGGTGCCGCGGCCGCGCGCGATCGTCCTCGCGCTGCACGGCGCGGTGAGCCCCGCCTACTTCGACGCGCCCGGGCATCCCCGGCTGTCGCTGCTGCGGACGGGCGCGGCGCTCGGCTTCACCGTCGTCGCGCTCGCCCGCCCCGGCTACGGCGCGTCCGCCCCGCACGCGGAGCGGGTGGCGCCCGCCGAGCGGCGGGTCGACCTCGCGTACCGGGCCGTGGACGCGCTCGTCGGGCCGGGCCCGCGGGGTGCGGGGCTGTTCGTGCTGGCGCACTCGATCGGCTGCGAGCTGGCGGTCCGGATGGCCGCCCGCGGGAACGGGGACGGGCTGCTCGGCCTGGAGATGTCCGGCACCGGCAGGCGGCACCACGAGGCCGCCGCCGGGCTCCTCGGTCCCGGGAACGGGAACCGGCTCCCGCCGCCCGGGGCGATCCGCGACCTCATCTGGGGGCCCTCGCACCTGTACCCGGAGGACGTCATCGGGCATCCGGCCCTGCAGTCGCGGTCGCCCGCGTACGAGGGCGACGTGGTGCCGCCCTGGCCGTCCCGCCTGCCGGAGCTGGCGGCCCGGGTGCGGGTCCCCGTCCGCTACACCCTCGCCGAGCACGAGACCGTGTGGAGTCCGGGCCGGGCCGCGCTGGACGACGTCGCGGCGCTGTTCACCCGGTCGCCGCGCGTCCTCGCCGACGAGCAGGCCGGCGGCGGCCACAACCTGAGCCTCGGGTTCGCGGCGGCGGCCTACCACCTGAAGGCGCTGGCGTTCGCCGAGGAGTGCGCGTCGGCGAGCACCCGATCCGACGTCACGTCCGATGACGACCAGACAGGAGAATGAGATGCCGGAAGCCGAGGCGGTGGCCCTGCTGGCCGTGCGGCTGGTCGTGGGGATCACGATGATCCTGCACGGCCACAATCACTGGCGGGGCGGTGGCCGGATCGAGGGCACCGCGGGCTGGTTCGAGGGGCTCGGGCTGCGGCACGGCAAGCTGCAGGCGTGGCTGAGCGTGCTCACCGAGATCGGCGCGGGCGCGCTGCTCGTCGTGGGCCTGCTGACGCCTCTGGCCTGCGCGGCGATCGTGTCGGTGATGCTCGTCGCGGGACTGCTCGCCCACCGGTCCAACGGATTCTTCGTGTTCAAGGACGGCTACGAGTACGTCCTCGTGCTGGCGGTCGCGTGCGTCGCGCTGGGGACGCTGGGGCCGGGCTCGATCTCGATCGACGCCGCGGCCGACATCGAGATCACGGGCTGGGCGGGCGGCGGCATCGCGCTCGGCGTGGGGATCGTGGCGACGGCCGGTCTGCTCGCCGCGTTCTGGCGTCCCGAGCGCGAGCCCGCCGCGCAGGCGGAGGCGCAGGCGGAGGGGCGGGCGACGGCCTGAGCCCGGGGGCCGGGCGCCGCCGGCACCGGCGGGCCCGGCTACTCTCCGCCGGCGGAGATGCCGCGCAGGCAGAACTGCCAGATCTCCGGCGCGGTCACCGGACCGGCGGGGCCGCCGGTGCCGCCGCTGCTGTGCGCGGAGAAGATGACCGTCTGCATCACCAGGGCCGCCTGGCGGCGCGGGCGGCCCGACCGCAGGACGCCCGCCGCGGCGGCGTCCTCGACGAGTTCGGTGAAGACGTCCAGCATGGGGCGGTGCGCGGCCGCCACCTGGGGCGGGTGCGTGACGAGCAGTTGCAGGGCGAAGTCGCTGAAAAGCGGGCGGCGGACCCCCGGAGGGCAGCACTGCCCGTACAGGGTCTCGACCGCGGCCTGCAGGCGCGGCAGCGGACCGCGCCGTTCCTCGGCGGCCTTGCGGACCTCGGCCGCCCCGACGACCAGGGCGTCCTCGAACAGGGCGAGCAGCAGCTCGTGCTTGCCGTCGAAGTGCTGGTAGAAGCTGCGCAGCGACTGCTTGGAACGATCGACCACCTCCTGCACGGTGAAGTCGGTCGTCCCCTTCTCCGCCATCAGCTCCTGCGCGGCGTCGAGGAAGCGCTGCACGCGCTGCTCGGCGCGGAGTTTGGCGGCTCGGGTGGAGCGCTCGACCGCGCGTCGGCGCCAGGCGGGTTCTTCCGCGACCTCGGACATCTCGCAGATGATACTCGCGTAAGGCGAAATATGAGACTCTTACTTACAAAGAAAGAGAATGATATTCTCGCGCGCATGGAGTTCGAGTTCGATGAGGACCAGCGGCTGCTCCAGCAGATGGTCCGCGAGACGGTCGCCAAGTCGCGGTCGCGCCCCGAGGACGAGCTGTGGGCCGCCTACCGTGAGCTGGGCTGGCTGGACGCCCCGCCGGTGGAGCTGGCGATCGTGCTGGAGGAGCTCGGGTACGTCGCGGACCCGACCCCGTTCCTCGCCACCGCGACCTGGTTCGCCCCGCTCGCCGGACGGCCGCCGCGCGGCTCGGGGACGGCGGTGTGCGACGGGACCGGCCGGTTCGTCCTGGACGCCGACCGGGCGGACGAGATCGCGCTGGTCACGGCGGACGGCGTCGTGATCGTGGACGGCGCCGACGTGGCCGCCGAGCGCGCCGACACCTTCGACCCCACCCTGCACCTCGCCCACGTGACGGCGCGGCCGGACGGGCCGGGCCTCGCCGCCGGGGTCCCCGACCTCGCGCTGATGGGCCTTGCGATCACCGCGGTCGGGAGCTGCCGCCGCATCCTGGACATGGTCGTCGCGCACGTGAAGGACCGGCACCAGTTCGGCGTCCCCATCGGCTCGTTCCAGGCCGTCAAGCACAAGGCGGCCGACATGCACGTCGCCATCGAGCGAGCCCGGGCGCTGGCCTACTTCTCCGCCCTGACGATCGCCGAGGACGACCCGCGCCGCGGCCGCGCGGCGGCGATGGCCAAGGCCGCGGCCGGCGAGTGCCAGCGGGTGGTGTTCCGTAACGGCCTCCAGCTCTACGGGGCCATGGGATTCACCTGGGAGAACGAGCTGCAGATCCATCTCAAGCGGGCGAAAGCCTGCGACCTGCTGCTGGGGACGGCGGCCGAGCACAGGAAGGCGCTGCTGCGATGAGGCTGGGTTCCGACCCCCGGGTCGAGGCGTTCCGCGCCGAGTTCTCCGCGTTCCTGGACGCGCACCTGCCGACCGAGGCCGAGGCGGTGCCGCGGTCGAAGTCGAGCGCGGACGTCCCGGAGTGGGCGCGGCGGTGGCAGCGGACGCTGTTCGACGCGGGCTGGCTCCTGCCGGGCAACCCGCCGGAGTTCGGCGGGCGCGACGCGACGCTGCCCGAGCAGCTCGCGCACCTGGAGGAGCTGTCCCGGCGGCGGATCTACCACAGCTGGAACCCGCAGGGCCTCGGCATCATCGCCGCGTCGATCCTCACGTTCGGGACCGCCGAGCAGAAGCGGAGCTGGGCCGTCCGCATCCTGCGGGCCGAGATCACCGCGGCGCTCGGGATGAGCGAGCCGGGCGCCGGGTCCGACCTCGCGGGGCTGCGGACCAGGGCGGTCCTCGACGGCGACGAGTTCGTCGTCAACGGGCAGAAGGTGTGGACGTCGGGCGCCCACGACGCCGACGTCGTGCTGACGTTCGTCCGCACCGACCCGGACGCGCCCAAGCACAAGGGCATCAGCGTCCTGCTGATCCCCACCGACTCGCCGGGCCTGGTGCGCCGCCCGTTCGGGTCCATCGCCGATCCCGACGACCTCGACTTCAACGAGGTCTTCTTCACCGACGTGCGGGTGCCGAAAGAGAACCTGATCGGTGAGCTGAACAAGGGCTGGGGCGTCGCCCACGGCTCCCTCGGCCACGAGCGGACGCTGCTGTGGCTGAGCTTCGCCGAGCGGCTGGAGGACCTGGTCCGGGACGCGCCCAGCGACCGGGAGTGGTACGCGACGCTGCAGATGGACCTGCAGGCGCTGCGGCTGCTCGGCTACCGCGCCCTCGGCGGCGCGGGCGATCCGGCGGAGCTGTCGGTGCTCAAGCTCCTCGGCTCCGAGGCGGTCCAGGCCGCGTCGCTGCACGCCCTGGAGGAGCGCGGCGCCGAAGGGCTCGTCCACCCGGAGCGGACCTCCCCGCCCAACCACATGAACGCCGAGCCGTTCTCGTCGAGCTGGTTCGAAAGGTACGCCCGCAGCTTCGCCGGGACGATCGCGGGCGGCACGTCCGAGATCCAGCGCAACATCATCGCCGAGCGCGTCCTCGGCCTGCCCAGATGAGCCCCAGACAAGGAGACGCGATGGACCAGATCCTGTACGAGGCCGCCGACGGCGTCGCGGTCATCACGCTGAACCGTCCCGAGGCGGCCAACGCCCA
>NZ_MKJY01000234.1 GCF_001942465.1 Actinomadura sp. CNU-125
GTGCCCGCGCGACCCGGGGCCGCCGACGAGCAGCGCGCCGCGGGGGGGGCTCCGACCCCGCGAACGCCCCCGAGGCCGACGCGCGTCCGGGCGCGCGCGGACGACGACCGTCCGGACATCTCGGTCGAGGAGGCGCTCGCCGAACTGGAGGGCATGGTCGGGCTGGAGCCGGTCAAGCGGCAGGTCCGCTCGATCGCCGCGTCGATCGAGGCCGCGCACCTGCGCGCCGCCGCCGGGGTGCCCACCGAGAAGCCGATGCGGCACTTCGTGTTCGTCGGCCCGCCCGGCACCGGCAAGACGACGGTCGCCCGCGTCCTGGCCAAGATCTTCTACGCGTTCGGGCTGCTGCCGGAGCCGACGGTCGTCGAGGCGCACCGCGCCGACCTGGTCGGCGAGTACCTCGGCGCGACCGCGATCAAGACGAACCGGCTGATCGACTCCGCGCTCGGCGGGCTGCTGTTCATCGACGAGGCGTACGCGCTGGTCAACTCGGGGGAGGGGCAGCCCGACCGGTTCGGCGACGAGGCCGTGCAGACGCTGCTGAAGCGCGCCGAGGACGACCGCGAGAACCTCGTGATCATCCTCGCCGGGTACGACGCGCAGATGGCCGAGTTCCTCGACTCCAACCCGGGCCTGGCGTCCCGGTTCGGCACCCGCGTCCGGTTCCCGTCCTACCGGCCGGACGAACTGCTGCGGATCGCCGAGCGGCACACGTCCCGGCGCGAGGACCGGCTCGACGCCGACGCCCGCCGCCGGCTCGCCGCGCGGTTCGAGGAGGTCGAGCGGCGCGGCATCGTCGACGAACTCGGCAACGGGCGGTTCGTCCGGTCGCTGATGGAAGCGGCGGCGCGCGCGCGGGACGTCCGCGTGGTCGACGCGGCGTCGTCCGGGACGGGCGAGGGGCCCAGCGCCGACGACCTGACGACCATCCGCGCGGAGGACGTCGAGGTCGCGTTCGCCGAGGTCACCGAGCGGTTCCGCGGCTACGCCGAGACGCCCACGCTGGAGGAGGCGCTCGGCTCGCTCGACGCGATGATCGGGCTGGGGCCGGTGAAACGGCAGGTCCGCGAGATCGCCGCGCAGCTCCAGGTCGCCCGGATGCGGCAGGAGCAGGGCCTGGTCACCCGCCCCCCGACCAGGCATTTCGTGTTCACCGGGCCGCCCGGCACGGGCAAGACGACGGTGGCGCGCGTGCTCGGCCGCATCTTCGCGGCGTTCGGGTTGCTCGCCCGTCCCGAGGTCGTCGAGGCGCAGCGCGCGGACCTGGTCGGCGAGCATCTCGGCGGGACGGCCCTCAAGACGAACAAGGTCGTCGACTCCGCGCTCGGCGGCGTCCTGTTCGTGGACGAGGCGTACGCGCTGAGCAACCCGGGCTATTCGGGCGGTGACGCGTTCGGGCAGGAGGCCGTGCAGGTGCTGCTCAAGCGCGCGGAGGACGATCGCGACCGGCTCGTCGTCGTCCTCGCGGGCTACGACCGCGACATGGACCGGTTCCTGGCGACCAACCCGGGCCTGGCGTCGCGGTTCGACGTCCGCGTCGACTTCCCGTCCTACGGGCCGGACGAGCTGCTGCGCATCGCCCAGCTGATCGCCGAGCAGGGCGGCGACCAGTGGGAGGACCGCGCCCTGGACGATCTGGCGCTGGTCTTCCAGCGGGCGTGCGGCACCGGCCGCATCGACGAGCTCGGCAACGGCCGCTTCGCCCGGTCGCTCTACGAGAAGGCGTGCGCGTGCCGGGCGCTGCGGGCCGCCGAACTCGGGTCGGCCGCGACCGCCGCCGACCTGACCGTCCTCACCGCCGAGGACGTCCGCGACGCGTTCGCCGAGCTGTCGCACCGGCTCGTCTGAATTGTCGCGGGCGTGCGGTTCAATCGGGGGATGATCTCGGTGACGTGGCCGCAGGTGCTGGCCTGGCGGATGCGGCGGCAGTTCGTGGACCGGCCGGACGCGGCGTCCGCGGTGGACGTCGCGCGCCGCCTCGGCGGCGTGCAGGCGCAGGTGGCGTCGGCCGCCGAGCTGGCCGTGGCGGTCCGGCGCGCGTCCCCGGAGGCGGGCGAGGCCGCACGGGCCCTGCGGGACGAACGCGCGCTCGTCAAGACCTGGGCGATGCGGGGCACGCTGCACCTGCTGCCCGCCGGCGAGGCCGCCGCGTACCTGGCGCTGTGCGGCGTCGCGCGGCACTGGGAGCGGCCGAGCTGGCAGAAGACGTTCGGCGCGACGCCCGCCGACCTGGAGACGATCGCCGCGGCCGCCGCCCGGGCGCTCGCGGGCGGCGCCGTCCTGACCCGCGACGAGCTGACCCGGGCCGTCGTCGAGGACACCGGCTCCACGCACCTGCGGGAGGTCCTCGGCTCCGGCTGGGGCACGCTGCTCAAGCCGCTCGCCTGGTGGGGCGTGCTGTGCCACGGCCCGTCCCAGGGCAAGCGCGTCACGTTCGTGTCCCCGGAGGGGGCGCTGCCCGGTTGGGCGGGCCTGCCGCCGGTGGACGAGGCCGCACGCACGGTCGTCCTCGCGTATCTCGGCGCGCACGGCCCGGCGACACCCGACATGTTCGACAACTGGCTCTCGCGCAAGGCGAACCGGAAGAAGGACGTCAGGGGGTGGTTCGCCGCCCTCGGCGACGAGCTCTGCACGGTCGAGGTGGACGGCGTCCCGATGTCCCTGCCGCGCGAGCACCGCGACGAACTGCTCGACACCGCACCGGCGGCGTCCGTCCGGCTGCTGGGTGCGTTCGACCAGTACGTCCTCGGCGCCGGGACGGGCGCGACGTACCTGATTCCGGCCGAGCGCCGCCGCGAGGTGAGCCGCACCGCGGGATGGATCTCCCCGGTCGTCCTGCACGAGGGCCGCGTCGCGGGCGTCTGGCAGCCCGAGGACGGCGACGTGACCGTCACGACCTGGGAGGACGTCCCCGCCGACCTCCTGGACGCCGAACGCGCGAGGATCCGCGCCCTCCTGCCCTGACCGGGCCGGGCCCCGGACGCCCCGAGCCGCAGGTCAGGCGGGCGGGGGCGATCCGGCGGGGGCGGACGCCGGGCCCGGGACGGCTTGCAGCGCGGTTCCGGCGACCTGCAGCAGGTCTTCCCGGGAGGTGCCGCCCGCGGCCTGCACGGACAGGCCGTACGAGACCGACCAGACGTAGCGGGCCAGGGCGGCGGTGTCGGTGCCGGGCGGGAGGTCGCCCTCGGCGCGGGCGCGCTCGAACCGTCCGGCGAGCATCTTCTCCGACTGGAGCCGCCTCGACTCGATCTCCCGGCGTGCGGCCTCGTTCTGCCGTCCGGTGACGAGCGCGCCCTGGACGAGCAGGCAGCCGCCGGGGCCGCTCGTGGTGACGTCGATCGCGCCCTTGAGGATCGCCTCTGCGACGGCGCGCGCGGTGGGCTCGTCCAGGGCCGCGCGGACGTATCCGGCCGGGCCCTCGGTGTACCGGTCGAGGACCTTGCGGAACAGCGCCTCCTTGTTGCCGTAGGCGGCGTAGAGGCTCGGCCGGTTGATGCCCATCGCCTCGGTCAGGTCGGACAGGGCGGTGCCCTCGTAGCCCTGCCGCCAGAAGACGTCCAGGGCGCGGTCGAGCCGCTCCTCGACGTCGAACGCGCGGGGGCGTCCGGTCGGCATCGGAGTCCTCCTCGGTTGCATTGTGTATCGCTCAGTATATATGGTCGCCTTCAATACCGATCGGTACAAAATTGGAGGCGGTCATGGAGCTGAACGGCAAGGTGGCGCTGGTGACGGGCGGGTCGCGGGGCATCGGCGCGGCGATCGCCCGGGAACTCGCCGGGCGCGGCGCGGACGTCGCGGTCGGTTACGTGGCGTCCGCGGACGGCGCCAAGGAAGTCGTCCGCGAGATCGAGGCGGCGGGCCGCCGCGGCGGCGCCTACAAGGCCGACCTGGCGGACCCGGCGCAGGTCCGGGAGCTGGTCCGGACGGTCGCGGCCGACTTCGGGCGGCTGGACGTCCTGGTCAACAACGCGGGCGTGATCGCCTACGGGTCGATCGCCGAGCAGGGCGGCGACGCCGCGGAGTTCGACCGCATCTACGACGTCAACGTGCACGGCGTCGTGGCCGCCGTCCGCGCCGCCGCGCCGCTGCTGGCCGACGACGGGCGGATCATCACGATCGGGTCGAACCTGGCCCGGCGCACCGGTTCGCCCGGTGTGGCCGACTACGCGGCGACCAAGGCCGCCGTCATCGGCTACAGCCAGGGCGCGGCGCGCGACCTGGCCCCGCGCGGCATCACCGTGAACGTCGTCGGGACCGGCTCGACCGACACCGACATGAACCCCGCCGACGGGCCGACCGCCGACTTCCAGCGGGGCCTCAACGCGCTCGGCCGGTACGCGCGGCCCGAGGAGATCGCGGCGGGCGTGGCGTTCCTCGCGAGCCCCGGCGCGTCGTTCGTCACCGGCACCGTCCTCGAGATCGACGGCGGCGCGCTCGCCTGACCGGCGGGCCGCCCGGCGCGGGCACCGGGACGGACGTTATCGTTCGGATCGTGGACGAGCGGGATGAGCCGGTCGAATACCGGCAGACACGGTACAAGGCCCCCGACGGTTCGACGGAGGTGCTGCTCATCCGGCACGGCGCGTCCGCGCCGGCCCGCGCCGACGCCCCCCACCCGCTGCTCGACGGGCAGGGCGACCCGGAACTCGCGCCGGAGGGACGGGAGCAGGCGGAGCAGGTCGGCGAGCGGCTGCGCGACGAGACCTTCGACGCCCTCTACGTGACGACGCTGCGCCGGACGCACGAGACGGCCGCGCCGCTCGCCCGCCTTCTCGGCATGGAACCCGTCGTGGAGCCGGGCCTGCGCGAGGTGCACCTCGGCGAGTGGGAGGGCGGCACGTTCCGCCGCAAGGTCGGCGAGAACGACGAACTCGTGCGGCGGATGTTCGCCGAGGAGCGCTGGGACGTCATCCCCGGCGCGGAGGACTCCGAGGCGTTCGCCGCGCGGATCGAGGAGAGCCTCACCCGGCTCGCCGCGAAGCACGCGGGCGGGCGCATCGCGGTGTTCACCCACGGCGGCGTGATCGCGCAGGCCCTCGCCGCCGTGACCGGCTCCCGGCCGTTCGCGTTCCTCAGCGCCGACAACGGGTCGATCTCCAAGCTCGTGCGGCTCGGCGACATGGTGCAGATCCGCGGATTCAACGACGTCTCGCACCTGGACTGGTCGGCGCCCACCCCGCTCACCTAACTCCCGAACCGGACGCGCTGCCCCGGGCGCAGCTGCGCGGCGTCCGGGACGGACGCCGACGCCAGCACCGCGACGACGGGGTAGCCGCCGGTCGTCGGATGGTCGGCGAGGAACACGATGGGCAGGCCGCTGGGCGGCACCTGCACCGACCCGGTGACCATCCCCTCGCTGCCCAGTTCCCCTTGGCGCGAGCGTCGCAGCGCGGGACCGTCCAGGCGAACCCCGACACGGTTGCTGTCCGGCGACACCTCGTACACGGCGGACGTGAGCGTGCGCAGCGCGTCCGGCGCGAACCAGCCGTCCCTGGGGCCGGGCAAGACCCGAAGTACCGGCGTCTCCGGAAAGGACGAACCTGGAGCGACGTCCACGGTGATCGGGTCAAGTCTCGTAACCGAACCCAAGGGAAGCCGGTCACCGGCCTGTAGTGGCGCTGGGCCGAGCCCCGACAACAGGTCGGTCGAACGGCTCCCCAGCACTTCCCCCACCGCGAGCCCGCCCCGCACAGCCAGATAACTGCGCAGACCCGACCCGGGCATACCGAACTCGACGCTCGCACCGGACGGAACGTGGCACGGCGCGTTCGTCCCGTACCCGCGTCCCCCGATCCGCAGCGCAAGGGGCGCACCCGTGACCGCGATCCACGCCGCCCGGTGAAAACGTAAAACCGCCCCGCCCAAAGTGAGTTCGACACCCGCCGCGCCCTCCGGATTGCCCACGAGCCGGTTCGCGAGCCGCAGCGCGCGCTCGTCCGCCGCCCCCGACCGGGGGACGCCCAGGTGCGCGAGGCCGGGCCTGCCGAGGTCCTGGACGGTCGCCAGCGGCCCCGGCCGGACGACCTCGATCAACGCACCCCCTCGGGGACGAACCGGACGCGCGTCCCCGGCCGCAGCAGCGACGGCGGATCGCGCTCGACGTCCCACAGCACCGCCGCCGTCCGCCCCAGCAGCCGCCAGCCGCCCGGCGACCGCGACGGATACACCGCCGCGTACCGTCCCGCGACCGCCACCGACCCCGCCGGGACGGCCGTGCGCGGCGACTCCCGGCGCGGCACGTGCAGCGCCGGATCCAGCCCCGTCAGATACCCGAAACCGGGCGAGAACCCCAGATAGGCGACCGTGTACCAGGCGTCCGAATGCCGCCGCACGACCTCGTCCCGCGACAGCCCCGTGAGGTCCGCGACCTCCCCGAGATCCGCCCCGTCGTACACCACCGGGATCTCCACCGGCTCCGCGCCCGCCGCCGCGTCGTCCGGCAGCCGCAGGCCCGGCAGCGCCCCGGCCAGCCGCTCCATGTCCGTGCCCGGCTCGGTGATCACCAGCACGGTCTGCTCGCCCGGCACCACGTCGACCACGCCCGCCGGGGGAGCGTCCCGCAGCGCCGCGTTCAGCCGGTGCGCGCTCGCCAGATCGCCCGCCTCCACCAGCAGCGCCGCGTCCCCCGCCCGCAGCACCCTCACGCGAACGGCTCCAGCGCCACGCCCGCGTCCGTGAGCGCCGCCCGCACCGCCCCCGCCAGCGCCACCGCGCCCGGCGTGTCCCCGTGCACGCACATCGACCGCGCGTCCAACGCGACGTCAGCGCCGTCCACCGCGACCACGCCGCCGTCCACCGCCATCCGGACGGCCCGCCGCACGACCTCGTCCGCGTCGTGCACCACCGCACCCGGCTCCCGCCGCGACACCAGCCGCCCCGCGGCCGTGTACGCGCGGTCGGCGAAGCACTCCGCGACCACCGTCAGCCCCTCGGCGACCTCGTGCACGGCCGAACCCGGCAGCGTCAGCAGCGGCAGCGACGGATCGTAGGCCCGCACCGCGTCCGCCACCGCCCGCGCCTGCACCGCGTCGCGCGCCACCCGGTTGTACAGCGCCCCGTGCGGCTTCACGTACGCGACCCGTCCGCCCTCCGTGCGCGCGATCCCGTCCAGCGCCGCCAGCTGGTACAGCACCTCCGCCGTCAGCTCCGGCGCCGCGACGTCCATCTCCCGTCGGCCGAAACCGGCGAGGTCCCGGTACGACACCTGCGCGCCGATCGTCACCCCGCGCTCCACCGCCGCCGCGCACACCCGCCGCATGATCAGCGGATCGCCCGCATGGAACCCGCACGCCACGTTCGCGCTCGTGATCACGTCCAGCAGCGCCAGGTCGTCGCCCAGCTCCCAGATCCCGAACCCCTCGCCGAGGTCGGCGTTGATGTCGATGACCGCCATGCCTCGACCTTCTCAGACGATCTCCTCGCGGACGTCCTCGACCTCGTGCCGCGACGCCCACGCCTGGTACACGCCCCGGTCGAACGTCTCCAGCCCGAGCCGCTCCGCCACCGGCGCCTTCCCGCCCGCGTACTCCACCCGCAGCCAGCCGTCCTGCTCGCCCAGCACCACGAACGGCTCCCCGCGCCACACGCACCGCGTGCTGACGTAGTGCAGATGGTCGATCTCCACGGCCGGAACCACCCGCAGGTACCGGTCGGCGGAGATCTGCCGGAACCCCTCGGCCTCCCGCTCCGCGTACAGCCGCACGAGATCCCCGTCCGGGCTCGCCTCGAACTCGCCGCCGCGCCACCCCGCGTAGTACCCGAGCCGGATCATGCCCGTCCTCCCGGCAGTTTCACGTGCCACCTGCGCAGATCGGCGTCGAACACGGCCACGAGCCGCTCCGCGCCCTGCGCGTCCAGCCGGTACAGCTCCGCCCCGTGCGGCAGCCGCTGGCTCTCGATCTTGAACTCCGGGATCGACGGGCCCTCGCCCGGCGCGTACCCCGACCCCGGGAACGGCGCCTTCTCGATCACCCAGCCGCCCGGGACGATCCCCATGCTCCACTCGTCGATCCCGCCCAGCGGCCGCCGGAACAACGGCGCCGTCACCGCCGCCCACCGGATGACGAACACCTCCTCGTCCGCCGGACTGAACGGCGACCCCTCGTACACGAGCCCCAGCGCCCGCACGACCGCCGCCGGAGTGCCCAGCCCCCGCACGTCCTCGAACCGGTGCACGTACCCGGCGACCAGGTCGTACCCGCCCTCCAGGTAATGCCGCACATGGTCGCCCCGCACGACCTTCTGCATGACCACGATCTCCTGGCCTGGCGCCCCGTCCACCGACCGTTCGCCGGCCACAAGGGGAACGTCCCCCAGTGCGCCCGGCTCGTCCGCCTGGCGGGCCGTGCCCGGCCCAGGCGGGTACGCCCCGCCCCCAAGCCCGCTCGGCGCCGCCGAGGCCTCGCCGTGTACCTGCGGGGGCGTCGCGGCGAACTCGTCCCGAAG
>NZ_MKJY01000235.1 GCF_001942465.1 Actinomadura sp. CNU-125
TCCCGGCCACCGCCGTCCCCACCCCGGTCACCGGCCCGCCCTCTCCGCGGCGAACGACGACGCCGCGTCGTACTCCACACTCGAACCCGGTCAGCTCCATGTACGCCTCCTCCAACGACGCCTGCACCGCCGTCAGCTCGAACAGCGGCAGCCCGGCCGCGTGCGCGGCGTCCCGACCCGCTCCGCCGTCGCTCCCGCCACCAGCAGCTCACCCTCGCCGCCCCGCCGCACCCGCGCCCCGTCCGGACCCAGCCGCGCCTCCAGCTCCACCGCCAGGTCACCGGCGCGGGGACTGCGCACCCGCACCGAATTGCCCGAACTCGACGCGATCACCTCCGCGACCGGCGCGTCGGCCAGCAGACGGCCCCGGCCGATCACCACGAGCCGGTCCGCCGTCAGCTGCATCTCGCTCATCAGATGCGACGAGACGAACACCGTGCGACCCTCGTCGGCCAGCGACCGCATCAGCCGCCGCACCCACAGCACCCCGTCCGGATCCAGCCCGTTCACCGGCTCGTCGAACAGCAGCACCCCCGGATCGCCCAGCAGCGCCCCGGCGATGCCCAGCCGCTGACCCATCCCGAGCGAGAACGTCCCCGCCCGGCGCCCCGCGACGTCCTCCAACCCCACCGCCGCCAGCACCTCCTCGACCCGGCGCGCCGGGACGCCGTTGCTGCGCGCCATCGCCAGCAGATGCCGCCGCGCCGACCGCCCCGGATGCACCGCCTTGGCGTCCAGCAGCGCCCCCACCTCCCGCAGCGGATGCGGCAGCTCCCGGTAGGCCCGACCCCCGATCAGCGCCTCGCCCGCCGAAGGACGGTCCAGACCCAGGATCATCCGCATCGTCGTGGACTTCCCCGCGCCGTTCGGCCCCAGGAACCCCGTCACCCGGCCCGCCGCGACCTCCATCGTCAGGCCGTCCACCGCGACGCGGTCCCCGTACCGTTTCGTCAATCCCCGCACATTGATCATCGTGTCTCCCGATCCGTTCTCACCCGCACGAACCTAGGAGCCGGGGGAGGGGCCGGGCAGTGCCCGAACGGCACCGCCCGCCCCCTACTTTCGGCACCCCCGAGGACACACGGACGGGCCGCGCCCGCGACGCTCGCACGCCACCGGCACGGCCCGTCCGCACCGACCAACCCGCACAAAAGAACCGCGGCGGAGCACGGTCACCCGCCTCCGCCGCGAAAACCGCCCGAACCCTCAGCCGCGCGGACCCCGCCGCGGCACCACACCGCCCATGACGTCCGGCATCGTGACCGCCGCGTCGGGCTCCGCCCCGACGGCCCCCTCCGCCGCACCCCCGGAAACCGCACCGCCCACCACCGCGGGCCCCCGCGCGCCCGGAAGCCCGCCACCGGACGGACGCGGGCCCAGCAGCAACACACCCACCGGAACCCCCCGCAGCACATCCACCAGCGGCGCCAACGCCCGCACCAGCACCACCGCCGCCACCGGCGCGGCCACGCACCCCAACACGAAACCCACGGCCACATCATGCGGATAATGCACGCCCACGAACACCCGCGAGAACGCCATCAGCAACGCCAGCGGCAACACCACCGGCGCCATCGCCCGCCACGCCACCACGATCACCGCCGCCGAAGCCGCCGCGATCGTCGCGTGATTACTGGGGAACGACCAGTCGCCCGGCGCAGGACACTCCGCGATGTTCATCGCACCCGCCACCGCACGGCACGGACGCTCCTCCTCGATGAACGACTTCGAAACCTCGCTCACCAGGTACGCCGCCACCACCGCGAACGGCGCCGCCAACGCCAGCCCCATCGCCCGCGCGTCCGCGCCGCGCGCCCGCCACCAACCCGCCACGAACAGCGCGGCGAACAGCAGCAACCCCGCGTCCGTACCGATCTCGGCCATCGTGTGCACCCACGACGGCGTGCCGTGCGCGAACTCGGCGATCTCCCGGTACAGATCCGCGCTGAACTCTGGCGCCTGCATCCTCTCCCTCTCCATCGACGCGGCCCACCCGGCAAGTCAGACCCCACCAGGACCGCGAAAGTTCACCCTACGGCCACCTCGACGCAAAGCCTGTCACGTCGGACGATCAAGCGCCGGGAAAAGTCCCCACCCGAGACGCCTCCGGCACGTTCTCCCCACCGGCGGCGTCCCCACCGTCCTCTTCACCGTCCTCCCCACCGCTCTCGCGGCCGTCCGCGCGTCGCCGACGCACAACGAAACGGACGACCTCCACCACCGCCGTCACCGACAACGCCAACCCCAGGCCGACCGCGACGCCCTTCAGCGGATCGTTCTCGAACGCGACCCCGCCCAGATAGCCCAGCAGCGCCCCGTACAACCCCCACGACACCGCCGCGATCCCCGCGAACATCGAGAACGACCGCAGCGGATACCCCACGGCGCCCATCGTCATCGTCACCGCCGTCCGCCCGCCCGGCACGTACCGCGCCACCACCAGGATCAGCCCGCCGCGCTCGGCCAGCGTCCGTTGCGCCCACGCGAACGCGCCGTGCCGCCGCGTCCCCGGCCGCAACCGCCGTTCCAGCCGCCCGCCCGACAACCGCCCGACGGTGTAGGACACGTGGTCGCCGACGAACGCGCCCGCCGCCGCCAGCACCACCACCGGCACCAGATCGGGCTGCCCGGCCGACGCCGCGTACACGCCCGCCGTGATCACCGTGCTCTCGCTGGGCACGACCGGGAAGAACCCGTCGATCACCGCTACCGCGAACAACACGAGGTAGAACCACGGCGAGGTCACAGCCGTGTGCACCAGTTCCATGACACCGTCCATGGACCCCGACGCTATGGAACGGCCGCCGCCCGGGACATCGGCCGAACGACCACCGCCACCCCCTACTTTCGGCAGTACCACCGCCCCTCCCCACGCCATGATGGACACCCATCCAAGCCAGGGGAGGGGCATGACCACACCACCGGCCACACCGGCCCAACCGCACACCGAACCCGACACCACCCGACACCACCGCCACCCCCTGCGATGGCTCACCGCCTGCGCCGTCCTCTACAGCCTCTTCCACCACCTCGGCTTCGGCCTCGCCGGCCTCGGCACCATCGGCCACACCCGCTGGGCCGACTGGGTCGACATCCTCACCCCCTACACCGTCCTGCTCACCGCCGCCGCCGCACTCCACACCGCCCGAGCCGACCGCACCGCCTGGCTCCTCTACCTCACCGGCGCCATCACCTACGTCGAAGGCCACGGCATCCACCTCGCCGCCAACTCCGTCGGCAATGACACCCCCGGCCTCCCCGTCGTCCACCTCTGGGACGAAGTCGCCGGCCACTACATCTGGTACGCCGGAACCGCCCTCGTCATCGCCGCCCTCGCCCGCGCCCTCGCCCGCCACCCGGCACCGCCCGCACCCCTCGCGCTCGTCCCCGCCCTCGCCACCGGCCTCACCTGGACCACCAACTCACTCGAAGGCGGCACCGCCCTCATGGGCATCATCGTCGCCGCCGCCTTCACCGCCTGGGGATGGCACACCCGCCACCACCTCGGACGCACCCTCATCATCGCGTTCGCCCCCGCCGCCATCGCCCTCACCGCCTACGGCATCTGGCAGCACGGCTTCCCCCAACCCACCGAACTCGGCTGGCTCTGACCCCACCGCCCCCAACAACGGATGCACCCGCATCGCCGCCTCCAACTCACCCGGCAACTCGTCCCGATACCGCCCCAGCGTCGCCAGATCCGCATGCCCCAGCACCCGCCGCACCGCGTCCATGTCCGTCGCCGCCGCCAGCAAATGCGTCGCCGTCGTATGCCGCAACCCATGCGGCGTCACACTCCGCCGCCGCCCCGGCTCCACCCGAGCCAGCACCCGATCGATCACCCCCTGCACATCACCCCGCGCCAACCGCCGACCCCGCCACGACAACAACAACGCCTTCGGCTCCCGCCCCCGATCCAGCAACACCCGCCCCTCCGCCACGTACACGTCCAGCACCTCCACCACCGGACCCGGCAACGGAACATCCCGCGTCCGCCCGCCCTTACCGAACACCCGCCAATACCGCGTCCCCCCATTGACGAAAAAATCCTCGACGTTCGCCCGCGTCAACTCCGACACCCGCGGCCCCACCGCCGCCAGCAACAACACGATCAACCCGTCCCGCAACTCCGTCCGCTGATCCGCCCGCCGCCCCGAAACCGCACCCGCGTCCGCCAACCCACGCGCCGCACCCAGCAACCCCTCCGCCTGCTCCACCGTCAACGCCCGCCGCTCCGCACGCAATCCGCCCCGATGCCGCGGCCGCACCGTCACCGCCTGCATCGGATCCAACTGCACCCACCCCGCCACCACCGCGTACCGGAACAACGCCGACACCGACCGCCGGAACCGCGCCTGCGACGAGGCGCTCTGCACCGCACCCCCCGGCGCCGCCTCCACCGAACCGGACCCCGACCGCCGCCCGTCCGGCTTCCGCGCGAACCTCAACAGCACCGCGTCGACGTCCGCACCCGCCAGATCGTCCAGCACCCGATCCGCACCCGCCAGCGCCGCGAACGTCACCGCATCCCGCGCGTACACCTCCGCCGTCCCGGGCGCCAGCGCCCCCGTCACCGTCTTCGCCCGCACCATCTCCACATACCGGTCCACGCTCTCGCCCACGGACACACGCTCAACATCGATCGGACGCACCCCGCGGACGCTACCGCCCACCACCGACACGCACACCCGAACAACAACGTCACACCCGCGCCATAAGATCACCACCATGACCGCGCGAGAACTGTTCGACCAGGCAGCAGAGATCGTCCGCGCGGCCACCCCGCCCGACCTCGGCACCCCTCACCTGCACGTCCGCCACAACGGACTCAAAGCCTGGTTCGGCGCCCCGAGGCCCGAACGCGAACACTACGAAGCGCAGCTCATCCCCGCAGATCTCGCACCCGGCGCCGCCGCCTCGGCCCTCGAGATCGGCTTCCACGCCGAACACCCCGCCGAACCCGACAACCAGGCCGTCCTCGACCGCCTCCGCACCACCGAGCCCACCTGGCGGCCCCTCCTCGGCGACGACCCCGTCACCGGCCCCTTCCTCGGCCGCACCACCTGGCGCCGCATCTCCGAGACCTGGCCCGACCCCGTCCTCGACACCCCCGACCTCGCCTTCGACATCGGGGTCCGCCTCATCGACTACATCCGCGCCCTCGAGCCCCGCCGCCGCGCCACCACGTGACCCGCCCGGGGGAGACGCCCACCGGCCCGGACGAAACGTCGCCCGAAGATCACTCTCGGTGATCACGGCCCGACATCTACCTCTCCGCAACTTCGACCGAGGCAGGGGAGAACCTTTCCGGGCGCCGCCATGGCGGCCGACCTCGGCCGGGGGCCGACTTCGCCCTCCGCGTTCCGCCCGACCGTGCGGCGCAGCGGAACGCCGAAAAAACGGTCGAGTCGGAACAAAATACGCGCCTAATGCCATACCGGACAGAATTCAGCTTCTGTCCGGTATGGCATCTCTTCGCGGGCGGCCACCGCGGAGGGGAGCGGCGGTGACGCGCGCAGCCACCGTGCACCCGGCCCGGCACACGGACGGCCCGGCGCCACCGCCGGCCGTCACTTCTTGTACGGCGCCACCTTCTCGTGCAGTTCCCGCATCGTGTCCTGGAGGAGCTGCCGCAGACGGTCGCGGTCGCCGCCGCCGGCGTCCGCGTAGTCGTCGATGTCGATGATCTGCTTCTTGGTCGCCGTCACCGAGTTGAGCTGATGATCGAGCTTGATGTCGCCGAACCACGGGCTGCGCAGCATGTTCGCCATGTCGGTGCGGAACATCGCCACCAGGTCGTCGGGATCGGCGATGTGGTTCTTCACCTCGGCGACGAACGTCAGCGTGGCCTTGCTGCCGAGCACGGCCTGCTGCAGTGCGGTGTCACCGGTCTTGCGGTCCAGCACGATCGTGAAGCTGTAGAGGGCATCGTCGCCCACGGGCTTGAACCGCACGTACTGCAGGTCGCCGCCGGACTTGATGCCGATGACGGGGCACCCCATGTGCGCCATCGTGAACACCATCTCGCCGATGAGCGCCTCGTCCTTGCTCTCCCGCGCCTCGGCGTTGTTCTTGAACTTGTTGATCAGCGAAAGCATGGCGTTCCTCCGGTTCAGGCGGCGATGCGGCCGTGCAGGTACTTCGCGCAGGCCTGCGAGACGGCGGCGATGTGCTCCTGCAACACCGGGTACTTCACCGTGTAGTGATCGGCGAAGTACTGGTCCAGGTCGAGCAGGAGGGGCACCTGGACGTACACGTAGCCGGTGCCCAGGTCGGCGTCGACGGTGAGGACGCCGGGCTCGCCGACGTCGAGGAAGCCGCTCTTCACCTCGCTCTTCAGCGCCTGCCAGACCGTCCGCGCGTCCTCGACGTACTCGCCGTAGGCGATGGTGACGGACGCGTGGTGCTGCAGCACCTTGGCCGAGGCGACGTCGCCGGTCAGGTGCGTCAGCTCGAACATCAGCCGGTGCTTGTGCTGCCGGTGCTGGAACCGGAGGTAATGGTGCCGGCCGTCGGAGTTGAGGTCGATGAGGGCGTTTCCCTGGGCCACCGCCGCCGTGATGACGGCGCCGACGAGCAGGTCGTCGATCTCGCGGGCCTTGAGATCCTCGGAGAAGCGGTCCCAGCTGCGATGCACGAGCTGACCGAAGACCTGGTCGAGTTGTTCGCTCACGGTCACCTTCCGTCGCGGGTCGTGGATGTTCCGGGACTGAGACTCCCGCGCCCGCCGGTCGGTTTCATCCCGATCCGGCGGAATTGGCCGTCATCGTCCACACGCCGGTGCCGCGCGGGCATCGTCGACCCGGAGGTCAACGGGGTGGGCGGGCCGGCAAACCGGCGTCGTGCGCGGGCACGGCGATGCGTGGACGGTGCGGGTCCGCGCCCGTCGTTCCGCCCCTCTCGCCGCCCTCCGAGACATGGTCGATAATGAGCATTATGTTAAGTAAGCCGAAGGCGGCGCCCTCGGCGCCGATGGTCCCCGGGGTTTCACACCGGATGCGTCGACGGTGGCCGGGTCGCCGGGTGTCGGCGCTGAGCGGTCGTGCGCTAGCAGCCGATTGAGGTACGATGCAAACCGTACCTAATGGGGGTGGTCAGTGGATCTCGGTCAGGTGTTGCGGGCGCTGGGAGACGATCGCCGACGCCGGGTGGTCGCCGAACTGGCGGTCGATCCGTCCGGCGCCGAGCGGGCGTGCGGTTCCTTCGACCTGCCCCTGAGCAAGGCCACCCGCACACATCATTTCCGGGTGCTGCGCGAAGCGGGGCTCACCGTTCATCGCGAGCACGGGAACGGCAGCGCCGTGACGTTGCGCCGGGACGAGATCGAGAAGGCGCTGCCCGGGCTGCTGGAGTTGCTGGCCGACGAGTACCGGCGGCGGACGGCCGGGGCCTGACCGGCCCCGTCCCCCGACGGGTGATCTTCGATCGTTGCCGAGGGCCTCTCCCCCGTGTCCGGTTCGCCGCCCCGGCCGCGGGACCTGCGGCGCGGACGTGGTCGACGGATATCCGGAGCGTGCATGGTGCCTCTCCCCCGGTGGTCCGGACGGATTCGGGGGTGCGGCCGCCGGGCTGTGGGCGTAGGGTTCGGTGCATGAAGCGACGACGACATTGATCTTCACCTGAGGCGGGGCTCGCGCGGAGGTTGTACACCTACGCGTTCCTCGAGGATTTCATCGTTCTGTACCCGGTGTACGCGGTGCTGTTCGCCGATTCCGGGCTGTCCCCTGCCGAGATCTCGTCGCTGTTCGTGATCTGGTCGGTCACGACGTTCCTTCTCGAGTTGCCGTCCGGTTTGTGGGCGGACGTGTTCTCGCGCCGGTTGCTGCTGGTGATCGCTCCCCTGCTGGCCGGTGCGGGGTTCGGTTTGTGGGCGTTCGTCCCGTCGTATCCGGCGTTCGCGGCGGGTTTCGTGTTGTGGGGCGCGGGTTCGGCGCTGCGTTCGGGGACGATGCAGGCGCTGGTGTACGAGGGGTTGGAGCGGGCCGGGGCGGCGGGGGCGTATGCGCGTCTGATCGGGCGGTCGGAGGCGGTGTCGTTGCTGGCGGTGGTCGCGGCGTCGGGGTTGGCGGCGCCGGTGCTGGCGGTGGGCGGTTACCGGGCTTTGGGCGTGCTCAGCGTGGTGGTGTGCGTGCTGGGTGCGGTGGCGGGGTGGGCGTTGCCGGAGTCGCGCGGGGGCGGTGAGGAGGGCGGCGGTTCGTTCGCCGGGGTGGTGCGGGAGGGCTGGCGGCAGGTTCGGGACGGGCGGGGTGTGCGGGGCGCGGTGGTGTTGTCGGTGGTGTTGATGGGCGTGACGTCGTTGGACGAGTACGTGCCGTTGGTGGTGCGGTCGACGGGGGTGGCGGCGGTGTGGGTGCCGCTGCTGGTGCTGGTGGTGACGGTGGGCGACGCGGTCGGCGGCTGGTCGGCGGGGCGC
>NZ_MKJY01000236.1 GCF_001942465.1 Actinomadura sp. CNU-125
CCCGGCCGCCGCACCGTCCGCGCCGTCCGCGCCCGCCGCCGCGTCCCGGGCCGACGACCCGGACGTCGAGGCCGTGCCGCTGAACCGGTTCCGCAAGGTCGCGGCCCGGCGGCTCACCGAGAGCAAGCAGAACGCGCCGCACTTCTACCTGAACCGCGAGGTGGACGCCGACGCGCTCGTCGCGTTCCGCAAGACGGTCAACGAGGCGCTCGCCCCGGCCAAGGTCAGCGTGAACGACCTGGTCGTCAAGGCGGTCGCGACGGCGCTGCGCGAGCACCCGGCGGTGAACGTCTCCTACACCGAGGAGAACCTGCTCTTCCACAAGCGGGTGCACGTCGGCGTCGCGGTCGCGGTCGAGGACGGGCTGGTCGTCCCGGTCGTGCGGGACACCGACCGCAAGAGCGTCTCGGAGATCGGCCGCGAGACCCGCGAGCTGGCCGGACGGGCGCGCGACGGCAAGCTGTCGGCGAACGACATGAGCGGCGGGACGTTCAGCGTCAGCAACCTCGGCATGTTCGGCGTCGACTCGTTCTCCGCGGTGATCAACCCGCCGGAGGCCGCGATCCTCGCGGTCGGCGCCGTCCGGGACGAGCCGGTGGTGCGCGACGGCCAGGTCGTCGCGGGCAAGCGGATGGCGGTGACGCTGTCGGTGGACCACCGGGCGTGCGACGGCGCGACGGCCGCCGCGTTCCTCGCGCGGCTGGCCGAACTGCTGGAGAACCCGCTGCTGATCGTCGCCTGAGGCGGCGCGTCCGGCGTCCCGCCTCCGATCCCGTCCGGTGCGTCCGGGCGGGGTCGGGGCGGCGTTGATATGCGAAGATCGCCGTCATGGCGGTGAACGTTCCGCTGGGTCCGCTGCTCGACCCGGCCTTCCACCTCGGCACGGTCCCCACCGCGTGGGCCGAGCTGCTCGGTTTCGCGACGGGCGCGGTCAACGTGTGGCTCGTCGTCCGGCAGAACATCCTGAACTGGCCGATCGGCATCGCGAACGTGATCCTGCTCGGGCTGGTGTTCCTCGACGGCGGGCTCTACGCCGACGCGGGCCTGCAGATCGTCTACATCGGGCTGCAGGCGTACGGGTGGTGGGTGTGGCTGTACGGCGGCGAGGCACGCGACGACCTGCCCGTCCGCCGCACCACCCGCACCGAGTGGGCGGTGCTGCTCGCCGCGGGCGCGGCCGGCACCGCCGCGATCACCTGGCTGCTGACGACGTTCACCGACTCGACCGTCCCGTTCTGGGACGCGCTGACGACCGCGCTGTCGCTGATGGCGATCTACGGCCAGTCGCGCAAGCTGCTCGAATCGTGGTGGATCTGGATCACCGTCGACCTGGTGTACATCCCGCTGTACTTCTACAAGGACCTCAAGCTGACGAGCGCCCTGTACATCATCTTCCTGTCGCTGTGCGTCCTCGGCCTCGCCGCCTGGCGGCGCGACCTGCGGGACGCGGGCGGCCGCGCGGAGCCGGCCCCGGCGGCCGCATGACGTACGAGCACGGCCTCGTCATCGGCAAGTTCTATCCGCCGCACGCGGGACACCATCACCTGATCGACACCGCCGCCGCCGCGTGCGCGCGGGTGAGCGTGGTCGTCGCGGCGTCCAGCGTGGAGAGCGTCCCGCTCGCGCTGCGGACGGCGTGGCTGCGCGAGGCGCACCGGCAGCCGAACGTCGAGGTCGTCCCGGTGGTGGACGACGCCGAGATCGACTACGAGTCCGACGAGGTGTGGTCGGCGCACGTCGCCGCGTTCCGCGCCGGGCTCGCGCTCCGCTCGGGCCTGGGCGTCAACGTGCCGCCGGTCGACGCGGTGTTCAGCTCCGAGCCGTACGGGGCCGAGCTCGCCGCCCGGTTCTCGGCCGCCCACGTGCCGGTGGATCCGCCGCGCGAGCGGTTCCCCGTCAGCGGCACGGCCGTCCGGTCCGATCCGGTGGGCAACTGGGAGTGGCTCTCGCCGCCCGTCCGCGCGTACCTGGCGCGCCGGGTGGTGGTGGTCGGCGCCGAGTCGACGGGCACCACCACGCTGGCGCGCGCGCTGGCCGCGCACTATGCCGAACGCGGCGGCGTGTGGGCACCGACGCGGTGGGTCCCCGAGTACGGGCGCACCTACACGGAGGAGAAGCTCGCCGCCGCGCGCCGCGCCGCCGACGACCCGTCCCTCTGGCTGGACGACCTCGTGTGGGAGTCCGCCGAGTTCACCGGCATCGCCGAACGCCACGCGGCGCTGGAGGACGCCGCCGCCCGTTCGGGCTCGCCGCTGCTCGTGTGCGACACCGACGCGTTCGCGACGGCCGTCTGGCACGAGCGCTACCTCGGCGCCCCGGCCCCGGAAGTCGAAGCCGTCCACGTGCGCGTCCCGCACCACCTGTGGATCGTCACCGACCCGGACGGCGTCCCGTTCGAGCAGGACGGCTGGCGCGACGGCGAGTCGATCCGGGCGTGGATGTCGAACCGGTTCCGCGACGAGCTCGAACGCCGCGCCCTCCCGCACGTCCGGGTCACCGGCCCCCACGAGGAACGGCTCGCCGCCGCCATCACCGCGACCGACGCCCTCCTCGCCGCCCCCTGGCCCTTCGCACCCCCACTGACCGCGTAGCCCCCGGCCCCGTTCCAAGCCACCCGAACCGGCCCGCCCCCGCCGGACGCACCGAGCGACGGGCCGTCGCGCCGCCGTCGCGTCCGCCCCGGCCCGGGCCCGCCGACCGGGCGGCGAGCCGCTGCCGTCCGCGTCCGCTCCGATTCGAGCTCGCCGGACGCGCGGGATGGGAGCCGCCGCTGCCGTCCGCGTCCGGTGGGCGAGCGGGAGTCAGCCCGCCCACACCAGGTCGGCCACGTAGAACTCCTTGATGTCGGCCAGAACCAGGTACTCGATGCAGGCGGCGGTGCCCGGGGCGCTGTGGGTGTAGTGGACGCCGACGCCGTCGAGCGGGCGGCCGGGCGGCGGGAGTCCCGCGTCCACGGCGGTGCCGCCGTGCCGGGCCAGGTCGCACAGGAAGTCGATCAGGTCGTCCCGGGCGGGCGGGGGGACCGATTCGAGCACGTCGGCCGCCACCTCGGAGCAGTAGACGGTCCAGCCGCTCTTGGCCGCGGTCACCCTCGTCGGCGGGGTCCGCGTCGTGCCGCGATGTCGTCGAGGGCGACGGCGCCCCGCCGGTCGAGGGCGCGGGCGCGGCGCCGGTCGCGGTCGGGGAGCTGGTCGAGCATCGCCTCGGCGTACCAGCCGGACAGGACGTTGTCGAGGTCGCGCCCCTGTTCGGCGTCGCGGACCTCGGCGAGGAACGCGGCGCGCTTGTCGCGGGAGAGCCAGGCGCCGATGCCGTCGACGGTGCGCGGGATGCGGTGCACCCGCCCGCGGTGGCGCGGGGGTTCGGCCGGCATGGCGCTCATGAACGTCCCCTCGATCGGTGTGTTCCCATGATGGACGGCACCCGGCGGGGGCGTCCGGTCAACGCGCCGGGTCGAGGGAGAACAGGTCGTCGTCGATGCGGTCGAGGGCGAGCCGGACGGCGCCGAGGCGCACGGCTTCGTCGCCGAGCGGGGACGGTTCGATGCGGACGGGACGGAGGCAGAGCGGGCGGACGGCGGCGGCGAGTTCGGCGACGAGGGGGTCGCCGGGACGGACGAGGGGGCCGCCGACGACGATCGTGTCGGGGTCGAGGGCGAGGGCCATCGCGGCGACGCCGCGGGCCATGGCGCGGCGAGCCGGGCGGCGGGTTCGGCGGCGAGCGGGCGGCGGTGTCGCGCAGGCCGAGTTCGGGGAGCATGCCGATCTCCCCGGCGGCGCCGCCGCGGCCGCGGTGCAGGCGGCCGCCGATCAGGACGCCGATGCCGGTGTGCAGGCCGGCGTGGACGCAGACGACGTCGTCGGCGTCGCGGGCGGCGCCGCCGCGCCAGCGTTCGGCGAGCGCGGCGAGGTTGGCGTCGTTCTCGACCAGGACGGGGCAGCCGAAGGAGCGGGCGAGTTCGCGGGCGAGGGGGACGCCCTCCCAGCCGGGGACGACGGTGCAGGACGCGACGGTGCCGCCGGGGTCGACGACGCCGGGGGTTCCGGCGGCGACGGCGCGCAGCGGCCACCCGGTCGACGCCGGTCGCGGCGAGCAGGGTCTTGACGGCGGCGCGCACGGCGCCGATCCGTTCGGCGGGCGGGGCGTCCGGGCGCAGGTCGGCGCGGTGGCCGCCGACGGCGTCGCCGGCGAGGTCGGTGATCAGCAGCCGGGTGCGGTGCGCGTCGATCTCGATGCCGAGGGCGTGCCCGGCCTCGGCGCGGAAGCGGTAGCGGCGGGCGGGGCGGCCGAGCGCGGCGCCGTAGCGGGGCGCGACCTCGGCGACCAGGCCGTGCGCGGTCAGCTCGGTGAGGACGCCTTCGGCGGTGGGGCGCGACACCCCGACCCGTTCGGCGAGGGCGGACAGCGTGAAGTCGCCGCCGGCGCGGAGCGCGCGGAGGGTCGCGGCGGAGTTGAGGCGGCGCAGCACCGAGGGATCTGCTCCGTGCGGGGACGGTCGGGACACGGGACGCCTTTGCAGCGGTCGGCGAGCGGACGGCTTTATGAAAGATGTTTGCGTAATACCGGCCGGGGTGGCGGCGGGTCGAGGATACCCAGCTCGGAGGGCGTGCCGATGAACGAGACGGGCCCTGCGGCCGCGGTGGCCGAAGCCGGTCTGGGATACGGGAGGCCGGGCGGGTCGGATCGTCGCCGTGGCCGAGCCCGGCGCCGTCCGGCGGGAACGGTTCGGGGCGAGGCGTCGCCGCCGGACGACGTCCTCAACGAGATGCCGCCCTAGTTGTAGGAGAGGCCGTAGCCGAAGGGGAACAGCGGCTTCTCGGGGTCGCCGCGGTTGATGGGCTGCTGGGCGGCGTCCGACATCCAGGTGACCGGGAGCTTCCCGGTGGGCGCGGCCTTCCCGAACAGGACGTCCGCGACGCCCGCGCCCTCGGTGCCCGGCAGCCAGGACGCGACGAGGGCGTCCCACCCGGAGAGCCGCGGCGCGATGTCGAGCGGGCGGCCCGACACCAGGACGACGATGACCGGGACGTCCGCCGCCTGCAGCCGCTCGATGGTCTTCACGTCGGCGGCGGCGAGCCCGAGGCCGCCGGTGCGGTCGCCGTGGTATTCGGCGTAGGGGTCCTCGCCGACCACGGCGATCGCCGCGTCGTAGGTGTCGTCGATGCCCTTGCCGTCGCGGCCGTAGTCGACCTTGACGGACGGGCCCGCGACCTCGCGGACGCCCTCCAGGATCGTCGTCCCGGGTGTGATGTCGCCCGCTTCGCCCTGCCAGGTCACCGTCCAGCCGCCGGACTGGCGGCCGATGTCGTCGGCGCTGCGGCCCGCGACGAAGATCTTGTCGGTGGCGGCGCCGAACGGCAGGACGCTCTTGGAGTTCTTCAGCAGGACCTGCGACTTCGCCACCGCGCGGCGGGCCAGGGCGCGGTGGTCGGCGCCGCCGACCGACTTCATGTAGCCGCGGTCGGCCAGCGGGTCCTCGAACAGGCCGAGCTCGAACTTCTTGGTGAGGATCCGCCGGTTCGCGTCGTCGATCCGCGCCATCGGGACGTCGCCCGCGCGGACCTCCGCGCGCAGGAAGCGGATGAACTTCTTCCATTCCTCGGGGACCATCACCATGTCGATCCCCGCGTTGATCGCCTTGGCGACCTCGGCGCGGGTGAAGCCGGGCTCGCCGTCGATCTGGTCGACGCCGTTGTAGTCGGACACCACGAACCCGCCGAACCCCAGCTCGCCCTTCAGCACGTCGGTGATCAGGTACTTGTGCTCGTGCAGCTTCACGCCGTTCCAGGAGCTGTAGGACACCATGACCGAGCCGACGCCGCGCCGCACGGCCGCGCGGAACGGCGGCAGGTGGATCTCGCGCAGCCGCGCCTCGGAGACGCGGGTGTCGCCGCGGTCGTCGCCGCCCTGCGTACCGCCGTCGCCGAGGTAGTGCTTGGCGGTGGCGAGGACGGACGTCGGCCCGGCGCCGAGCTTGTCGCCCTGCAGGCCGTCGATCATGGTCGTCATCGCGGACGGCAGGCCGGGCACCTCGCCGAACGACTCGTAGGTGCGGCCCCAGCGGTCGTTGCGGGCCACGCAGAGGCAGGGGGCGAAGTTCCAGTCGACGCCGGTCGCGGTCATCTCCGCGGCGGTCGCGCGCCGATCTCGCGGACGAGCGCGGGGTCGCGGGTCGCGCCGAGCCCGATGTTGTGCGGGAAGATCGTCGCGCCGACGACGTTGTTGTGGCCGTGGACCGCGTCCACCCCGTACATCAGCGGGACGGCCAGGGGTGCGGCGAGCGCGGCCTTCTGCAGCTCGTCGTACATGTCGGCCCAGGTTTCGGCGTTGTTGGGCTTGGGCGCCGAACCGCCGCTGGACAGCACCGACCCGATCCCGTACTCGGTGATCTCGGCGGGCTTGATGTACCGCCGCTCGGGCTGGGTCATCTGCCCGAGCTTGTCGTCGAGGCTCATCCGCCCCATCAGGTCGGCGACGCGCTTCTCGACCGGCAGGCTCGGGTCGAGGTACGGCGACGGCCCGGCGCCGGGGCGCTCGGCGGAGGTCAGGGCGATGCCGGAGCCGTCCGCCGTGCCGTCCCTCGTGCCCTCCGCCATGCGGACGGAGCCGCCGCCGGTGCCGAGCGCGAGCGTGGCGAGCATGCCGAACGCCAGGACGCGGTGCCGGGCCCGGACCGTCCGCCGCTTCGCCTTCGCCGAGGTGCTGTCCATGCGGCGAAGCGTTTCCGCGGATGATCAATCTCAACGCAACCGAATGTCAGCGTCTGGGCAATATCTGACGGTCGGCGCCGGACGAACACCGACGATTCCGACTTACAGGGCGACCGCCCGGTATCGAACCGAGGACTTCCGGGACCACGACCCGGCGTGCAGACCACCACACCACGGACGCCACGTTCCCCGCGAAGGCGGTGCGCCGCCGGGGACGAGGTACCGGATGCAGGAATCGAACCTACCTGATGCGACTTATGAGGTCGCCAAATGCACCAGCATTTCTATCCGGCGCGGAGGGTGCGGGATTCGAACTCGCGCAGGTGACCCTGACCACGGCTTAGCAAGCCGGTGCCTTTCCGCTCGGCCAACCCTCCGGAAAACAAAAAGACCGCCCGTGGCCTGCGGGCGGTCGACGGACGAACGTGCTGGTCACGTCCCTCCGCGGCTCCCGAGACCGGAGTGACTGCGGCTGTGCATTCGGTGCTGATACATCGCTTTCTCCCCTTCCGGCCTCGTTCGAAGACACTCTTATAGTGCCGTAGCCAAATTCCTGACGCAACCCTTTTTGCGGCCCGTCGAGATCGAGGACGGCGGCGGCGTGCGATCGGCCGAAGGTGTCGCGTCGGCCCGCCTTCCGTGTCACCGGTCACAGCGGACGCGGCGGTGTTCGGGAAGCGTGGCGGCGGGCGCGCTCTAAGATGAGCGGGGAAGGCGGTGGACGTTTGGACGAGCGCGGCGGAGGAACCTCCGGCGACCCGATCGACTACCCGCCCGACGGCTGCCTCTACGAGGTCCGCTACACGCTCGGCCCGCGCGGCGCCGGGACGGTGATGTTCCCCGACGAGTTCGCGCTGGGCCGCTGGTTCACCGCGATGGCCGCCGAGGGCATGTTCGCCCCCGAGGAGTTCACCGTCCCCGACGAGGACGGCCGCAACGGCTACCAGATCGTCTGCGTCACCGACGGCGGCCGCACGGAGATCAGCTACTTCCACCCGCGGCTCGTCCGGGGCCGGATCGAGGGGCGCGCCGCCGCCGCTGACCGGCGGCCGGCCGGCCGCCGGAACCCGGCGGGCGGCCCACAGCGTCAGGACGCAGGCCGCGCCCGCGAGCACGCCGTGCACGCCCGCCGACATCAGGACGGTCGACAGCAGGCTCGCCGCCGCGGCGATCGTCCACACGGCGGCGTCCACCGCCCCCTCGGCGTGCTCGCGCAGGTCCTCGGGCAGGTCGCGGGCGAGGACGCCGCTGCCGCCGACGACGCACAGGTTCCAGCCGTAGCCGAGCAGGAACAGCGCGGCGGGCCGCGTCACCGGGCCGTCCAGGACGGCGTCGAGCACGGCCGAACCGGCCAGGACGGCCAGTCCGGCGAGCAGCACCGGGCGGGCGCCGTACCGGTCGAACAGCCGGCCCGACACCGGCGCGAGGGCGAACATGCCGAGCGTGTGCGCCGCCAGCGTGATCCCCACGGCGGTGAGCCCGGCCCCGTGCAGGTGCATGTGCAGCGGCGCGGCGGTCATCACCGCGACCATCACGGCCTGCGCCGTCGCCATGACCGGCAGCGCGGAGCGGGCGGCGGCGGTGCGGGCCAGGGCGCGCAGCGAGGGCGGCCGGGCGCCGGAGCCCGGACGGCCGCGCGGTGCGCCCGCGGCGGCCGC
>NZ_MKJY01000237.1 GCF_001942465.1 Actinomadura sp. CNU-125
GACGGCGGCGCGGGCGCGCGCGGAGGGCGGCGCGGAGGGCGCGGCGAGCGGGCGATGGTCCCGGACGCCGAATTCGGCTCCTACTACGGCAAGCCGATCCTGAACCCGCCGGTCTGGAAGGCCGCCGACATCGCCGGATACTTCTTCCTCGGCGGGCTCGCCGGGGCGGGGTCGGTGCTGGCCGCGGGCTCGCAGCTCACCGGACGTCCCGCGGCGGCGCGGGCGCTGAAGCTCTCGTCGCTCGCGGCGATCTCCGGTTCGACGGCCGCGCTGGTCCACGACCTGGGGCGGCCCGGGCGGTTCTACAACATGCTGCGGGTGATGAAGCCGACGTCGCCGATGAGCATGGGGTCGTGGCTGCTGGCGGCGTACGGGCCGGCGGCGGGCGCGGCGGCCGTCCTGGACGTCACGGGGCTGTTCCCCCGGCTCGGGCTCGCCGCCAGCGGCGGGCGCGGCGCTGCTCGGCCCGGGCGTCGCCGCCTACACCGCCGTGCTGGCGGCCGACACGGCCGTCCCGGTGTGGCACGACGCGTTCCGGGAGCTGCCGTTCGTGTTCGTGGGGTCGGCGGCGGCCGCGGCGTCCGGGATGGCGCTGGTCGCGGCCCCGGCCCGGGAGACGGCGCCGATGCGGACGGCCGAGGTGTACGGCGCCGCGCTCGAACTGGGCGCGGCGACGCTGATGGAGCGCCGCCTCGGCATGGTCGCCGAACCGTACCGGGAGGGCACCGGCGGGAGGTTGACGCGGGCGGCGCGGGTGCTGACGGTCGCGGGCGCGGCGGGCGGGGCGCTGCTGGGCGGGCGGAGCCGGACGGCGGCGGCGCTCGGCGGCGCGGCCCTGCTGGCGGCGTCGGCCTGCACCCGGTTCGGGGTGTTCCACGCGGGGATGCAGTCGGCGAAGGACCCGAAGTACACGGTGGTGCCGCAGCGCGAGCGGATCCGGGAGCGCGCGGCCGAACCCGCCTGACCGTCCCCCGGATGATCACCGCGCGGGGGGCGTCGTACGCTGAAGCCGTCGGGGGGCCGCTTCAGCGGCGCGTGGCGGGTACGGGCGTGCGGCCGGTAGGCGCGCGGTCTGCGGGGTAGATGAGGAACATGCGGGACGCACCGGGACGTTTCGACCTCACCATGCTGCACGCGGCGTACGGCGCGTTCCGCCGCGACGCCGACTGGCTGGCGGCGGACGGCGGTTCGAGCCCGGTGACGGCGGACGTGTGGGCCCTGTTCGCGCTGCACTGGCGGGCGCAGCAGGCCGCCGAGCGGCGCGCCCTGTGGTCGGTGATGCGGCACGTGCCCGGCGGGCCGCCCGGCCGGGCCGCCGCCCTGGACGCGATGGACGCGCTGGCCGTCCGCGTCGTCCCGGTCATCGACGCGGTGGACGCGGCGGTGGAGCACCACGACTCGCGGGTGCTCGCCGGGTCCGCGCGCGACCTGCGGCGGGCGGTGCGCGCCCTCCTGGACCACAAGGAGGCGGAGGTCCTGCCGCTGATCCACGACAGCCTCACGGCGTTCGAGTGGGGCACCTTCGACGTCGAGTTCCGGCACGAGATCGGCGTCCGCGGGCTGCGGCTCTTCCTGCCGTGGCTGCTGGACGGCGCGCCGGAGCCGACCTGCCGCGCCGTGCTCGGGATGCAGCCGGTGCCGATCCGGCTGGTCTGCCGCCGCAGCTGGCAGCCCCGCTACCGGCGGCGCAGGTACCGGGCCGTCCCGGCGTTCTGACGGTTCCGGCGGTTCTGTCGGTGCCGGGCTCTAGGCTCCCGGTCGGGAGCGCGCCCGGTGTGCAGGCCGCGGTTCGCGATCAGGAGAGTAGGAGACGTCCCCGAAAAGGGTGACGGCTCGCGCCTCGCCGGTTACCAGCCCGCCGCCGACGGTTCTCGGGCGCGCTCCCCCGTCCGGAAGGAGACGCCCATCGACGGCCCGGCCGAGAACGTGCTCGAAGAACTGTTCGTCACGGCGATCGCGCACGTCGGCTACGCCGACGCGGTCTTCGCGTGGCCGAAGGGCGACGCCGAACGGTACGCGCGGCTCGTCCGGGAGGCGACCGCCGCCGACCCCGGCTGGACGGCCGCGTTCCTCGGGTGGCTCCGCACCGCGACCCCGATGCGGTTCCCGGCGCTGACCGGCGCGGCGGCGTTCGTCCGGGAACGCCTGGACCGCGGGCTCGCGGGCATGTCGCGGCAGGTCGTCGGGTCGGTGCTGCGGCATCCGCACGATCCCGGGCTGCTGCTCGGGCACTGGCGCGGCGCCCGCGGCGCGCCCCTGCCGAAGCCGCTGAAACGCGGCGTCGCGGACGCCGTGGTCCGGCTGTACGACGAGCGGGCCCTCGCCCTCCACGACACCGGCGGCCGCCACCTGTCCGTACCCGCGTTCCTGCGGCGGACGCTGTCCTTCGACCGCGGGATCCGGGCGCCCCGGCCCCTGCGCTTCGGCGACGTGATCTCGCTGGTGCACCCGCGGCCCCGCGACGCGGCCCAGGCCGAGGTGTTCCGGCTCGCGCTGGGCCGCCGCTCCCCCGCCGTCCCCGCGCGGTCCTGGCGGCAGGAGGCCGGGGCCCTGCACCGCCGCCTGCGCGCCGCCGACTGGGAGCGGCTCGTCCCGCGCATGCCGCTGCCCGAACTGCTGGACGGCCTGCGCCGGTTCGACGCCGCGGGCATCTCCTTCGACACCGCGATGGAGATCGCCGAACGCCTCGCCGATCCGGCCGAGGTGCGCGCGTCCGGGCTGCTGCCGCTGCGGTTCGCCGCCGCCCGGGACGCCGTCGCCGATCAGCGTTGGGGCCGCGTCCTCGAAGCGTCCGCCGACGTGAACCTCGACGCCGTCCCGCCGATCCCGGGCCGCACGCTGATCGTGGCGGAGACCCGGACGGCGGCGGGCGCCGTGTTCGTGCTCGCGCTCGCGCACCGCTGCGCGTCCGCCGACCTCGTGACGTCCGCGGGCGAGCCGCTGCCGCACGTCCCGGGCGAGTCGCCGCTGCACGGCCGGCGGCGCTGGCCGGCCGCGGGCCTCGCCGAAGCCTCCATCAGGGACCCGGCCGCCGTCGACCGCGCGGTCGACGGGCACGACCGGGTGCTGATCGTCGATTCGCCCGGGTCCGCGGACCTCGACCCTGCGGTGCCCGTCTACGAGTGGCGCGCCGAGCACTGGCCCCACCTGGCCGACCCGCCGCTCCCCGCCGGGCGCGTCCGCTTCGACGGCCTGTCCGACGCCGCGCTCGGGGCCGTCCCGCTGATCGAGGACGCGCGGCGCGGCCGGTGGCCGTTCGCCGTCCCGGTCCCGGCCCCGGTCCCGCGCGAGGCCGCCCGTAGCGGCGGGCGACCGGTCACTCCGCGAACAGGTGGCCGATGATCGGCTTCGCGGCGGCGACCGGGTCGTCGCCCAGGCGTGCGGGGAGGGCGCCGCTCAGCCACAGGTCCGCGAACCCGTGGACGATCGACCACGCGGCGAGGGCCGCGGTGCCGTCGGCGTCCCGCTCGGCGTCGGGCGCTACGCCCCGCACGCCGCGGGTGAGGACGGCGTCGGCGCGGGTGCGCGCGGCCGCCAGGTCCGGATCGTCCGCCCGGTAGAGCTGCGGGCGGAACATCACCGCGAAGTGGGCGGGGTGGTCGACGGCGAACCGCACGTAGGCGAGGCCGGTCGCGTGCAGGTCGTCGCCCGCGGCTTCCAGCGCGTCGGCGAACCCCGCGTAGCCCTCGGCGGCGACGGCGGTCAGCACGCCCGTCTTGTCGCCGAAATGGTGGGCGGGGGCCGCGTGCGAGACGCCCGCGCGGCGGGCCAGTTCGCGCAGGCTCCAGCCCGCCGGACCGGATTCGGCGATGGCGGCGGCGGCCGCGTCCAGGACGGCCCGCCGCAGGTTCCCGTGGTGGTAGCTCGGCTGCTCGATGGTGTCCTCCTTCGTTCGTCCCGATCCTATCTTGTCATTGACAAGTTCGCACCGGCGAGGCAATCTAGACAGTGGCTAGTCGATACGCCGACCAAGGAGGCACCATGCCGACGCTGCCCTGGATCCCCATGGAGGACGCCGCCCCGGAGGCCGAGGTGGTCGTGATGGCCTCCCGGTTCGAGGTCCGCTCCCCGCGCCACGTCCCGGGCTTCTTCCTCGCCTCGCTCGCGCTGCTGCGGCAGGCGCGCAGGTCGCCCGGGACGCACGGGTTCACCCTGAAGGCCGAGCCGACGAAGCGGACGTTCTGGACGCTGTCCGCGTGGCGCGACGACGAGGCCCTGCGGGCTTACGCCGCCGCCGAGCCGCACCGGTCCACGATGCGGCGACAGCGGGCGGCGATGCGCGACTCGACGTTCGTGTTCTGGAACGTCAAGGGCGCCGACCTGCCCGTCGCCTGGGACGACGCCCGGCGGCGGCTCGCCGCCGAGAAGGCCCGCGAACCCGCCGCACGAGGTTGACGTCCCGAGGGCTCGAACGGCCCGTCCCGCCGCCGCGCGAAGCGCCGTGGCAGGGCGAGGTTCGCCGGGGACGGCCGCCTCGGGTCGTCAGGCGCGCGGGGCCGGCGGGGGGACGTCTTCGTCGTCGCCGGGGTCCTGGTCGGCGTAGTCGCGCAGGGCCGGGAGGTCGAGGACGGTGATGCGGCGGCGGCCGGTGCGGATCAGGTCCGCGCGGCGCAGCACGGTGAGCGCGCGGGCGACGGTCTCGCGGGACGCGTCCGTCCAGCTGCCGAGCTCGGCCTGGGAGAGCGGCGGGCCGATCTCGATCGCGCCGTCGCGGGCGGGCGGCACGTGGTGCGCGGACCGCTCGGCGAGCCGGGCGAGCAACTGGGCGAGGCGGCGGGCGCCGGGCGCGGCGGCGTGCGCCTGCAGGCGGCGGTCGTGGTCGTCGATCCGGTGCACGAACGTGCCGGTGACCAGCCGCCACACGTCCGGGTTGGCCTCCAGGAACCCGGTGAAGCGGGACGCCGGGACGACCAGCGCGCGGACCGGCGACAGGGCCGTCACCGTCGCCGACCGGGTGCGTCCGGCGAGCGCGGCGCTCTCGGCGATCAGGTCGCCCGGGCCGCGGACGGCGAGGACGACGTCGTGGCCGTCCGCGGTCGTCGCGGTGACCTTCGCCCAGCCGCGCTCGATCACGATCACGTGGTCGGACTCGTCGCCCTGGTAGACGAGCGGTGCGCGGGCGCCGAACTGCCGGACGCGCGCGACGGTGCGGAGCGCGGCCTGCTGGGCGGCGTCGAGGGCGGGCCAGAAGCCCGGGAGCGGGGAGGACGGCGCGTGCGGGGCCAACGGTCCTCCTTGCGCGGCGGGTTCGGATCCGTCACCCGAACGGTAAACCGGCGCCGCGGGCGAGGCAACGCGGTTCGGCCGTCCGGGAGACGGATCACATCGCCGTCACGGGGCGGGCGGGCCCGCCTCGACCGTCAGGTCGTCGTGGTCGAACGACAGATGGCCGGCGATCTTGGCGGAGTCCTCCAGCGGTTCCTCGTACGACCACGCCACGTCGGCGGCGCCGTCCCGCAGCGACCAGTACGTCGACTCCCCCTTGTACGGGCACACGGTGCGGGTGCCGCTGCGGATCAGGAGGTCGGTGTTCACGTCCTCGGCAGGGATGTAGAACCGGTTGCGCAGACCCGTCTCCGACAGCAGTTTCGCCCGCGTCGTGTCGGCGAGGACGTCGCCGTCCCGCAGGACGCGGACGCGGCGGGACGTCGCGCGGGCGTCCACGCGGTGGAACGGGTCGCGCAGGTGGCCCCGCACCTCCTCGTCCTCGTCGAACCAGGCGTCCATCCGGCCCCAGTAGAACGCCATGTACCCGCGCAGCCAGGACGAGTCCGGGAGCGGCTCCGGGTAGGCCCACACGGCGTTCTCCGCGGCCCGGTCGCCGACCCGCAGCGTCCAGTACGCGGCGTCGCCCTTGAACGGGCAGTGCGTGGTGTGCTCGGTCTTCTCGAGCAGGTCGGTGCGGACGTCCTCCTCCGGCACGTACAGGGCGGGCAGGAGCCCGGTCTCGTGCAGGAACTTGCCTCGCTCGGTGTCCAGGACGGTCTCGCCCGCGAAGCGCGCGCGGACGCGTCTCGGGAAGTCCTGCATGAACAGCCGATGCTTGGGGCCGTCGATCGTGAAATTGACCGTCTCGCCGGGCGAACCCGCGAGCGGCCCGGGCGGCATGGTGAGCGACATCAGCGACTCCTATACGCCGGTGGGCATCGTCTCCAGTTCGCCGAGGCGCGCCCGCTCCAGGTGGAGCGGCTGCAGCGCGGTCGTGGCGCGGAACCAGCACAGGGCGTCGTAGCGTTCGGCGACGCTCGTCGGGACGTACTGGCGCCCGTCCCGGTCCGGGTCGTAGACGACGCCGATCGCGCGGTGCCCCAGCGTGCGGGTGAGGAAGGACGGCTTGTCCCGTTCGGGCGGCATCACGAACATGCCGCGGTGCAGCTCCGACTCGGCCAGCACCGCCTCCAGCGACCCGGCCCGGGGCGGCGGGACGGCGATGTTCTCCATCGTCGCGCCCCAGCTCGGCGCCGCGATCACCTCGCCGGGGCCGCCCGCGAACCCGACCACGACGACGTCGTCCGATCCGTGGCGCTCCCGGGCGAGCTGCCCGAGGTTGATCATCCCCGCCTGCGCCATGTCGGTGGCGCGCGCGTCGCCGACATGGGTGTTGTGCGCCCACACCACGGCCTTGCCGGGGCGTCCTCCGGCGGCGTGGAACTCCATCAGCCGGTCGAGGGTGTCGGACATGTGGACGTCCCGGACGTTCCACGACTCCGCTCCCCCGCCGATCATGGATCGATAGTAACGCTCGGCCCCGGCCGCGACCTCGGCGTTCTGCCGGGCGTCGAACTCGGCGTCCCGGTCGTGGTCGCGGGCGCCGCCGACCGGACGGCGCAGCCTGGTGAGCAGCGCGAGGATCTCCTCCTCGCACCCCTCGGGGACGAGCGAGGCGTTCCAGCCGTAGGAGCGCGGGTCGCCGCCGTGCGGCTCGAAGCACCGGTACGCCTCCAGGGCCGTCTCCAGGTACTCGGGGCGGCGGTCGGCGAGGTAGTCGACGACGCGCGCAGCGACTCCCACAGGCTGTAGACGTCGAGCCCGTAGAACCCGGCGCGGTCCTCGGCGGGCAGGTCGGCGTTGCGGTCGCGCAGCCAGCGGCAGAACTTGGAGGTCTCCTCGTTGGCCCACATCCAGGTCGGCCAGCGCTCGTAGGCGTCCAGTTCGGCGCGCGGGTCGGCGGCGGCGCCGGGCGCGAGCGTCACCGACCGCCCGACGCGGCGGCAGTCCGGCCAGTCGCCCTCGACGGCGACGAACGAGAACCCGCGGTCGGCGATCAGGTGCCGGGTGATCGCGGACCGCCAGGCGTAGTACTCGTGCGTCCCGTGGCTGGCCTCGCCGAGCAGCACGCACGAGGCGTCCCCGATCCGGTCCAGGAGCGGGCCGAGGTCGTCCTCGTACTCCAGCTGCAGGGCGGCGCCGCGCACGTCGTCGGCATCGCTCATCGGTGATCCCCCTTCTCCGACGTTCCGCCATTTCCGTCGTGTTCCCCGCCTTCCCGCTGAGAGACGGTTCAATTCCCAGCCGAACGTCCCTTTTGTGGGGGTTTACTTGGGCGTCGGCGGACGCTATCGGACGGCCGCGGACAAGCGACCATGGACGGGAGGCCGATCCCGGGACGCCTAATTCGTCGAACGTGACCCGGAAGTGATGGGTTTACCCCGCGAAGCGCGGATGGAACGGCTAGTCTCCCGACGATCACCTTTGGTCACGTCGGGAAGTCTGGAGCGTACGCCGCATGAGCGCTGCCAACCGCGTACAGGTCATCACACGGTGGGGGGCCATCTCCTTCATGGCGGCAGCGGTCATCACCGCCACCGCCGGTGGTTTCGCCCAGTCCTACGCCGGTCTGTACCACTGGGCGCTGGAACACGGGCTGACCGGCTGGAAGGCCAGCTCGTTCCCGCTGCTGGTCGACCTGTTCATCATCGTCGGCGAGCTGGGCCTGTTCCTGCTCGCCGTGGACGCGTTCGTCCTGCACCGCAAGAGCGCGATGAGCTGGCTGGACTTCTTCCTGCCGCTGACGATCGCGCTCGCCGGCTGGACCGCGAGCCTGATCTTCAACGTCGGGCACGTCGGCAACCGGACGTTCTCCTACCAGGTGACGGCCGCCGTACCGCCGATAGTGTCCATGCTCGGCCTGTTCGTCCTGCTGCGAACGCTGCACCGGTACGTGTCGCAGAAGGCGGAGGAGGCCGAGGCGGAGGAGCCCAAGCAGCCCGAGCCGCAGACCCGCGCGATCGCCGGGCCCGTCACCCTGCAGCAGATCACGCTGATGCCGCTGCGCAACACCGGCCCGCTGCCGCAGATCCAGGTCCCCGGGCACACCGGCAAGGCGCTCGGCCCCGCCGCGCGACCACCGCGACCGCCGCCCCCG
>NZ_MKJY01000238.1 GCF_001942465.1 Actinomadura sp. CNU-125
CCGTCCCGGCTCCAACGCCAGGGCCGCTACACACGCGAGTCGATGCGGCACCCCGGCAAGATGCTGCCCGCCATCGCAGCCCAGGTCATCACCGCCTTCACCGAGCCCGGCGACCTGGTGATCGACCCCATGTGCGGGATCGGCACCACCCTGGTCGAAGCCGTCCACCTCGGCAGGGACGCCGCAGGCGTGGAGTACGAACCCGAGTTCGTCCACCTCACCGCCGACAACCTCCGCCACGCCCACGCACAGGGCGCCACCGGAACCCCGCAGCTGATGTGCGGCGACGCCCGCAACATCGCCACCATCTGCGCACCACTGCGGGGCAAGGCGGCGCTCGCGCTCACCTCACCGCCGTACGGGTCCTACACCCACGGGCACGTCCGGTCCGGACGCGACAACGGCGGCGGCAGTCTCATCAAACGCCACCACCGCTACTCGGCCGACCGCGGCAACCTCGCCCACCGACCCCTGCCCGCGCTGCTGGACGGCTTCGGGCAGATCCTCGCCGGCACCGCCACCCTGCTGCGGCCGGCGGGAGCCGTCGCGGTCACCGTCCGGCCCATCCGGGTCAAAGGCGAGCTGGTCGACCTGCCCGGACAGGTCATCGACACCGCCGCCCGGCACGGACTCGTCCTGACCGGCCGCCACGCCGCTCTGCTGGCCGGACTCCGCGATGGAGGCTGGTGAGCCGTGCCTCCTTCTTCCAGATGCTGGAGACCGGCCGCGCCCGCGACCGCGGCATCCCCGCCTGCATCACCGCCCATGAAGATCTCCTGATTTTCCGGAAAGCCACCGATCTGACCGGAGACGACCGATGAACCGCCACCCGATGTCCGACCCGGTCGGCCACATGCTCGCGCTGCTGCAACTCGGGATGTGCGGACGGTGCGGACGCGCCCGCTACGAAACCCGTCGCACCGCACGCCACGCCGCCCGCATCGCCGCACCCGGAACCCGGCTGCGCGCCTACCGCTGCGGCACCGCCTGGCACCTGACCAGCCCGAACGGGCGTCCGCAGCACATCACCGCCCCCGTCACCCTGCCGCCGTCCCTGGGACGCGGACGGGCCAGGCTTGACGGGCGTGGTCGAGACGAGCGTCGATACCGGCGCCCCGGCCCGGACGACCGCGCCGACCGGCACGGAACGGCGGACGCGTCCGGCCGCCGGGGCAGTCCCGACCCGCTGGAGGAAACCCGTGATACCGACCCGCCCCGCCCCCGCCGGCGCTCCGCTGGGGGCGGGAGGTGAAGGCCGGGATGACTGCGGCGGAGATCCGTTCGCTGCCCGCCACCATCGACCTGGTCACCGCAGGACGCGTGTTCGGCGTCGGACGCACCAAGGTCTACCAGCTCGCCCGCACCGGGGACTTCCCGTGCCGGGTGCTGCGGGTCGGCCGCAGCTACCGGGTGCCCACCGCCGACCTGCTCGCCGTTCTCGGCGTGGCACTCACATGCCCGGACCAGGCGCCGGGCGGACAGCCCGAAGAACCGGAGAGTGCCTGAATGGCCGCCAAGGGAAGCACCTTCAAGACCTGCGGATGCCGCGACGAGGAGGGAAAGCTGCTGGGCAGACGATGCCCGAAGCTGCGCCGCGCCAACGGCCGGTGGAGCAGCAACCACGGCACATGGAGGTACCAGCTCGAGCTCCCGCCTACCGCGGTGGGAGCTCGGCGGGCCCCACTGCGGCGCGGCGGTTTCGCCACCCAGGACGCCGCCGAGGTCGAACTGAACAAGGCCAAAGAACTCCTGGCCATCGCCGGTGACGACGACACCGCACGGGTGCAGATTGCCGACCTGATCACCGCGACTGTCCGGACGACCAAGATGCTTCCGGAGCCGGACAAGGTGCGACGCAAAGCCCGCACCGGCCAAGACCTGTCCCGGTCGATCACGGTCGGAGAGTACCTGGAGGCCTGGCTGGTCGGACGCCGCAACCTGCGCGAGGGCAGCCGCCGCAGTTACGCCCAGCACATCCGCCTGTACTTCAAACCCCACCTCGGCCACATCCCGCTGGAGCGGCTCCGTGTCCAGGACGTCGACCGCGTCTTCGACGCCATCGACGAACACAACCAGCTCGTCGTTCGTGCCCGTGAGACTGGCGACCTGAGGCTGCGCGCCAAGGTTAAGGGCCGCCGGGTGGTCAGTCCGGCCACCAAGCAGCGGATCCGCGCCACGCTGCGCGCGGCGCTGAACAAGGCGATCAAGGAACGGATCATCGAGGTCAACGTCGCCTCCCTGATCGAACTGCCGTCCGGGAAGGCGCCCAAGGCCCTGGTGTGGACCGACGAACGCATCATCCAGTGGGAACGCGACTTCGCCGCCCACATCCAGAGGATGAACGCCCGCCGCAAACACCAAGCCCGCCTCGAACCCCACAAACGAATCGGAGAAAACATCAACCGGCTCGACGCCTACGCCGGTGCCCCACGGCCCTCCAAAGTCATGGTGTGGACCCCCGCCCTGACCAAGCGGTTCCTGGACCGGGCCCGTCACCACCGGCTCTACCCCCTGTACCACCTGATCGCCTTCCGCGGCCTGCGACGCGGCGAGGCGTGCGGGCTGCGCTGGGCCGACGTGGACCTGGCAAGCGGGACCGCAACGATCCGCTGGCAGATCACCCAGATCGGCCACGAAACCTTCCAGGGCAAACCCAAGACCGAAGCAGGAGAAGCCCGCATCGACCTCGACTCCCACACCATCAAAGAGCTACGCGCCCACAGAGCACGGCAGAACGCCGAACGTCTCGAGGCCGGTGGCACATGGACCGAAACCGGGTTCGTATTTACCACCCCGGCCGGTGGCCCGGTGGAGCCCAACGAGGTGACCGAACAGTTCCTGCAACTGTCCATGGAAGCCGGACTGCCACCGATCCGGCTGCACGACCTGCGGCACGGCGCCGCCACCTTCCTCTTGGCCGCCGGACACGACATGAAGGTCGTCCAGGAGACATTGCGGCTGTCGTCGCTGGCGATCGCCTCCGACATCTACACCAGTGTCCTACCTCAACTCGCGCGCCAGTCCGCCGAGGACGCCGCCGCCATCGTCCTCAAGGCAAAGTGACCGCCCGCGAGCGTCGGTACGACGCTCGCGGGCAACCGGAACCCCTTCACACCGGGCGGCGCCGATTCTGACCTCGCCGACGGCGACGGTATCGACGACCGGCCAACGCCAAGACGAACGACAAGCACCCCCGACTGGACGACGCAGTGGGCTGCTCGAGGACAGGTCAACGACCCAATGCGCCGCGCAGCGCGACGATGCATGCGGATCGGCGGGTGCTGTCATCGGGATACCGTCGGTGGCACTCGGCGTTGATCCAGCCCGGCTGGCGCTGCGCCTGCCGCGGTGTGCGAACACGCGGGCGCGGGACGGACTCCGTCCCGCGCCCCTGTTCCCGTTCAGCGGTGTGCTGGCGTTGCGCACGGTCGTCGCGTTCTTTTGCAGCCGCCGGAACCCGCCTTGGTGGATCTCCTGCCTCGGCTTCTCCGCGATCCCGATCGCGCGCGGACGGGCTCGCCTTCGAAGTGACATGTTCCTGTGGCGCCGGTGTCGTGCTCCGCTTGAGCGGAGGCGGATATGCGGACGGGCTCTGGTGCATCGCGGTGGTCGTGCGTGTCTGGGGCGCTGATGCTGGGACATTCGTCGTCGTGGCGAGTTGCGGGGCGGTGGCCGTACTTGTGGCGGCGAGCACACCGGTGACGATCGGTGTCACCCATCTGCTGTTCCGCCCGGGACGTCGGCGGCGACGTCGGCGGCGGTGGTCAACGCGCCAAGGTTCATGAGGCTCGGCAGGGACGCCCGTCTTCGGCTCGGAGGAAGAGTCTTTCACCACCCTGATTGACTACCAAGAATGACGATAGCGGAACTTGTCAAACCTGATGAGACGTCAGGCCACGTGGGTGGTTTGTGGCTGGTTGTCGGTCTGGAGTGGTTCGGGCGGTGGGTTGATCCAGACCTTGTCCGGTAGCGGGGGCGGGGAGGGGCATCGTCCGCGGAACCGTTCAGGGTGGGCACGGAAGGCCGCGTGAAGGGTGGCGGCCCGGCGGGCCTGGATCTGGGCGGCGGTGCCGTCGTGGACGGTGGCGGGGGTGTGCATCCCAACCCCGGAATGGCGATGTTCGTGGTTGTAATAGGTGAGAACCGGCTGCAGAATCCGTTGGCGTCTTCGATCGAGCCGAACCGTCCAGGGAACGCCGGGCAGTACTTGAGGGTTTTGAACTGTGCTTCGGAGTAGGGGTTGTCGTTCGATACGTGCGGCCGGGAATGGGATTGATCGATGCCCAGGAGGGCGAGCAACCCGGCGACGGTGTTCGAGGCCATCGCCGTGCCGCGGTCGGCGTGGATCGATCGGGGCGCCACGCCGCCGTTGGCGGTGATGGCGTGCTGGATGAACTCCTTGGCCAGGGTGCCGTTCTCGGTGGGCCGGATCTCCCAGTGCACGACTTTGCGGGAGAAGATGTCGATGATGACGTACAGCAGGTAATGGACGCCGCGCACGGGCCCTTTCAGTTTCGTGATGTCCCTTGTGTCCTGAACATGAAAGGAAGCGCATATAGGCAGCTTTCTAGAAGTGATGCTTTACGGATGATGAAGGTTGGCCCTTCGGGATCGCCCTGCGGGGGGGCCAAACCGCCTCATGCTGCGTTGGCTGAAGACCGTCGTGGTGAGCGATGAGGAAAAGGCGTCGGAAGAGGCGTCAGGTGGGGATCGGGAAGACGAACGCAAGTGAATCGCTGCTGACGTGTCGTAACACAATCAGGTGGCGTCAAAATCGGGGTATGGGATAGATCCCGGGATGAATCTGGCGAGTGCCCGCTTATTGGCCAGGTGGCGTCCGGCATGTAGGCGACGTGAGCCCGGTCTGCGGCGCCGTACGGAACAGGAGAAGGCAGGACACGGTACTGCCCACCGTGTGACGGGGGCGAGAGGGAGCACTCTGAGCAGCAGAAACTGTGAGGGGCTGAGTACCGATCCGGGTCCTGCCGGCGGACCGGCCCGTAGTAGTGATGAAGCCCCTGTAACGGGGGCGGAGCGAAGGGGCCGGGTCGTTCGTGACTGCGTTGATCGCATCAACCGGAAGTACTCCGGGAGGAATACGGTGGGCCAGTTGAAGTCGAAGATCAAACCGTTCGAAATTTCCAAGTGGGAAATCAAGGATGCATGGGAGGAAGTCAGAGCAAACAAAGGTGCACCGGGCGTGGATGGACAGAGTATTGAGGACTTCGAGAAGGACCTAAGGGGCAACCTCTACAAAGTCTGGAACCGCATGTCCTCAGGCTCCTATTTTCCACCTCCGGTGCGCGCGGTGGCAATTCCGAAGTCGCACGGGGATGGTGTGAGGATGCTTGGCATCCCCGCTGTTTCCGATCGTGTGGCACAGACCGTAGTGGCCCGGCATCTCATGCGCCGGGTGGAACCATTATTCCACCCGGACAGTTACGGATATCGGCCCGGACGGTCCGCCTTGGATGCCGTGGAGAAGTGCCGGGAACGCTGTTGGAAACGGGACTGGGTCGTCGAGTTCGACATCGCCCGGTTCTTCGACAGCGTGCCCTGGGACCTCCTGGTCAAGGCGGTGGAGGCGCATACCGAAGTCGTCTGGGTGAAGTTGTACGTGCGCAGGTGGCTTGCTGCCCCGCTCGTCATGCCCGACGGTGCCCTGCTGCAACGGGAACGCGGGACTCCGCAAGGGGCCCCGGTATCACCCGTGCTGGCAAAGCTGTTTCTGCATTACGCGTTCGACACCTGGATGGACCGGGAGTTCCCGACCGTCCAGTTCGAGCGGTACGCCGACGACGCGGTGATGCACTGCGCCACGGAACGCCAGGCTCGCGAGGTGTTGGAGGCGCTGCGGAACAGGATGGTCGAGGTCGGGTTGAAACTGCACCCGGACAAGACCCGGATTGTGTACTGCAAGGACCAGCGGCGCCGCGGCTCGCACGAGCACACGGCGTTCACGTTCCTGGGGTTCACCTTCCGCGCCAGGAAGAATCGCGACCGAAAGGGCGCGCAGTTCCTGTCGTTCACGCCGGCGGTCAGCAAGGAGGCTCTGAAGACGATGGGGCGGGTTGTGAGGTCCTGGCACCTGCACACTCGCTCGGATAGCCGTTCGCGATCCCAGCGACCCGCACGGCCCGGTCTTCGCTCAGAGCTCGATGGCTCGGGATTACCTAACCAGTGTTAATTGGTGATGGCGGGTGTGGTGGTGAAGGTGAGACCTGTGTGGGCGAGGCAGCCGTCGATCACGCCGGGGTGGTGCTGGATGACCTCGAGCCGGTGCTTGATCATGCCAGCGAGGTCGTCCAGGTCGGTGGCCAGGAAGTTGACCATGGAGCGTTTCAGCAGCGACCACACCGTCTCGGCCGGGTTCGGCTCGGGGGCGTAGGCCGGCAGGTAGAACACCGTCAGCCAGTCGGCGTGATCTTCGATGACGCGCGCATCGCTTTGGAGTGGTGGATGCCGAGGATGCCCCTATGTTGCGTCAAGCGGCAGAATGCACGGCTGTGGGAGCTGTCGTCTCCTGGAAGTGCCGGTAGATCTCGCGGGCGACATAGCGTTTGAGGCAGCGAATGATCTCGCGCTTGGACATGCCTTGCCTTGTCCGTCGCTCGAGGTAGTCGCGGGTGCGTGGGTCTCGGCGGATGCGCGTGATCACGATCCGGTAGAGGGCGGCGTTGGCCTGCCGGTTGCCGCCGCGGTTCAACCTGCGGCGCTGGGTCTTGCCCGTGGACTGCTCGACCGGGCTGACCCCGCACAGAGCGGCGAAGGACGCCTCGCTGGCCAGCCGCTCGGGGTTGTCGCCGGCGGCGATCAGCAGAGCGGCGGCACTGTCCGGGCCGACGCCGGGGAGCTCCAACAGCTGCGGGTGGCAGGCGCGGATGGCGTGGTGGACCCGGCGGGTGAGTTCCTTCACCTCGGCCGTCAGCTGCTGGATGCGGCGGGCCAGCAGGCGCAGGGTGAAGACAGCCGCGCTCCCGGTCTCGGGTAGGTCGCCGCACCGGGTGATCAGGGCCGCGTTGCTCAGCGGGGACAGCGACTCGCGCAGCTCGGGATCAACGCCGATGAGCACGGCCTTGAGCTGGTTCTTCGCCTGCGTGCGGGCCTTGACGGCCGACTCCTTCGCCAGCCGCAGTATCCGCAGGTCAGCAGCCGGGCCCTCGCCGGTCTTGGGTGTGACATCGGCGCGTCCGGACAGGACGGAGCGGGCTGCGGCTTCGGCGTCGACGGCGTCGGTCTTGCCGCGCTTGCGGCGGGTGGCACGGTCGGGCTGATTGACCTCAAGGACCTGGATGTTCTCCCGGGTCAGGAACCGGGTCAGGGCGGCTCCGTAGGACCCGGTGCACTCCACTCCCGCACGGTGCAGAACACCGAAGGAACGGGCCCAGGACAGGAGTTGACGGTATCCGGCGGCAGTGGCCGGGAACTCCTGGCAATTCAGGAGGACGCCGAGCGCGGTGATCACAGCGGCAACGTGCATGTCCTTGTGGGTGTCCACCCCGAGGATCACCTGCTGCGCCGGCTGGTCCTCGGGGTGGGCGGGCAAAGCGGTCTGGGGCATGCTGACGACGGTCACGCGGCTCCTTGATCGGCATGGGGATGATGGCCGACGCCGGGCCAGTGAGCGGTCAGAACTGTGATGGTGCCTTGTGCGGCAAGGCCCCTATCGGGACACGCCTGCTGGTCCGGCGGCAGTGAGCGCCGTCCAGGCCGGATGCCGACAGATCCTCAACAGGGCAGCCAGGCCAGTTGTCCCACGGGTCAGACCTCCGGCCCGGACGGCGCCCGATGAGTCTCACAGTTGTCCCAGACCAGCACGATCTTGCCGCCCGGCAACTGCTGGTGAGCGGCCTGGAGCATGCGTGTGTACTCGGTGAGGGTGAATCCGGCGCGTTCGTTTTTGCGGCGGCGGTAGCGGTGGAGCCGGTAGATCAGGCGGGATCGGTGGCCGGGCCGGTAGCAGACCATCCCGGCGATCGAGACGCGCGAGCCGTGGTCGCCGCCGTGCACCCTCACCTGGGGTCGGTGTCCGCGGCGGCTCCAGGTGCGCCGGTTGGGCGGCCTGAGCCCTTGACCGGCTTCGCCGGAGAAGCAGATCCAGGCGCCCGGGTCCGCCGCGGTGTTTCCACTTGCGGCCACACCCGCTCTTTCCATACCTCGATGGCCTGGTCGTCGCGTTCGATGGCGCGGCGTCCGGGGACCTGCACCGACCAGCCGTTGCGGCGCAGCAGCAGCGATACCCCGGGCCGGGTGTAGTCGATGCCGAACAGCCGGCGGACCACCTCGGCGACCCGGTCCAGCGTCCACCGCTGGTCGTGGGCCCAGCCGTGCGCGGCGGGGCCGCGGTTCAGCTCGG
>NZ_MKJY01000239.1 GCF_001942465.1 Actinomadura sp. CNU-125
GGACGGTCGGCACGCCGGTCGGTGGGGCAGGCGGGGAACTGGTCGGCGCGTCCGTCGCGCACCGGGCGGGGTGCGGCTGGGCGGGTTGCAGGTTTGCTACGTCTGCAAGGCGCACTACCGGGAGCTGGACGGGTTCTACCACCGGTTGTGCCCGCCGTGCGCGGGCGAGCATCGCAAGCGCCGGGACGCGCGCGCCGACCTGGGCGGGCGGCGGGCGATCGTCACCGGCGGGCGGGTGAAGGCCGGGTTCGAGCTGGTGCTGAAGCTGCTGCGGGACGGCGCGTCGGTGACGGCGCTGACCCGGTTCCCGGCGGACGCGCGCCGCCGGTTCGCCGCCGTGCCCGGCCGGGACGCGTGGTGGGACCGGCTCACGATCGTCGGCATGGACCTGCGGGACGTCCCGGCGCTCGTCCGCTGGTGCGACGAACTGGTCGCGGCGGGCGAACCGCTGGACGTCCTGGTGAACCTCGCGGCGCAGACGCTGCGGCACCCGCCGGAGTCGTACGCGGAGCTGCTGGCCGTCGAGGAACGCGCGGCGCTGCCCGCCGGGCCGGTCGGGCTGCCGGTCGCGACGGCCGCGGGGACGGTCGACGTCGCGGGGCTGCTCCCGGACCCGGCGCCGGTGAACTCGTGGACGCGGCTGGTCCACGAGATCGACCCGGTCGAACTCATCGAGGTTCAGCTCATCAACGTGACGGCGCCGTTCGTGCTGCTCGGGCGGCTGCGTCCGTTGCTGGAGGCGTCCCCGCGCGCGCGCCGGTACGTGGTGAACGTGTCGGCGGCGGAGGGGCAGTTCGACCGGTACTACAGGGGCGCGGAGCATCCGCACACGAACATGGCGAAGGCAGCGCTGAACATGTTGACGCTGACGACGGCGTCCGAACTCGCGGAGCGCGGCGTGTACGTGACGAGCGTCGATCCGGGCTGGTTCACCGACCAGCAGCCGGAGCCGGACCGGGCGCGGCGGACGGCCGCCGGGTTCCGTCCGCCGCTGGACGTCGTGGACGCGGCGGCCCGCGTGTACGACCCGATCGTGCGGGGCGAGCGCGACGGGGATCCGCCGCACGGCGTCCTGCTGAAGGACTACCGGGTGGTCAGCTGGTGACGGCCCCGGCGGTTTCGAGCAGTTCGGGGAGCGAGCCGACGAAGCCGTCCTCCAGCAGCCGGAACGCGACGAGCCACGCCTCCGGACGGCCGCCGAGGTGCTCGTCGACGTGCTCGGCGAGGCGGCGCAGGACGCGCGGGTCGGGGGCGGTGCCGGGCGGCGGCGCGAGGAGCGCGTCGGCGTCGGCCTCGTGCAGGAGGCGGTCGACGGACAGGCCGGGGCCCTTGCCGAACAGGCGCGCGGCGGCGTTGCCGTAGACGGGCACGGGGTCCCAGTGTTCGGGGACGCCGGGGCGGCGGAGGTTGCGGGTGCGGCCGTGGCCGGTCTCGGCGACGAACAGCGGCCGGAGCCGGACGTCCCCGGCGACGCCGGTGAGCGCCCGGATCCGGGCGGTGCCCCGCATGGCGGGCAGCCAGAGGGAGTCCGCCACGACGCGCAGCGTCTCCTCCGGGACGGTCTCGACGACGTATTCGGGCGTGAGCGTGCCCGCCGCCAGGCCGTTCCCGACGACCTTGACGATCGTGTCCGCGCCGGCCACCGGGCCCAGCGCGCACAGGTCGGCGAGGACTTCGGGCGCCGGGTCGGACAGGAAGACGGCCGCGTCCGGGTGGTCGGCGACCACCGTCCGCACGAGTTCGAGGGGCGCGTCGGTGCGTTTCGCGATGAAGCGGGCGGCGTGGAGGGGGATCGGGCCCTCGGCGGCGCGCCGGCGCGGCTCGTCCGCCAGCACGTCGGCCCAGCCCACGCGCGGGATGCCCGGGTGGCGGCGGTCGACGACCGTCCGGACGAGCGGGTCGGGCAGCCGCCACGGTTCGCAGCCGTCCGCGTCGCCGATCGCGGCGATCGTCCGGAGGAACTCGGGGCGGCGCACCCGCTCGGACAGGTCCCGCAGCGTCTGCGCCCCCTCCTCGGTGCGCAGCGCGGCCTGCGCGTGCGCGAGGACGCTCGGGACGGACCGGCCCGGCCCCCACCGGAACGCGGGCAGCCGCCCCTGCTCGGCGAGTTCGCGGATCTCGTGGTGGCGGTGGGCGTCCAGCAGGGTGCGGCAGGCCCGGACGGCGCCGTGCGGGTCGCGCCCGCGCCGATGAACCGCAGCGCCGCACCGGCCAGGTCGGGGTCGGCCGCGTAGAGGAGGGCGTGGTCGAAGGCGTCCGGGCCCTTCCCGGACAGGGCGCTCTCCAGCAGCCCGATCGGCAGCGGGCGCGGCGTGACGCCGTCGCGGCGGGACGTCTGGTGCGCGATCTGCCGCCGCAGGTTGCGCGGCAGCCGCGTCAGCGCGACGTCGGCGCTGAGCAGCGTCTCGGCGACGTCCGGGCTGTCGAGGTCGAGGAGCCGGCCGAGCAGGGACGGCGGGTCGCCGACGGTGAGGGCGTGCGTGACGAGCGCGTCGAGGTCGCCCGGACGGCCGCGCCGCAGCATCGCTTCGAGGACGACGCGGTTCGGCATCCCGTGGCTGCGCACGGCGTGCCCGGCCCGGCCGTCGGGGAGGTGCCCGAGGAGCACGTCGACCTCGCCGGGGGTCGCGAACCGCAGCAGCCCGGCCCGGCAGTGGGCGATGTTGCGGGCACGCGTCCTCTTACCTTTCTGGCTCATAGGGCGTCACGGTAACCAATTTCGTGATCAGACGGGATCGATCCGATGGCAGGCCATGGGCGGTTCGCGGCGTTCCGGCCATTCGTCGCCGCCGGGCGTGATCAGCCAGATCCACTTGCCGGGCTCCGCCGGGGCGACGGGGTCGGCGTAGCCGTCGGTGACGACGATGACGGCGTCCACCGGTTCGTCCCGTCGCTCCGCGTACGCCTGGACGGCCGCGAAGTTCGTCCCGCCGCCGCCGCGCAGCGGCTCGCCCGGTGCGAACGGCTTCACGCCGCCGTCGAACGCGACCCAGTCGGCCTCGACCCCGTCGATGCGGCCGACGAGCGTGCTCAGCCGCTCGACCACGCCGGCCGGCATCGAACCGGACGTGTCCAGCGCGATGACCAGCGTCTTCAGCCGCCGGGGGCCGCGCCGCGCGAGCATCGGCTCGTGCCCGAGGGCGGCCAGCAGCGCGCCGCGCTTCTTCGGGTAGACGAGCCGCTCGCCTTCCGCGAGCTTCGAGCCGAGCACGTCCACGAGCCAGCGCTGCCACCACTCGACCCGCCGCGTCGCCGACGTCCGTCCGCGCAGCACGTGCGCGCCGAGGTCGCCCCAGATCCGGTCGACGCCCTCGGTGGCGCCTTCGGTGCGGCGCAGCAGTTCGAGGAGTTCCGCGCGGGCCGTCCGGTCGCCGCGCCGGGCCGCGATCAGCACGCTGCGCAGGACGTCGCCGCCGATCCGGTCGACGGTCTCCTGGTCGAGCACGTCCGCGAGCACGTGGACGCAGGCGGCGGTGCCGGCGCCCGGCGGGTTCCGCATCCGCCGCAGCTCCCGGTAGACGCTCATGTCGGTGTCGATCCACTGCTCGTAGGCGAGCGGGCGCAGCCCCCGCTCGCCGAGGTCCCGCCGGTACGCCCCGTACACGCGCCGGGGCGAGATCCCCACCGGACGTCCGTCCAGCTCGGGCAGTTCGCCGCCGAGCCTGGCCAGCGCCACGTGGTTGACCGTGACCTCGCAGGCCAGGGTGAAGACCGGGTCGGCGCGCAGGTCCGGGTCGGCGAACAGGTGCCGCTGGACGAGGTGCCGCGACTCATGGAACAGGACGAACCGGATGCCCTCGACGCCGATGCCGACGAAGAAGCCCGGGTTGTAGAGGAGCAGGCACGTCCCGTCGCCCGACGCGACGACGGCGGCCGTGTCGACGGCCGTCGTCGGGATCTGGTGGTGGCACTTGCTGAACAGCCAGGACGCGATCGTGCTGTGCGTCATCCCGAGGTCGAGCAGGGCGCGTTCCTTCAGCCGCCGCGCCTCGGCCACGATCTCCGGGTCGGCGGGCGCCCACCGTTCCAGCGCGCGCCGATCGGTCAGCTCGATCAGCGGCGCCCTCGTCCGTCCGGTCTCCCCGTAAGCCACAAGGCCACTTTCCCGCCGATCTCCCGCCTTCTCCACGCATTTAGGTGGCGGAGCCGCCGAGGGCGGCGGAAATGTCGCCCGATTTCCGGACAGCCAGGACCGTGACGCCGCCGACCGGCGCGGCGACCGCCGCCCACACCGTGGGGATGAGCCAGATCGGCCACTCCATCGTCGCCGCGACGATGCCGATGGGGAACGTGGCCGCCGCCATGCCGCCGGTGAACCAGAGGAGCCCGGCCAGGCCCTTGCCCATCGCGGGCTCGGCGCGCCGCCGCAGCCGCCACCCGCCCGCCACGATCATGAGCAGGCCGGACGGTCCGACGACGAGCATCGCCGCCGCGTACGACTCCGCGAACCCCGCCGGGGCCGCGCTCGTGTCCTGCTCGTCGCCCAGCGCGCCGACCCGCACGACCTCGCCGCGCCAGATCGTGCCCCGGACCGGATCGCCGTCGCGCAGATCGTCCAGCAGCGGCTCGTTCGTCTTGTACTCGGTCGCCCACTTCCCGCCCGCGCGGTCGGTGAGCGTCGCGGTGATCTCCGAGCCCCGGCCCGCGTAGAGCCGGATGCCGGAGATCACGAAGTCCTGCTCCCACAGGCAGTCCGCGGGCTCTCGCGGGGCCTCCCCGCAGCCGGTCGTGGACTCGATCGCGTTCCGCTCCGCGAGCCGGTCCGGCAGCCCGGTGACCCCGATCGCGACCGCCCCCACCACCCCCGCGACACCGAGGAGGAGCCAGAGCACCGCGACGGCGGCGTTCTTACGGGAGGTTCGGTGGGTCATATGTCGTATTTAACTACCTGCGGCGACGCCCGCCCGATTCCACGCGTTGATCGCGGCGCGCGACCCCGGTGCACCTCGCCGCGAGCCCGTCGCCCGCCGCCGCGCGGTCATCGAACCTCCCGTGGGCGTCGCCCCTGGACGGAGTACATGGTGTACGAGCGGGCGCGGAAGCGCGGATCGGCCAGCAGCGCGCGGACCTCGTCAAGCTGCCCGGCCGTCATCCCCTCGCGGACGAGCCCGTCGTGCAGGTGCCGGCCGTGGTGCGCGAGGAGCCGGAGCCCCGGCGACCGGGCGTCCCACACCTCGACGCGGGACCGCGACACGACGCCGGCGAGTCCCGCCGCGCCCATCGCCCGCGCCACGTCCCGTCCCCACCCCACCTCGACGCCCGCACGGGCCATCAACCGGTTCTTCGCCGCGGTGAACGTCTCGTACAACCCCCGCGCGGCGAGGCTCGGGGCGCGCAGCACGGGCGCGGCCGACGCGTCGAACTCGTCCAGTTGCAGGACGCCGCCGGGCTTGAGGGCGCGGACGAGCCGTCCGAGCACGGCGTCGCGTTCGGGCAGCAACCGCAGCACCAGCCGCGCGTGCACGAGGTCAAACTCGGCTTCGGGCAGCGGATCCCGCACGATGTCGTGCCGCACCACCGGCGGCCCCGCCGCGTCCGCGACGGGCCGCAGGTCGGTCGCCACGACCCGTCCCGCGGGCCCGACGCGCCGCTCCAGCCACGCGGCGACCGTCCCGTTCCCGGCACCGACCTCCAGGCACCGCCGCCCGGGCCCGACGCCCGTCCGGGCGAGGCTCCGGACGGTCATCGGGTCGTACGCCGCGCTCAGCAGCCGATGCTGCTCCCGGACGTGCGCGTCGTGCTCCCAGAAGACGCCCGCGCCGACCGCCGCCCTCACCGCGGCCCCCCGGCGTCCCCCGCCCCGCCGGCCTCGGCGAGGCGCGCGAGGGTGGCGGCGCAGACCTTGCCGGTCGGGCCGAGGGGCAGTTCGGGCAGGACGAGGAAGCGTTCGGGGAGGCGCCGCTTGTCGAGGCCGCGGCGGCGCAGGTAGTCGAGCATGTCGGCCGGGGACGGCGGCGGGGCGCGCGGCGCGGGGCGACGCAGGCGCACATGCGTTCGCCGAGGTCGCGGTCCTGGACCGGGACGCACTGCACGTCGGCCACGGCGGGGTGCGCGCTGAGCTCGCGTTCCACGTCCGCCGGGGAGAGGCCCACGCCGCCGCGGATGACGACGCGTTTCAGCCGGTCGAGCACCCAGAGCGTCCCGTCCGGGTCGAGGCGGCCGAGGTCGCCGCTGCGCACCCAGCCGCCGGGGGCGCGGTGCCGGGCGTCGAGGTCGGGCGCCGCGACGTAGCAGAGCGGGGTCATCGGGCCGCGCGCCCAGATCTCGCCCGGTTCGCCGGGCGGCAGCGGCCGGCCCTCGGGGTCGCGGACGCTGATCTCCGCGACGTCCGGGTCGGGGACGCCCGCCAGCCCCGGCTCCCACCGGCCCGGGACGCGGCCGGTGTGGCAGTTGACGCCGTCGCTCGACCCGTAGATGTTGACCGGCGTCATCCCGAACCGGCGCGCGCACGCATCGACGACGTGCCCGTGCACGGGCCCCGCGCTGGAGACGACGGTGCGCAGCGACGACGTGTCCGCGGCGGACCCGGACTCGGTCATCCGCCACAGCATCGTCGGGACGCCGAACAGGTGCGTGGGCCGGTGCAGTTCGACGGCGCGCAGCGCGGCGGCGGCGTCGAAACGCGGCTGCAGGACGAGCGTGCCGCCGAGCCGCGCGAGGATCACCGACGTGCCGAGCGACCCGTACGAGGAGGCCAGCGACACCAGGAGCAGCGCGCGCATCGGCCCGGGCCCGCGCCCCAGCGCCGCCACGTAGTTCGCGCGGCCGCCCGCCATCGCGTTGTGCGAGTAGGCGACCATCTTCGGTTCCGACTCCGACCCCGACGACACGAGCAGCCGGGCGGGCGCCTCGGCGTCCGGACGGGCGGGGCGCCACGCCCGGGGTCGCGGCCGTCGCGTCGTCGAGCGACCGGACGTCCCCGGGGAGCGGCGCCGCGCCGGGCGTCCGGCGGTACGGCGTCCACCACGCGCGTGCGGGCCGGGAGGTCGACGGCGTCGACCATCCCGGGGACGGTGACGAGCGCGGCGAGCGCCGGGACCGGTCGAGCAGCCGGGCGACGTCGCGCGGCCCGCGCGAGTGCGGGATCGGCAGCGCGACCGCGCCGAGCGCGGCGACCGCCAGTTCGGCGACGACGGCGTCCCGCCCGTTCGGCAGCAGCACGCCGACGATGTCGGCGGGCCCGTGCCCGGCGGCGGCCAGCGCGGCGGCGGCCCGCCGGACGCGCGCGACGAGTTCGGCGTAGGACAGGGCGCCCGCGTCGTCGACGACCGCGTCCCGGTCGGGCGCGTCGCGGGCCCGTTCGTCGAAGAGGGTGTAGAGGTCGCGGCCGGGGCAAGCCCCCCGCGCGGTCCACTCGGCCCGCAGGCGCGCGGGCACGAGGTCGGCGAGGGCGATGCCGTTCCCCGACGTCCAGACGGGGACGGATGCGGAGGTGTTCACACGAACTCCCTGATGTCGTCGAAGGTCCACGGGGATCGGTTCCGGGCGGTGCCGGGCGGCGGAGCCCGCCGAACGTCCACCGGCCGTACCGCTCGGCGGGCGTCCGGACGCGGGGCGGCCGGGGTCACGCGAACTCCCTTGCCTCGTCGAAGGTCCATGGGGATCGGGTGTAGGCGGCCTTGCCGTCGGTCTCGAACAGGGCCTCGTACGCGGGGTCGGTGGCCATGGCGGCGAGGTCGGCCACGACCGGGGCGCGCGGCGCGTTGTCCACAGGGGTGTGGACAACGGCGCGCAGGAGGCGGGCGGCATCGATCAGTGCGGTCTCGACGTGGACGCCCGTGCCGGTGCGGGCGCGCGCGAGGAGCCCGGCGACGGTTCCCTCGGCGGCGATGAACGCGCCGAGCACGTCGGTGATCGTCATGAGGGTCGGGCCGGACAGCAGGGCCGCGACGCCCGAGTGGGCCTGCACGAGGTAGTCGGTGCCCATCGGCTGCGGTTCCGGGAGGACGTCGGCCCAGCCCCCGGCGTGCGCGTACACGAGGGGCGGGCAGTCGGCGGCGGCGAGGCCGAAGCGGGCGGCGCGGCCCGGCGGCCAGTTCTGCAGGAAGACGTCGGCGGACGCGGCGAGCCGCAGGGCCGTTTCGCGTCCGGCCGCCGTTTTCAGGTCGGCTTCGACGGCGGTCTTGCCCCGGTTGAGGGCGAGGAACCGGACGGAGTCGTCCCCGGACATGGGCGGGACGCCGCGCAGCGGGTCGCCGCCGGGCGGTTCGAGGCGGACGACGGCGGCGCCGAGCAGGCCGAGGAGGTGCCCGGCGAGCGGGCCCTGCACGCGGTTCGTCGACCTCGACGACGCGGATTCCCGGCGAGGGGCCCGGTGCCGTCCGGGGCGGGGCGGGGCCGCGGCCGGGGGCCGTC
>NZ_MKJY01000240.1 GCF_001942465.1 Actinomadura sp. CNU-125
CCTTATCCGCGGCCGAATAAGGGCAACACGCCGCAGGTCAACGGAAGAGGGCCCGCCGGACGGGCTCGCCTTGGACGGGCTCGCGGTCGCGGACGCGGACGATCACGATCGTCGACGGCATCGGCCTGCACGCCGCGCCCGGCGAGGTCGTCGCGATCGTCGGGCCGTCCGGCGGGGGCAAGACCACGACCGTCCGCGCCGCCCTCGACGTCCTCGCCCCCGGCCTGCACCGCACCGCCGGAACCGTGACCTGGCACGGCCGCACCGTCCGTCCCGGCCGCGCCGCCCGGCGGCTGCGCCGCACCGCCGCCGGGCTCCTCGACCAGGACCCCGCCGCAACCCTGAACCCGCTGATGACCGTGTCGGCGCTCGTCCTCGAAGGGCCCCGCCGCACCCCCGCGTCCGCCCGCGCGTGCCTCGCCGGCCTCGGCCTCGACGCGGACGCGCTGTGGCACCGGCGCCCCGGCGAACTGTCCGGCGGCCAGGCGCAGCGGGTCGCGATCGCCCGCACCCTGCTCGGCGACCCCGAACTGCTCGTCCTCGACGAACCGACCAGCGGGCTCGACCCGGACGCGCTCGCCCTCGTCGCCGCCGCGATCGAACGGCGCCGCGGCGACGGACGCTCGGTCACGCTCGTGATCTCGCACGACGCGGCGTTCGTCGACCACATCGCCGACCGCGTCGTCCGCATCGGCCCCGCCCCGCCCGGCCCCCGCGCGCAGCCCGCACCGGACGCGGGGCCGCACGATGCCGCCCGTCCCGTCCTCGACGTGCGGGGGCTGCGCGCCGGACACGGGACGGACGTCCTGCTCGACGGCGTGTCGCTGACCCTGCGTCCCGGCGAGCTCGTCGCCGTCACCGGACCGTCCGGAAGCGGCAAGAGCACCCTCCTGCGCGCCCTCTCGCGGGCCTGCACCCGCCGTCCACGGGCGCCCTCCTGCTCGACGGCCGCCCGGTGCCGTGGCCGGTCGCGGCCGCGACGTCGACGCGCTGCGCGGCGTCCAGCTCGTCGCGCAGTCCCCGGCCACCGCGCTCAACCCCGCGCACCGCGTGCGGACGTCCGTCGCCCGCCCCCTCCGCCGCCTGCACCCCGCCGCGCCCCGCGCGGAGCGCGTCGCCGAACTCCTGGCGGCCGTCGGCCTCGACCCCGAACTCGCCGACCGCAAACCGGGCGCGCTGTCGGGCGGGCAGCGGCAGCGCGTCGCGATCGCCCGCGCGCTCGCCGCCGCCCCCGCCGTCCTGCTCGCCGACGAGATCACGTCCGCGCTCGACCCCGCGTCCGCCGCCAGCCTCCTGCATCTGCTCGACCGGCTGCGCCGCGACGGCACCGCCGTCCTGCTCGTCACCCACGACCCCGCGATCGCCGCCCGCGCCGACCGCGTCCGCGCCCTCACCGACCGCCGCCTCACCCGAACGGAGACCGAACCCCATGCCCGCTGACCGTCCGCCCGGCAGCCTGCGGGACGCCGAGGCGGCGCTCGCCGAGCATCCGTGGATCGCCGCCGCCGAACGGGAACCGGGGCGGGCTCCGGCCTCGACCCGGACCGTGCGGCGCGAGCGGTCCGGCCGGAGCCCGGCGGGCTGTCGCCGAGCAACCTCGACCACTGGAGCGAGGTGTACGACTGGACGTACACCTCCGCCGGGGCTCGGCACGCGCCCGACCTCGACCTGTCCGGCTGGCGGGCGTCCGACACCGGACGGCCGCTGCCCGCCGGCCACATGCGCGAATGGGCCGACCGGACGGTCGAGCTGATCCTCGCCTCCGATCCCCGGTACGTCCTCGAACTGGGCTGCGGGACGGGCCTGCTCGCCCATCGGCTGCGCGACCGGGTGCGCGGATACGCCGGGACGGACGTCGCGCCGAGCGCGGTGCGGGCGCTCGCCGCGGACGCCCGGACGGGCACCGCGTTCGTGCGCGCGGCGGCGCACGAGGCGGGTTCGCCGCAAGTGCGGGACGCGCTGGAGCGGATCGGCTGCCCGGACGGCCGGCCCGACTGCGTCGTCCTGAACTCGGTCACCCAGTGCTTCCCCGGCCTCGACTACCTGGAGGCCGTCGTGCACGACGCGCTGGCGCTCGTCGCGCCGGGCGGCACCGTCCTCGTCGGCGACGTGCGGGACGCGCGCCTGCTGGACGACTTCGCCCGCTGGGCCGAGCGGGGCGACGCGGCGCGGGCCGCCGAGCGGGCGGCGCGCGAGCCCGAGTTCCTCTTCGATCCGCCCGCGCTGGCGCGGCTCGCCGAACGGGCGCCGCGGGACGTGCGGATGAGCGTCCACCCGAAGACCATGCGCGACGACACCGAACTCACCCGCTACCGGTTCGACGCCGTTCTGCACGTGGACGCACCGCCGAGCCGTCCGGCGGACGCGGAGTGGTACCCCGACCGGGCGCTCGTCGACGCGCCGGGCGCGCGGACGGCGTTCGAGCTGCGGGAACGGGCCGGACGGGCCGTCGTGCGGGACCCGGCCGATCCCGCGCGGATCGGCCTCGTGCCCCGGGCCGGGGCGGGCGCGGCCGTCGCGGAGGTGCCGGGCGCGGGACGGCGCACGAACCGTTCGCCGCGTTCGCCGAGCGCGTCTCGTCGAGGTCGCGCGCGCGGTGCTGCTGCCGTTCGGTGCCGGAGGCGCGCGACGTCCCGCTGACCGTCGAACCGTTCGTGCTCGCCGACCGCGCGGAGCGGCGCGCCGCCGCGGCGGTCGCGGGGGTGGACACGGCGGCGGTGCCCGCGTTCCTGGCGGCGCCTGGACGACGCGGCGCTGCGGGCGATGCGCCGCGGCGGTGCGGGCGGGCGCGCCCGCGGTCGCCGACCGGCACCGCTGGATCCTGCGCCGCTGGCTCGCCGTCCTCGACGGGACGGACGTCCCGGCGGGCGGCACCGGCACCCTGGTCGAGGACGGCCGCGCGATCGGCTACCCGCCGGAGACGACACGGTTCATGCTCGCCGCGATGGAGCGGCTCCCCGAACTCCTCCGGGACGAGCTGCCGCTGCAGGCGCTCCTGTTCGAGGACGCCGACACCGCCGACGGGGCGTACCGGGAGAACACGGTCAACCGGTACTTGAACGCGGCGGTCGCCGAGGTGATGCGGTGGGCCGCCGCGAGCGTCCGTCCGGACGGTCCGCTGCGCGTCCTCGAAGCCGGTGCGGGAGTCGGCGGCACGACGGCCGACGCCCTCGCGGGACTCGCGGGCCGCGACATCGACTACCTCTACACCGACGTGTCGCGCTACTTCACGTCGCTCGGCCGCCGCAGGTTCGGCGACCGTCCCGGCGTCCGGTTCGGCCTGTTCGACATCAACGCCGAGGTCGACGAGCCCGGCTCGCGGCACGTGGTCCTCGCGGCGAACGTCCTGCACAACGCGCGGCACCTGCCCCGGACCCTGTCCGGCCTCCGCGACCTCCTCGTGCCCGGCGGCCTGCTCGTGTTCATCGAGACGGGACGCGAGATGCCCGCGCTCCTCGCGTCCATGCAGTTCCTGATGTCGGCGCCCGCGGGCACCGAACGGCTGGCCCCCGGCGACCCGAGGGAGGGCACCGACCGCGTGTTCCTCACCCCCGCCGAGTGGACGGACGAACTGCACCGCGCGGGCCTCCGCCCCCTGCTCGTCCTCCCCCGCCCGACCCACCCCCTGGCCGAAGCGGGCGTCCACCTCTTCACAGCCCGCCGCGACTGACCCTCGGGACGGCTTCTTTGCGCGTTCGAGCACCCCGCCTCTTCTGAGGTGGACGAGTGGTTCGACACGCTCGACCAGATAGAACAGAAGACGGTGGCCTTCTACGTTGATCTGCCGGCCGAACGCGGGGTGCTGCTCGGCGAGCCGTATACCCGGCAGCTTCGCGGCAAGCTGAGGGAACTGCGCTTCCATCTCGACCGCCGGTCGGTGCGGATCACCTACTGGGTCGCGTCGGGCAGGCGGATCGTTCTGCTCACGGTGTTCGCCAAGCAGCGGATGCAGGAAGTCGCCGAGGTGGAGCGGGCATGGCGGGCCATGCAGCGCTGCATCGCCGAGGAGCACACGGCGGACGAGGAGTGAATGGCATGGGTGAACGCAGGTCGTGGGCCGATAAGCGTGCCGAGATCATGAGTCGTCCGGGCGCCGGAGCGGCCTACGAGGCGGCGCGCATCCGTTTCGAACTGGGGGAGGCCGTCCGGGCACGCCGTGAGGAGCTGGGCCTGACCCAGGCCCAGTTGGGCGAGCGCGTCGGCCTCAAGCAGCCCGCGGTGGCCCGCTTCGAAGCCGGGGGCACCATGCCGACGATCCCGATGCTGGAACGCATGGCCGAGGCACTGGAACTGCGGCTGAACGTCCGGTTCGAGCCGCTGCCCCACGCAAGCTGATCTGCCGCTCTCGCCGCACGCCTGGGACGACCTGCTGCATCCCGACGTGCGCTCGGAGCAGCCGCTGCTGCGCGCGGGGCGCGGACGGGACGTGTGGCATGACGCGGTCGCGCGGCTGCTGGCACTCGTGCCCGATCTACGGGGCACGTCCACGGGTGGGCCGCCGACCGCGACGGGTTCGCGATCCGCGGGGCCCGGCGGGGCGCGGGCGGGGCGGCGGTCAGGTGGGGGTCAGGCCTAGGCCGGAGCGGAAGAGGTCGCCGTCCAGCCAGACGGCGGCGCGGACGCCGTCGGCGGCGCCGAGGGAGACGAGGGTGACGGCGTCGGGGACGGCGGGGAGCTTGGCGGTGTCGCCTGCGGCGGCCACCCCGGGGACGGTCGTCTGCTGGCGTTCGTCGACGCGCACCGTGCCGTCGTCGAGGATCTCGCAGCCGAGCTTCGCCGCGAGGTGCGCGTGCTGCCGGGTGGGGGCGCGGTGGTAGACGCCGTCGCGGGCGAGGGTGCGGCCGTCGGCGAAGTGCAGTTCGAGGGCGCCCGGCTCGCCGGTCACGCGGCTGATCGGGGCGTCGATGGCCGGGACGCCGCGTTCGTCGAGGCGGGCGACGATCTCGGCGGGGAGTTCGAGGGGGCCGTTCGTGCACAGGACGACGTCGTCGCTGAACCGGTCGGCGACGTAGAGGGCGAGCATCGCCTCGCGGGGTTCGCGGGCGAGGACGGCGAGGGCCATGCCGCGGGTTTCCCAACCGTGGCAGAACGGGCAGTGGAACACGCTCCGGCCGAACCGTTCGGCGAGGCCCTCGATCGGGTACGGTTCGTCGACCTGGCCGGTGGGCGAGGACGATCCGGCGGGCCCGCGCGGACGTCCCGTCGGCGAGGTCGACCGTGAAGTCGTCCAGGGTGCCGCGCGCGCCGGTGACGGTGCCCGGACGGAGTTCGACGCTCGGGTACGCGGCCAGTTCGTCGCGTCCGAGGGCGAGGAGCCGGGCGGGGTCGAAGCCGTCGCGGCTCAGGTACATGTGCATCTCGGACGCGGGGGCGTTGCGGGGCGCGCCGCCGTCGACGAGCAGGACGTCGCGGCGCTGGCGGCCGAGGACGAGGGCGGCGCTGAGCCCGGCGGGCCCGCCGCCGATCACGATCACGTCGTACATCAGTGCTCCTTGCGGCGCCACGCGTGGACGCCCTCGGCGGGTCGGGGTTCGAACCCCGCGTCGGCCAGTTCGGACGCGAGGCGTTCGGCGGAGACGACGTGGCAGTCGAACTCGGCGGTCTCGGCGGAGACGAGGTCGTCGCCGTCCCACGTCCGGTAGGTGTTGACCCAGCGGACGAGGTCGTCGCCGGCGACGTCCGCGCGGGTGACGACGTCGTACCGGCGTCGGCCGAGGGCTCGGCCGGGGACGGTCGCGGCGGGTACGGGTTCGGCCCGCTGCGGGTATTGATGTTCGACGAGGAGGAGGCCGCCGGGGACGAGCGCGCGCGCCCAGTGCTCCCAGAGGGCTTGACGCTCCGACGGGGAGAAGTGCATCACGAGGTTGAACATCACGACCGCGTCCACCTGGACGGGCAGGCGGACGGTCAGGGCGTCCTCGGGCAGGACGGTGACGCGGTCGGCGAGGTGCGGGACGCGGGCGAGGCACGTGGTGAGGGCGGCGCGCATGATGCGGGCGGGTTCGACGGCGAACACCTCGTCGGCGAGTTCCGCGAGGATCTCGGTGAACCAGCCGGTGCCGGGGCCGATCTCGGCGACGGCGCGGGCGTCCGGGACGAGCGTCCGGAGGGCTCCGGCGAGGGCGTCGCGGGCCTCGGCGGGGAAGATCAGGTCGTAGTAGGGGGCGTTGACGGCGTAGCCGAGGCCACGGTCCGCGCGGGCGGCTTCGTCGGTCATGTGTCTCCGGTCAGTGCAGTTCGGCGGCGGTCACGGCGGGGTCGGTGCGGAGCCGGTCGAGGACGGCGGCGGGGTCCAGGCGGTCGGCGGCCAGGCCGGCGCCCGGCCCGACGCGTCCGGCGAGGACGTCGCGGACGGCGAGGGCCGCGACGGCGCCGCTCAGCGCGTTCGGGTCGGACGTGCGCAGGGTGAGCCGCCGGGGCGGCCCGGGTTCGCGGGGGACGGCCTGGAACAGCAGCGTCGAGTACGGTCCGGTGTCGGGAAGGTCGGCTTCGGCCACCGCGAGCAGGGCGGGGACGTGCCGGTCGACGGGGCCTTCGGCGGCCCACGCGGCGGCGAGCGCGCGCGGCACGTTCTCACTCGCGTACACGGTGTGGGCGCGCAGTTCGTCCACGTCGCACCGTTCGGCGAGGCGGACGGCTTCGGCGGACAGGTACGGGTACGCGTGCACCCGCCCCGGGAAGCCGGGGAGCGCGACGCCGAGCAGGGGACGCGCCCCGGGGACGGCGCGTCCGTCGCGCCACGCGGCGAGCGGCGTCCCGAACTCGGGGCCGCGGGCCGCGAGCATGTCGCGGGCGCCCATCTCACCGAGCGGGGCGGCCCGCCGACGTGGACGTCGAGGCGGCGCGTCGGCCGGTCGGCGAGCAGCCGGGGCAGCAGCCCGGACAGGCCGGGGGTGAGGCCCGCGGAGAACACCGCGGCGGCGGTCGCGGACGGGCCCGAGCGCGGACATCGCGGGCAGGTCGCCCGCCGCGTCCACGTAGTGCGCCCCGGCGGCGAGGGCCGCGCGGGCGACGGCGTCCAGCACCCGGTAGGACGGCCCCGCGCAGTTCAGCACCACGTCGCAGCCCGCGCAGAACGCCGCGAGATCGGCGCGTTCATCGCGCTCGTCGGCCTGTACGACGCGCACTTCATCAGCTCCAGCGAGACGAGCCCGCCGCTGGCGCTCGGTACCGGCGGGCGGCTGGAGACGTGGCCGACCGTGGTGTTCGGCCTCACCCTGCTGCTGATGATCGTGCTGTACGTGCGGCGGGTGCCCGGCGGCATCCTGATCAGCATCGTGGCCGGGACGGTCGTCGCGGTGATCATCGAGGCGAACGCGACGATCGCCGAGGGCGGCTGGGGCGTCGTCACGCCGAACATGCCGGACGACCTGTTCGCCGTGCCGGACTTCTCGCTGTTCGGGCAGGTCGACGTGTTCGGCGGGTTCGCCGAGGCCGGCGTGATCACCGCGCTGGTCGTCCTGTTCACCCTGGTGCTGTCGGGGTTCTTCGACGCGATGGGGACGATCCTCGGCGTCAGCGACGAGGCCGGTCTGGTGACCGAGCGCGGCGACGTGCCGCGGCTCGGCCGCATCCTGTCGGTGGACGGCGTGTCGGCCGCGTTCGGCGGCCTCACCAGCTCGTCGGCCAACACGGTGTTCGTGGAGTCGGCCGCGGGCGTCGGCGAGGGCGCCCGGACGGGCCTGGCCAACATCGCCACCGGCGCGCTGTTCGCGGTGACGCTGTTCCTGACCCCGCTCGCGGCGGTGGTGCCCGCGCAGGCGGCGGCGCCCGCGCTGGTGGTGGTCGGCGCGCTGATGATGATGCAGGTCGCCAAGATCGACTGGGACGATCTGGAGCTGGTGATCCCGGCGTTCCTGACGATCGTGCTGATGCCGTTCACGTTCTCGATCACCATCGGGATCGGCGGCGGAATGGTCGCCTACGCGCTGATCAAGATCGCCAAGGGCAAGGTGCGCGAGGTCTCGGTGTGGCTGTGGCCGGTGGTCGCACTGTTCCTGCTCTTCTTCGCAATTCACCCCATAGAGACCTGGCTGGGCGTTCGCTGACGCCGAAAGGCCGCACCTCTCTGCGCGTTTGAAAGTCTCGCGGCGCGTTCCGGGTGTCAAATGATGCCGACATCGCGTAAGCAGAAGGTAAGGCTCTACCTCCCGGCGTGAAAGTGTGGCTGCCCGTGTCCGCGGACTCACCCTCCGAATCGTCCCCGCGCGGCCACGTGCTGCTGGCGCCCGACCGGTTCCCCGGCGCCCTGACGGCGGCGGAGGCGGCGCGGCACCTGGCCGCCGGGCTCCGCCGGACGCGGCCGGACGTCCCGGTGGTGGAGCTGCCGTCGCCGACGGCGGCGACGGCCGGGTC
>NZ_MKJY01000241.1 GCF_001942465.1 Actinomadura sp. CNU-125
GGACGGGGCGCAGGACGGCCGCGGCGGCCAGCAGCGCGAGGACGAGCGCCCGCGAGCGAGGCCCCGTCGGCGATCAGCAGCTCGCGGCCGAACAGCCGCAGGTCGGCGGCCTCCCGGCCGAGGTCGACCGAGACGAACACGATCGGCGGCACGGTGCGCCGCGACCCGGTGGCCGCGAACCCGGCGGGGTAGGCGCCGACCAGCAGGTAGGGGGTGCCGTTCCGGACGACGCGCCGGTACACCGTCTCGCGCAGCGCCCGCCGCGCGAACTCCTCGTCCACGGGCACGTGCAGCTCTCCCGGGTCCGGGAGGAGGACCGGTCCGCCGGGCGGCACGCTCAGCACGGCCGCCCTGCGCCCGTTCCCGACCCCCTGCTCCGACACGACGGTCGGCCCGTCGGCGCCCGTCTCCGAGGCGGCCAGGGCCTCGGGTGTTCCGGTCCGGCCGGTCAGGACGGCTTCGAGCCGCTCTCCGAGCAGCTGCCCGGCGTCGGGCGGCAGCTCGCCGGGGACCTCCGTCGCGATCGCCTGGCGCACGTCCGCCAGCACCTCGTCCTGCACGCGGTCCAGCATCATGCGCCGGTACAGGACGTAGGAGATGCCGGACGCCAGGACGGACGCGAGCAGCGCGACCGCGAGGAACGCCGCGCCGAGGCGGGCCCGCAGCCCGGTGAGCCCGCGGATCACCGCGCCGCGAACCGGTAGCCGAACCCGCGGACGGTCTCGATCAGCCGGGGGTCGCCGGGCTCGTCCTCGATCTTCGCGCGGACGCGCTGGACGCACGCGTCCACCAGCCGCGAGTCGCCCGGGTAGGTGTGCTCCCAGACCGCCGCGAGCAGGTGGCGCCGGGCGAGGGCGTGCCCGGGACGGCGGGTCAGCTCCAGCAGGAGCCGCAGCTCGGTGGGGGTGAGCCGCACGTCGGTCCCGGCCTTGGTGACCTTGAGGGACGTCCGGTCGATGACGAGGTCGCCGTGGACGGAGCGGCCGGGCCCGCTCTGCTCGGCGCGGCGGAGCACCGCCCGGACGCGGGCGTCCAGGACGCGCGGCTCGACGGGCTTGATCACGTAGTCGTCCGCGCCCGCCTCCAGGCCGAGGACGACGTCGAGGTCGTCGCCGCGCGCGGTCAGCAGGATCACCGGGAGGGGGTCGGCGCGCCGGATGCGGCGGCACACCTCGATGCCGTCGATGCCCGGCAGCATCACGTCCAGGATCGCGATCTCGGGGCGCAGGGCCCGCAGCGCGTCGAGGCCGTCCTCGCCCGTCGCGCGGGTCGTCACGCCGTGCCCCTGCCGGGTGAGCGCGATCTCCAGCCCGGCGCGGGCGGACGGGTCGTCCTCGACCAGAAGGATCTTCGCCACCCGGCCATTATCGGGCGACCGTCCGGGCGTTCCATGCCATGTCACGAGATCCGGATATTTCCCGGACAAGATCAATACAGTGCGCCGGAAGCGTGGCCGGCATGGCGTCGACGATCGTTCTCCGGCCCGCCGCCCCGCCCGCTCCCCCACGGGACGGACGGTGGCGGCGCGCCCTGCCCTGGCTGCTCGTGTCCGGCTTCCTCGCCCAGGTGGGCGTCCGGACGTGGTTCGCGCGCGGACGCACCGGGCCCGCCGCGAACCCGGACGAGACCGGCTACCTCGTCGCGGCGCGGTGGCTCGCGGGCGGGCCGGGCGGCGACCTGTCGGGGCACACCTTCTACCAGGGCGGATACCCGCTGCTGCTGACGCCCGCGTACTGGTTCTCGCACGATCCGGTGACGGTCTACACGATCGTCATGGTGATCAACGCGGTCGCGGGGGCGGCGCTGTTCCCGCTGGGGTACGCGGCGGCGCGGCGGTTCGGGCTCGGGCCCCGGGCCGCGCTGCCGGTGTCGTTCGGCGCCGCGTCGCTGCCCGCGTCGGCGTTCTTCGGCGCGTTCGCGCTCACCGACGCGGTCCTCCCGGCGCTCGTCCTCGGCTGGCTGCTCGCCCTCGACCGGTTCGCGCGCCGCGGCGGTCTCCCGGACGCCGTCGCGGCGAGCCTCGTCGTGGCGTACGCGTCGGCCGTCCACACGCGCGGCGACGGTGCTGCTCGCCGTCCACCTCGCCGCCCTCCTCGCCCTCCTCGCCCTGCGCAGGGGGCCCGCGGGACGCTCGCGGGGCTCGCCGTCACCGTGGCCGGGTACGCGCTGGGCGCGGCGGGCAACGCGCGGCTGCGGGCCGCGCTGTACCCGGACGGTGCGCTCGACCTCGGCGAGCTGCTCGTCGACCGCCTCACCTTCGGCGGACGGGCAGGCGTGGGCGCTGTCGGGCGCGGCGGGGCAGCTCTGGTACCTGACCGTGTCCACGTGGGGCCTGGCCGGGGTGGGGCTGATGGCCGTGACGCGGCGCTCGTCCGGCACCGACCGCCCGCCGCCGAGCGGGTCATGGCGGGCGCGCTGCTCGCCACCGTCTGCGGCGTCGCGTACGCGGCCTCGGCGGCGCTGCCGGACGAGCATCGCGTGGGCAACTTCGCGTACGGGCGCTACCTCGCGTGCACGGCGGTCGTCCTCGCCCTGGCGGGGACGGCGGCGATCCTGCGGTCGCGGTCGCGGATCCGCGCGGCGGCGGGCGCCCTGGTGCTCCTCGCGGGGACGGGATCGTGGGTCGCCGCCTACGCGGGCGAACGGCTGCGCACCCACGCGTTCATCGGGTTCGACTTCCCCGAGGTCATGTTCCTCACCCGCGACCGCGCCGCGCTCGACCTCCCGGAAGCCTCGCTCGCGGCGGCCGGGCTGCTCACCGGGCTGCTCGTGCTCACGCGGCTCCCGCGTCCGGCCGTCCTGGCCGGGCTCGCCCTCGCCGGGACGAACCTCGCCGCGCTGGTCTTCCTCTTCGGCCCGTCCCCCGAGCGGGTCCGCCCGGCCCCGGTGCTGCCCGGACCGGCGGCGGGCGGGGTGGTCGCCGACCGGTCCCTGCACTGGGCGATCAAGGTGCGGCTGCGGTACCCGGTGTGGTGGACCGGCGTCGGCTCCTTCGACGTCCGGTCGGGGCGGCCTCCCGCGCCGGGCGTGTGCACGGTCGTCGTGCCCCGCCCGGACGGGACGGCCCCCGCCGCGACCTGGCCCGCGCACCCGGCGGGCTGGCGCCCGTACCCCGGCGCCGCCTACGGCATCGGGTGGACGAGCTGGCACGACCCGTCCTGCGGGCGGCGGCCCGGACTCAGAAGCGGGTGACCAGGGCGATGCGGTCGTGGTCGACGAGGAAGCCGTCGGAGACGAACGTCACCTCGCCGCCGTACTCCAGCACCGTCTCGATGACGTGGTCGACGACGTCGTCGACCACGTCGGCGCCGTGCAGGACGCCCGGCCGCCCGTCGACCGGGACGAGGCCGCCCTCGCCGCGCACGGCGGCCGCGTAGTAGCCGCGTTCGACGACGAGGTGCTCGCCGCGGCCCTGCTCGACGAGCCGGACGACGTCGCAGAGCCCGGCGGCGTAGCGGTCGATGCCGCGCGCCGCCTCCAGTTCGGCGAGCACGCCGACCTCGCGGAGGTCCTCGTAGGCGGCCAGGGCCGGCCGGGCGGCCTCGATCAGCGTGCTCGGCGCGGCGCCTTCGAGGCTGCCGTCCACGCGCCCGGCGACCCGTACGTGCGCGCCCGCGACCTCGTCGAAGAAGGCCTGGTGGCGGGTGACTCCGGCGACGATGAGCGGACGGTCGTCGCGGGCGAGGACGCGGTCGAGCGCGGCCGCGACGTCGCGCATCGCCCGGCGCTGGGGTTCGTCCCCGGCGGTGGCGGCGCGCCGCGACTGGCGGCCGGAGCCGATCTCGTCGATCGGTTCCGGTTCGACCGGGAAGCCCCCGCCGGTGCGTTCGGTCAGCTCGTCGCCGTGGCCGTCCCACAGCCGGGTGCGCTGGTCGGACAGGGTGAGCAGCCAGTAGCGCGGGGTGCGGGTGAAGGCGGCGACGAGGTCGCGGGTGGCGAACCCGCTGTCGACGATCACCCGCTCGTCGACCGGCTGGCCGATCGCGTACGCGTGGTGCTCGCCGTCCGGGGCGGCGAACAGCACGAGGCCGTCCGCGGCGTGCCGCAGGTCGACCTCGTCCGCCGCCCGCTCCAGGCCCCGGACGACGTGGTCGGCGGCGTCCGCGGGGACGCGGTCGTCGGCGTAGAGCCGCCGCCGCGCCTCGGCCAGCAGGTTCCGCAGCCGGATGGGGTCCTGCCGGTTGCCCGGGGCGGCCCGGTGGGTCGGCATCAGTACCGATACCGCCGGGTAGGCGCGGGGCTTGCGCAGCTCGGCCAGCGTGACGGCGTCCATGATCCCCCGATCGTCGAGTCATCTCCTGGTGTCTCTTTTGTAACGATTACGAGGTAAATCAGGCGTAAGGGGCGGTTGAGATTCGCGCAGCGCGTCGAACGTCACATTCGACCGGAGGTCACCCGGGCGAGATGAACCCGGTCTCGTAGGCGAAGATCACGGCCTGCGTGCGGTCGCGGGCCTGCAGCTTCGCCAGGACGTTGCCGACGTGCGTCTTCACCGTCTGCGGGCTCACGAACAGCTCCGCCGCGATCTCGGCGTTCGACCGTCCCTTGGCCATCAGCCGCAGGACGTCCGACTCCCGCTCGGTGAGCCGGTCGTGCCAGCCCGCGCCGCCCGTCCCGGCACCGGACGGGCCGTGCTCGGCGGCCAGCGCGCGGATCGCGGCCGGGAACAGCAGGGTGTCGCCGTGCGCCACCATCCGGATCGCGTGCAGGATCTCCTCCGGGCGCGCCCGCTTCAGCAGGAATCCGTGGGCGCCCGCCTTGAGCGCGTCGTAGACGTACTCGTCGTTCTCGAACGTGGTGACGACGATGATCCGCGGCGGTTCGGGCGACGTCGACAGCAGGTGCCGGGTCGCCTGGATGCCGTCGAGCTCCGGCATCCGGACGTCCATCAGCACGACGTCGGGCCCCAGCCGGGACACCGCGTCCGGCACCTCGGACCCGTCGGACGCCTCCCCGACCACGGTCAGGTCCGCCTCGGCGTCGATGATGGCCGCGAGCCCGGCGCGGATCAGCCGCTCGTCGTCGACCAGCAGCACCTTGATCGTCATGTTCCGGACCTTAGCGGCAGCGACACCCGGAAGCACCAGCGTCCGCCGTCGGGGCCCGCGCTCATCTCGCCGCGCAGCACGGTGACGCGCTCGCGGACGCCGCCGAGGCCGCGCCCGCCGCCGTGGTCGGGTCCGCGCCGCGCGCCGCGCCCAGGGGGTTGCTCATCTCCATCTCCAGCCGCTCGCCGGTGACGCCGAGGCGGAGCCGCACCGGGACCTTCCCCGCGTGCCGCAGCGCGTTCGTCAGCCCCTCCTGGACGATCCGGTACGCCTCCCGCGACACCGCCGCGGGCACCGCCTCGACCTCGGCATCGATCCGCGCGTCGAGCGTCACCCCGGCGAGCCGCGTCTGCTCCAGCAGCCGCCCGAGGTCCTTCAGCGTGGCCTGCGGGGCGGGCCGGGACGGGTCCTCGCGCAGCAGCCCGAGGACGTGGTCGAGATCCTCCAGCGCGGCGCGGGCGGACTCCTCGATCGCCGACAGCGCCTCCCGCGCGAACTCCGGGTCGCCGTCCAGGACGCGCCCGGCCGCCGCCGCCTGCAGCGTCACCACGCTCAGCGCGTGCCCGACCGAGTCGTGCAGCTCCCGCGCCAGCCGGTTGCGCTCCGCGAGCTTGACGGCCCGAGCCTCCACCGCCGCGAGCCGCTCGGCGGCCGACGGGCCGAGGAACACCGCGGCGTACCGCGACAGCAGCGCGCCCGCCGCGACGATCAGCGCGAGCAGGACGGCCATCGAGCCGATCCCGATCAGCGGTCCGGGCCACTGCGGCCAGCCGTCCTGCCAGCCCCAGGCGCGGACGATCTGCTCGTCCCAGGTCACGGCGGGCGCGAGGACGGCGACGACGGCGAACGGCGGGACGGCCAGGCTGAGCCCGCTGATCACCACGCCGACCGTCAGATGCAGGGTGAACCACGCGGCGGTGCGGGCGCGGCTCTCCCACGAACGCGCCGGGCCGGGCTCCAGGTCCTTCGCCGGGCCCTCCAGCAGCTCCCGGGCCAGCGACGTCTCCAGCATCCGCACGGTCGGGACGAGGCCGGTGATCAACGTCGCGGCCGTCGGCAGGACGACCATCGCCAGCACCACGATGACGGCCGCGTTCCGGATCGGGATCAGCGGGGTGAGCGCGACCGACAGGAACCAGTACGGCATCAGCAGCGCGCCGCCCACCACGAGGTGGGACCAGCGCCGCCAGGTCGTCCGCCGGGCCAGCGGACGCAGAAGACCGATCACGCGTCGATCCTGGCAGACCCGCGGAACCCGGCCCCTCCCCCGCCGGGACGGGCTCCCGCGGGCGCCTCCCCCGCACGGGGGAGCGGGCGCCGGGTCAGGGGTCGCCGCGCTGCTCGCCGGCGAGCCGGTCGCGTTCGGCGAGCTTGGCGAGGCGCGCGTTGTAGGCGGCCAGCTCGTCGTCTTCCACCGGGACCCCGGTCTCGGTCGCGGCCTGCGCGGCCCGGTCGGCCTTGCGGTCCATCCGGCGGGCCTGCCGCTGGTCGTCGGAGTACCACTGGATCGCCAGGACGATCAGGACGATGAACGTCGGGATCTCCCCGAACGCCCACGCGATCGCCCCGCCGGTGTGCTGGTCCTGCAGCAGGGCCGTCCCCCACGGCGGATCCACCGCGTTGTACCAGCCCTCCGCGATCGGCTGGCCGAGGTTCATCAGCGCGATGCCGAAGAAGGCGTGGAACGGCATCGTGACGAACAGCAGCAGCAGCCGTCCCGGGTAGGGCAGCCGCTTGGGCGCCGGGTCCACGCCGAGCAGCACCCAGAAGAACAGGAACCCGGCGAGGAGGAAGTGCACGGTCATCGCGATGTGGCCCAAGTGGTCCTGCATCAGCGACTGGAACAGCGGCGTGAAGTACAGCGCGAACGTGCTCGCCACGAAGATGACCGTCGCCACCGCCGGGTGCGCGATGAACCCGGAGAACCGGCTGTGCAGCATCGCGGTCAGCCACTCGCGCGGGCCGCGGTCGCCGCGGAGCCGCGCGGGCTTCAGCGCGCGCAGCGCCAGCGTGAGCGGCGCGCCCACGACCAGGAAGATCGGGGTCAGCATGTTCAGCGTCATGTGCTGCGCCATGTGGACGCTGAACAGGATCGGCGAGTAGCGGGCCACGCCCGTCTGAGTGGCGAGGACGATCGTCAGGACGCCGACGAACCAGAAGACCGTCCGCCACACCGGCCACGAGTCGCCGCGCCGCCGCAGCCGCACCACGCCCGCGAGGTAGACGCCCGCGAGCACCGCGGCGAGGGCGGCGAAGAACAGGTCGAACGACCACAGCGTCGCCAGCCGTCCCGCGGTGACCTGCGGCGGCATGTCGTAGCCGAGCAGGGTCCGGACGGCGGTCTCGGTGCCGGTCGGCGGGGGCGGCGCGGTGCTCGACAGCGCGACGGCGAGGCCCATCGTGGCCGCCATCACGGCCGCCTCGACGCCCGCGAACCGGGCGAACGCCCAGCGCCCGGCGCCGTCCCGCGCGCGCTCCCGCAGCGCGGGCACCGTCCGCTCCCGGTGCCACCAGCCGAACCAGCCCAGCACCCCGAACGCGACGATCTTGGCGAGGGCGAGCCGGCCGTAGTTCGTCGTCAGCAACTCGGCCGGGTCGGGCATCCGCGCGACGACGTTCGCCATCCCGCTCGCGCCGACCAGGATGTAGCACCACAGCGCCATCCGGCTGAACCGCTCGGCCATGACCGGCAGCCGGTCCCGGCGCAGCATGGCGTGCGCGGCGACGACGCCGAGGCCGCCCACCCACGGCGCGACCGCCGCGACGTGCAGCGCGACGCCGGTGACCGCGATCGCGTGGTTGGCCGAGGACGCCGAGTGCCCGGTGAGCGGCGCGGGCAGCAGCGCGACACCGGCCATGACCAGCAGCCCGATCGCGGCGGCGGGCGTGGCGGTGGTCCGCGCGAGCAGCGCGACGACGACCGCCAGCAGCACCACGATCATCAGCGCGGTGCCCTGCTCCAGCGACCCGACGTAGCTGCTCAGCTCGCTGCCGGTGAGCACCTGCACCACCGGCTGGCCCAGCACGTCCGAGACGGTGAACACCAGCGTGGCGGCCGCCGCGGCGGCCCACCCGGCGGCGAGCCACGACGCCGCCCGCAGATAGCCGAGCGCGTCCCGCGAAAGCGTCCCCGTGCCCGCCTTCCCCGCGTTCCGCCGGGTCTCCAGCGGCAGCAGGACGGCCGCCGCCAGCAGCGTCCCGACGGTCAGCGCGGACGCCAGGTCCATGATCGTGCGGGAGACCGGCAGGCCCCACCGGGTCAGCGTGCCGGCGGT
>NZ_MKJY01000242.1 GCF_001942465.1 Actinomadura sp. CNU-125
GGCAACGTGCTGGGCGTCGTGACGTTCGCCGTCCTGTTCGGCGCCGCGCTCGTCGCGATCGGGGAGCGCGGCGAACGGGCGTCGGGGGAATTCGAGGGCGCGGCGCGAGCGGCGTCGTGTTCCTGCAGGACGAGACGGTCCGTGGCGCGGCCCGTCACGTCGTGCAGGGCGTGCCGGACGTCGAGGAGCAGGTCGTGGGCGTCGCGGACGCGGCCGACGGGGGCGGGGGCGACCCAGGACGCGGCGACGGCGCGCATGACGTGGACGTCGCGGAGTCCGCCGCGCGATTCCTTGAGGTCGGGTTCGAGGAGGAAGGCGAGTTCGCCGTGCGCGGCCCAGCGGGCGCGGCAGAGGTCGGCGAGTTCGGGGAGGCGGGTGCGGGCGTGGGCGCGCCAGTCGGCGAGAACGGCGGCGCGCAGTTCGTCGAGGAGGGCGGGGTCTCCGGTGACGTGCCGGGCGGCGAGCAGGCCGAGGGCGGCCTTGAGGTCGGTGCGGGCGACGTCGCGGGCTTCGGCGACGGTGCGGACGGAGTGGTCGAGGCGGATCCCGGAGTCCCAGAGGGGGTACCAGACGCGGTCGGCGATCTCGGCGATGTCGGGGCGGCCGCGGTGCAGCAGGACCAGGTCGAGGTCGGCGCCGGGGGTGAGGTCGCGGCGGGCGTGCCCGCCGACGGCGACGAGCGCGATCGCCCGTTCCGGGCCGCGGTTCCCGGCGCCGTCGTCCGGCGGTTCGGCGAGGAGGCCGGCGAGGCGGCGGTCGCGTCGGCGGCGCGCTCGGCCCGGGCCGCCGCGAGGGCGGTCCGGGCCGAGTTCCCCGTGCGCACCGTCATCTACAGGGCGTCCGGGCCGGTCTCGCCGGTCCGGACCCGGACGACCGTGTCGACCGGGACGGCCCAGACCTTGCCGTCGCCGATCTTGTCGGTGCGGGCGGCCTTGACGAGCACGTCGATGATGTCGTCGGCGTCCTCGCCGTCCACGAGGACCTCGATGCGCAGCTTGGGCACGAGGTCGACCTTGTACTCGGCGCCCCGGTAGACCTCGGTGTGGCCCTTCTGGCGGCCGTAGCCGCTGGCCTCGCTGACGGTCATGCCGCGCACCCCGAAGGTTTCGAGGGCCGCCTTGACCTCGTCCAGCTTGAACGGCTTGATCACCGCGGTGATGAGCTTCATCCCCGCACCTCTTCCTTGGTCTCGTCCTGCACGCCTTCATCGTGCACCGGGGCGGGCACGGCGGCGGTGGCGCCGGATCCGGCGCGGACGGCGCCGAAGTCGTAGGCGGTCTCGGCGTGCGCCGTGCGGTCGATGCCGGCGAGTTCGTCGTCGTCGCCGATCCGGAAGCCCATCACCAGGTCGATGACCTTGGCGATCACCCAGGTCACGACGAACGAGTAGACGAGCGTCGCGAGGACGGCGAGGGCCTGCTTGCCGAGGAGGCCGAGGCCGCCGCCGGCCAGCAGCCCGTCGGCGCCGGCGTCGTTGACGGCGGTGGTGGCCAGGATGCCGATGAGCAGGGCGCCGACGATGCCGCCGACCATGTGGACGCCGACGACGTCGAGCGAGTCGTCGTAGCCGAGCTTGTACTTGAGGCCGACCGCGAAGGCGCAGAGCGCACCGGCGACGAGGCCGATCGCGATGGCGCCGAGCGGGGTGACGAACGCGCACGCCGGGGTGATCGCGACGAGCCCGGCGACGATGCCGGAGGCGATGCCGAGCGTGGTGGACGAGCCGTCCCGCAGCTTCTCGACGACGATCCAGGCGAACGCGGCGGCGCAGGTGGCGACGATCGTGTTGATGAACGCGACCGCGGCGGTCGAACCGGCCGACAGGGCGGAGCCGGCGTTGAACCCGAACCAGCCGAACCACAGCAGACCGGCACCGAGCAGGACGAACGGGAGGTTGTGCGGGCGCATCGGGTCCTTCGGCCAGCCCTTGCGCTTGCCGAGGACGAGCACGAGCGCGAGCGCCGCGACGCCGGCGTTGATGTGCACGACGGTGCCGCCCGCGAAGTCGAGGGCGCCGAGATCGAAGATCCAGCCCGCCTGACCGCCCTCCTCGCCGTCCGACCACCACACCCAGTGCGCGATCGGCAGGTACACGAGCGTGACCCAGACCAGGGTGAACAGGACCCAGGCGCCGAACTTGGCACGGTCCGCGACGGCGCCGCTGATGAGCGCGACCGTGATGATCGCGAACGTCGCCTGGAACGCCACGAACACCAGTTGCGGGATGCCGGAACCGTCGTCGGCGGTCGCGACGTTCTCCAGGCCGACCAGGCCCCAGTCTCCGAATCCGCCGATGAACGAACTGAGGGATCCGCCCGAGGTGAACGCGAGCGAGTACCCGTACACGACCCACACCATGCCCACCACGGCGATGGAGACGAAGCTCATCATCATCATGTTGAGCACGCTCTTGGCCCGGCTCATGCCCCCGTAGAAGAAGGCCAGGCCCGGTGTCATCAGGAGGACGAGCGCCGCGCTCGTCAACATCCATGCGGTGTTTCCGCTGTCGACTGTCATCTCTGCCAGTGCCCCTCCTCGCCGGGGAAAACGAACTGTTCAGAGATTGGGCCTCGGCCGTTTCGCTCCGGGGGCTCTCGCGTTTCCACGGTGTGAAATGGGCACCGGTCATGTTGCCGGTCTGTTTCGGACTCCTCACAGGCGCGTTCCGCCGCTGTGAGGACCGAAAACGACCGGAACCTCCGGAAAGGCGGGAGCCCCGCACGCGGTGGCGTGCGGGGCTCCGGGGCGGAGATCCGAAGATCCGGGAGGCGGGCGGTCAGTCGCCGAGGATCGCGTCGACGAACGCTTCCGGCTCGAACGGCGCGAGGTCGTCCGGGCCCTCGCCGAGCCCGATGAGCTTGACGGGGACGCCGAGTTCGCGCTGCACCTGCACGACGATGCCGCCCTTGGCCGTCCCGTCCAGCTTCGTCAGCACGACGCCGGTGACGTTGACGACCTCGGCGAACACGCGGGCCTGCTGCATGCCGTTCTGGCCGGTGGTGGCGTCCAGGACGAGCAGCACCTCGTCGACCTGGGCCTGCTTCTCCACGACGCGCTTGACCTTGCCGAGCTCGTCCATCAGCCCGGTCTTGGTGTGCAGCCGGCCCGCGGTGTCGACGATGACGGCGTCGACCTTGGTGTCGATGCCCTGCTTGACGGCGTCGAACGCGACGCTGGCGGGGTCGGCGCCCTCGTCCTTGCGGACGACCTGGGCGCCCACGCGGGTGCCCCACGTCTCCAGCTGGTCGGCGGCGGCGGCGCGGAAGGTGTCGGCGGCGCCGAGCAGCACGGTGCGCCCGTCGCCGACGAGGACCCGCGCGAGCTTGCCGCAGGTGGTGGTCTTGCCAGTGCCGTTGACGCCGACGACCATCAGGACGGCGGGCCGTCCGCCGTGCGGGCCGGTGTTCAGCGACCGGTCCAGGTCGGCGCCGATCTGCTTGACCAGCTCCTCCTTCAGCAGCGCCCGCACCTCGGCGACGTCGCGGGTGCCGAGGACCTGGACGCGCGTGCGCAGGTCGTCGGTGACCTGCGAGGCCACGGCGGCGCCCATGTCGGCGGTGATGAGGGTGTCCTCGATCTCCTCCCAGGCGTCGTCGTCGAGGGTGTCGCGCGCCAGCAGGACCAGGAGCGTCTTGCCGAAGGCGTTCTGGGAGCGGGCGAGCCGGGCGCGCAGCCGGACGAGCCGGCCCGCGCCGGGCGGCGGCTTCTCGATCTCGACCGTCGGCGGCGGCGCGGGGGCTTCGGTGGGCGGCGCGCGTTCGAGCGTCGGGGCCGTCCCCTCCGCCTCGTCGACGGCGGTCGCGCCGCCGCGCCGCTCCTCGGCGGGTTCCTCGGTGGGCGGACGCTGCCTGAGGCGGCCCGGCCGCAGCAGCAGGAAGCCGCCGACGATCAGGCCGACGACGACCAGCACGGCGATGAGGATCAGGTATTCCATTCCCATAGCGCCCCCAGTTTTCCAGACCGGCGCGCCGGCGCCGAACACGCTGCACCGGCCGCACGACCGCCCCGCGTCGCGTCCGGTCCCGGACGCGCGTGATCAGCCCCGGAGCCGTGGCGGCTCCGGGGCTCCTGAAAGGGATGCCCGTTCGGAGCCCTCCCACTCGTCGACGTTGCGCAGCAGCGCTTCGAGGTAGGTGCGCAGGTGGCTGCGGTAGACGTCGCTGTAGGTGCGCAGGTAGGCGACCTCGCTCTCCAGCCGCCGCCGCTCGCCGGCGGTCGCGCCGCCCTCGGACGGCGTCGGGGACGGCGTCGGGGACGGCGACGCCGCGGGCGCGGGGGCCCGTTCGGCCACGCGGACGGCGGCGTCCGCGATCGCGGCGGCCCTGCGGTGGGCCTCCTCCAGCATCTGCTCGGCGCGGCCCTTGGCGTCGGACAGGATCGCCTCGCGGTGCAGCCGGGCCTCGTGCGCCAGCTCGCGGGTGTAGCGCTCGGCGTCGGCGACGTAGAGGTCGGCGGTCTGCTGCGCCTGGGAGAGGATCCGGACGGCCTGGAAGTGCGCGTCCTGGGGCGCCATCACTCCCGTCCCCTCGCCGCCCGCGCCCTCGCCCCCGTCCGGGGCGGTCGAGCCGGTCCGGGCGCGCAGCCGGTCGACCTCCTCGGCCAGCGCCGACTTCTCGCTGAAGATCTGGACGAGTTCCCGCTCGACGTACTGCAGGAAGTTGCGTACCTGGTCCTCGTCGTACCCGCGGCGGCCCAGCGCCGCGCGGGCGAACACCACCGACTGGAGTTCGCCCGGGGTGAGCCGCGTCCCGGCGGAGACGACGGGAAGGTTCGGGGAAGTCAACGGGTCACCTCTGTGCGTCTGCGAAGGATTCCAGTCTGATGCGCTCGCGTTCGACGCCGAGTTCGACGAGCCGCTCGACGGTGCCGCGCACCATCTCGGCCGACCCGCACACGTAGGCGTCGTGCCCGGTCCAGGGGCCGCGGCGGGCCACCACGTCGGACAGGTTCCCGTGCTCGACGTCGTCACCGCCCCCCGTGAACTGACCGAACTGTCCGGCCTGTCCGGGTTGGCCGGACTGGCCGAACTGGAGGGCGCCCGACTGGAGCAGCGTCGAGAAGCCGTGGCCGCCCGTGTCGTCCGATACGGCGGGCACGACGGTGAGCCAGGGCAGGTCCTCGGCCATCTTGTGCAGGTGTTCCAGGTCGTAGAGGCCGTCGCGGTCGCGGGCGCCGAAGAAAAGGTGGACCCGGGGCGGGGACGGCCGGCCGGCGATCTGTTCGAGGATCGCCTTGAGGGGCGCGAGGCCGGTGCTGCCCGCGACGAGCAGGACGTCACGGCCGGACGACTCGTCCAGCGTGAGCGTGCCGATCGGTGCGCCCATCCGGACGCGGTCGCCGGTCTGCGTGCCGCGCACCAGCACGGGGCTGACCGGGCCGCCGTCGACGAGCCGGACGTGGAAGTCGACGGTGTTGTCGGGGCGCGGCGCGTTGGCCATGGAGTAGTAGCGCCAGTGCCGCAGCCGGGCGGGCACCTCCAGGGCCACCGACTGGCCCGGCGCGTACGGCAGCGGCCGGTCGGGCTGGACGCGCAGGACGCTGATGTCGAAGCGGCGCCGTTCGATGCCGACGACCTGCCCGTTCCACCAGGCGGGACGGTTCAGGGCGTCCTCGTCGGCGGCCTCCAGCATGACCTTGGCGACCAGGGTGTAGGCGGCGTTCCAGTCGCTTTCGAGGTCGTCGCTCCAGGCGGGGCCGGAGAAGTGCCGCAGCGTGGTGAGCAGGCTGGCGCCGACGTGCGGGTAGTGCTCGGAGATGATCCCGAACCGGCGGTGGTCGCGGCCGAGCTGCTGCAGGAACGGGACGAGGTTCTGCAGGTCGTCGACCCGCGCCACGATCGTCCCGAGCGCCCGCAGCAGCTTGTCGCGCTGCCCGGTCATGCCGATCGGGAACATGTCGCGCAGGTGCGGGTTGCGGACGAACAGGTCGGCGTAGAAGAAGAGCGCGACCGCGTCGCCGTGCTGCGCGACCTGAGCGAAACTGTGCTTGAGACGTTGTGCGTCCACGTTGGCGGGGGGCTGGTCGGCGGCCGGTCAGGCGACGGGCTCGGCGGCGGCCTCCTGCATGACCTGGGCGACGACGCCGTAGGCGGCCGTCCAGTCCCGTTCCAGGTCCTCGTTCCACTCCGGGCCGCTGAAGTAGGCGAGGGTGGCGATCAGGCTCGCGCCGACGTGCGGGTAGTAGTCGGCGACGACCCCGAAGCCGTTGTGGCGGCGGCCGAGGTCCTGCAGGAACGGGACGAGTTCCGCTTCGTCGTCCACGGACGCCACGATGTGCGAGAGCGCGGTCAGCAACTTCTCGTGCTGCTTGGCCATCGCGCCGCTGAACAGCGACCTGAGCTGCGGGTTCTTTTCGAACAGATCGGCGTAGAAGTATTCGGCGACGTCGATGCCGTTTCCGCCTACGAGTTCGAAGTTCTGCTTGAGACGCAGGGCGTCCATGACACACCTTTCTAGTGGTCCTCCGCACCGGGCGGGGTGTCCGGAATGAGGGGTCTTGAGAACCACGGGGCTCATGCGTAGTGGATCGCGGCGGGGGACACAAGTTCACGGCGGTCGCGGCACCGTCACCATCGGTGACCCAAAAAAGCGAAGATCATTCGCGTTCGGCCGCCGGTGCGCGTCCCTTCACGCGACGTCCTGCGACGACGGCGAACCGGGGACGGCACGGGCACGGGGATTCGGTCCGCGCCGGACGACGGGCCCGCGTGATTTTCCCCGCAGAACGAAAATTCGGCCCGGGTTATCTGGACCTGCCAAAAAGGCCGTTCCGGATGTCGATCACGGCGTCAGGACTTGTCATCCTTCTCTAGTCGCTGGCTGACGACCTGTGTCACGCCGTCGCCGCGCATGCTGACCCCGTACAGGGCGTCCGCGCCCTCCATCGTCCGCTTCTGGTGCGTGATGACGATCAGCTGGGACGACTCGCGGAGCTCCTCGAAGACGGTGATCAGCCGCTGGGTGTTGGTGTCGTCCAGCGCCGCCTCGACCTCGTCCAGCACGTAGAACGGGGACGGCCGGGCCTTGAACACCGCGACGAGGAACGCGATCGCGACCAGGGACCGCTCCCCGCCCGACAGCAGCGACAGCCGCTTCACCTTCTTGCCGGGCGGCCGGGCCGCCACCTCGACGCCCGTCGTCAGCATGTCGTCGGGTTCGGTGAGCGACAGGCTGCCCTCGCCGCCCGGGAACAGCCGCGCGAAGATCCGCTCGAACTCGCGGGCCGTGTCGGCGTAGGCGGCGCCGAACACCTGCTGCACCCGCTCGTCGACCTCCTTGACGAGTCCGAGCAGCTCCCGCTGCGTCTTCTTCAGGTCTTCGAGCTGGGAGTTGAGGAACGCGTGCCGCTCCTCCAGCGCCGCGAACTCCTCCAGCGCGAGCGGGTTGACCTTGCCGAGCTGGTTGAGCTGCCGCTCGGCCGTCTTCGCCCGCTTCTCCTGCACCGCCCGCTCGTACGGGACGGGCCGCGCGTCCTCCCCCGCGTCCGGTGCGGGCGGCACGAGGACGTCCGGCCCGTACTCCCCGACGAGCGCGTCGACCTCCAGCCCGAAGTCGTCCATCGCCTTCTGCTCCAGCTGCTCCAGCCGGAGCCGCTGCTCGGCGCGCGCCACCTCGTTGCCGTGCACGACGTTCACGAGGCGTTCCAGCGTCGCCGACAGCTCCCGCACCTGGTTGCGGACGACCTTCAGTTCGGCCTCGCGCGCCGCCCGCGCCTCCTCGGCGGCCTCGCGCCGCCGCACCGCCGCCGCCAGCGACAGCTCGATGCGCTCCAGCGCCGCCCGCGCGCCCGTCAGGACGGCGTTGGCGACGCGGGCCTGCATCTCGCGGCGGGGCGCGGCGCTCGGCGGCGCAGGGCCCGCTCCTCGCGTTCGCGGCGGGCGCCGCGTTCCAGCGCGTCGGCGCGGCCCGCGATGGCCTGCACGCGCTCCTCGGCCGTCCGGACCGACAGCCGCGCCTCCATCTCGGCCGACCGCAGTTCCTGGACGCGCGCGTTCAGCTCGTCGCGCGCGTCGGTGTCGTGCCCGGCCTCGTCGCGACGTCGGCGGCCTCCTCGGCCTCGGCCAGCCGCAGCGCCAGGTCGTCCGCGGCCCCCATGTCCTGCTGGAGGGACTCGTTCGCGGCGTCCAGCGACTTGGTCAGCCGCTCGGCCTCGCCGCGCGCGGCGCGGACGTCGGCCTCCAGCGGGCGGCGCGCTTGGCCTCCTGCGCGGCCCGCGCCTCGACTCGCGGACGCGCGCGCGAACCCGGTCGAGATCGGACTGCGCCCGGTTCACC
>NZ_MKJY01000243.1 GCF_001942465.1 Actinomadura sp. CNU-125
GCCTGGTCGGCACCGCGTTGTCCTGACATCGGCCGCCGCCCGAACCCGCACCGGCTACTCGGGCCGGGGGCGGAGGCGTCGAGGATGATCTGGGCGATGTGCGCCGCGCGTTCGGGGCGGGTCTCCGCGTCGGCGTGCCGGATCGCGGCGAAGGCACCGGCGACCAGCGCCATCACCTCCTCGACGGCCAGGTCGGGACGGACGACGCCGGCGGCGTGCGCGCGGTCGAGCAGGACCGCGACCCGGTGCGTGAGGTCCGCAGCGACGTCGGGGGCGGCGCTGCGCAGGTCGAACTCGGCGGCGGCCAGCGCGCTCTTGACCGCCGCGTTCCGCGCACCCGAGGCCATCATCGAGGACAGGAGCGTGAAGAGGGCCGCCGGGTCGTCGCCCGCGGCGAGCGTCTCGCCCTCCGCCACCAGCCGCCTGAGCTGGTCGAGCGCGACGGCGAGGTACAGCGCTTCCTTGGCGGGGAAGTGCCGGTGGACGGTGCCGGGGCCGACGCCCGCACGGCGGGCGATCTCGTCGAGCGAGACGCCGAGGCCCTCTTCGGCGAACGACTGCTGCGCGGTGCGCAGCACCCGCTCACGGTTGCGGCGCGCGTCGGCGCGCTCTCGCGGTCGGTCGTTCATCGCGCCTAGCATAACCGGGGCGCCGCCCCGTATGCTCTGGACTCAACCGGGGCGGCGCCCCGTTTACGAAGGGGACCACTGCGATGACCACACGCGAGGAAGCGAGCGCTCTGGTGTTGCGGATGCACGAGTGCTTCAACACCCGGGAGTTCGACCGGGCCGACGACCTGTTCGCTCCCGACTTCGCCAACCATCCGCTGGGCGCCACCGGGTGCGACGCGGGCAAGGACGCCTGGCGCCAAGTCGTCGCGCGGTTCCCGGACATGCGCGTCGTCGCCGACGACATCCTCGTGGACGGCGACCGGGTCGCCGTCCGCTCGTCCATCACGGGGACCACGGCCCCGGACGGCGAGCGGCCCGTGCTGATCGAGATCTTCCGCGTCGCCGACGGCCGGTTCGCGGAGACGTGGGGAGTCACGGCGGGCCCGGACCCGCGTTCCTGACGGCGCGGCGAGCCCGGAATGTCGCGGTTAGAGTCTGCGGTCATGACGGACCTCGAACGGCTGCGGACGCTCGTCCCGCCGCCCGCGTCACCCGTGGACGCCGATGCCGACTGGACGCGCGCGGCGGACGCGCTCGGGCTCGCCCTTCCCCGCGAGTTCACCGAGATCGCCCGCCGGTACGGGCACGGCACGTTCTGCGACGAGTTCTCCTGCTGCACCCCGGAGGAGATGATCGCGGACAACCCCGGCCGACTGGAGGACCTGCGATTCCTGCTCCAGGACATGGGTGAGGAATGCCCGCATCCCGTCCATCCCGAGCCCGGCGGGCTGGTGCTGTGGGGGACGGACTCGATCGGCGGGGCGCTCGCCTGGCTGGCCGAGCCCGCCGGCTCCCCCGACCGCTGGAAGACCGTCTACTGGACGCGCGACGACGAGTTCAAGTACCCCGAAGGCGGCGTCGCCGCCGTCCTCACCGGGCTCGTCGAAGATCTGACGGCAAGGATGAGGGCCGACGGCCAGGACGTCGACGGCCCGTGGTTCGACCACTACCGCAGGGACGTCCACGTGTATCTGCAGTTGGCGGAGGCGGACGGCGCGCCGCCGTACGAGGAGCGGCTCCGCGTCCTGCGCCGGAGCCTGGCGCCGACGAGCGCGCGCGGCGGCTTCGCGGGCGCGGGCGGCAGTCGGCAGGACCACTTCGCAGCGGCCGACGGCCAGTGGAGGCTGACCTACGAGACGGCCTACGGGCACCAGATCCGGGTCGCCTACCCGCCCGGGACGGACGCGCGCGTCCGCGACGCGCTGCTCCCGGCGATCGACGCGATGGGCTGCCGCGTCGAGGCCGTCCGCCCGGTCCACGGCACCGCCCACTGGCCCGAACAGGGGTGACTCTTTCTCCTCGGTCCGGCGACCTCGTGGATCGGGCACCGGCGAGCAGCCGGTGCACCGGCAGGTCTCGGCCGAGGGCCGCGGCGAACCGCGCAATGGCCGACACGACCGTGGTCACCGGCTCGGCGGCGGACGTCGGATGCGGGACCGAAACCGGTATGTGTACTCCATCAACACGTTTACCATCGTGCATACTTGGACACACTGTGACATGGAACGAGTGCCCGTCGACACGGCGACGACATTCGGCCCACCCTTAACGATCTTTACTTTTGTGGTAATTCGTCCGATTATCGAGGATTGTCGTCCGCCTGGTAAAGGGTGACCGGGTTTTCCCGGCTGCACGTAAAATCGATCTGGGCTCCCGCATTGCAGAACTCCGTCCGGGAGGCGGCGTGTCGAATAACGACGTCATCGATCAGTGGGTCGCGGGGACGCTGCTCTCCCGGCTCGACCCCTCGACGCGCGCGGCGCTGCTCCGGGTCGCGCCCGCCAAACTCCACCGCAAGGGCGACGTCCTGCTCGCACAGGGCGACGACCGCGGCACCCACGCGTTCATCCTGCGCGCGGTCAGCCCCGACCGGTCCGCCTGCGTCAAAGTGACCGCCCGGCTCCCCGACGGCCGGGAAGGGCTGCTCGGCATCCGACTCTCCGGCGATATCGTCGGCGAACAGGGCGCCCTGCACCGCAAGGCCCGCACCGCGACCGTCGTCGCCTGCTCGGACGTCTGGGCCCACGCCGTCCAGGGCGACGTCCTCATGACGTTCCTCGCCGAGCACCCGACCGCGTGGCTCGCCCTCAACGCCACGATCACCGACCGGCTGGAGTGGGCCAACGAGCGGCGGCTCGACTTCGCCGGATACTCGGTGCAGGTGCGGCTCGCGCGAATCCTGCTGCTGCTGTCCGACCGGCACGGACGGCCGGCAGCGGACGGGCGCGCGCTCGGCGTCGCCCTCTCCCACGAGGAACTCGGAATGCTCATCGGCGCCCGCAAGGACACCGTCTACCAGGCCGTGTCCACACTCCGGCACGCGGGCTGCATCACCTCCTCCTACCGGAACATCGTGATCGTCGACGAGGACGCGCTGCGGCGCGCGTCCGAACCCGAGGACGAGTTCTGAGGCCGCGCCCCGCTTCGGTCCGCTCCCGTTCCGCTCCGCTCACGCGAGGATCGCGCCGGCCGTTCCGGCGACGAGGCCGAGGGCGAGCCACGGCATGGCCCGGCCGATGTGGCGGTACTTCGTCTCGGCGAGCGCGGCGAGGATGCGGGCCATCGCCCACGCCTCGTCGCGCTGCGCGGCGGCCCCGGCCGGCGGGTGCTCGGGGATGCGCACGATGCCGAAGCGGCTCGGCACGTCGTCGCCGGTGAGGCGCGGGCGCAGCGCCCAGAGCAGGTGCGTCCCCGCGACCAGGGACGCCGCGAGCAGCACCCCGAACAGCACCGTCGAGATCGTCGCCGGGTGCGACCCGGCGGCGGCGCGGGTCGCGGTGAGCCCGACGACCGCGCCCGCCTGCAGTGCGATGAGGATCGACACCTTCGTGTCCGCGTGCTGCACGTACTGCTGACCGGTGGCCATGACGGCGAGCGCCACCGCCACGTCGTCCGCCGACGCGTTGTCCGCCGTGGGCGTTTCATTCCGGTTCATACGGCTCCTTCGCTGGGGTCCGGAACAGTGAAACTCGACCGGCCAGAAACGATCACGTATTTATACGGCTTCGCGCCGCAAGTGGTGCGAATCACCGGACCCCGGAAGGCAGACGCCGTATTTATACGGCATCTGCACCAGCGGACGGTGGCACTCTTTCCCGCAACATTGACCAACGAGGGGTTGGACAGGTGGCGGAAGGCGATGACTTCGCACGGCGGCTGATTGTTTCCGCCGATGCCAAGGGCTACGGCAGCACCACAGCGAACTGGCAGCGGCACATGCAGGACGGCCTGTGCACCGTGCTCGAACGGGCCGCCGAGCGGGCCGGGCTCGACCGTCCGGGCTGGTGGATCCAGCCGGGCGGCGACGGCGAGATCGCGGTGCTCCCCGACAGCGAACCCGAACCCCGTGTCGTGGACGACTACGTCCGGCACCTGCACGCCGAACTGCGCCGCTACAACCGCGACGTCCCGTCCGGGCGTGAACTGCGGCTTCGGATGGCCGTCCACTACGGCCCGGCGATCCCGGCGCGCCACGGCCGCGCGGGCGGCGGCCTCGTCGTCGCCGCCCGGCTCTGCGACAGCGAGGCGCTGCGCCGGGCACTGGACGGCACCGGCGCCGCGCTCGCGGTCGTCCTGTCCGAGCGCGTCTTCACCGAGACGGTCGCGGAGGAGCACACGACACTCGACCCCGCGGACTTCACCCGCGTCGGCGTCCGGATGAAGGAGTTCACCGGCCACGCCTGGATTCACGTGCCCGGCCACGACCTCGACGGGATGCAGTTCGACGTCGAATCCGACGAGGACGACGAGGACGACGGGCCCGGAACGGCGCCGTCCGTCCCGCCGCGTGCGCAGGCCGCGGGGGCGGCGCCGGCAGGCGACTACGCCGGGGCGCAGATCCGGGCGCGCACCTTCATCGGCCGCGACCAGGTCAACCACGGGAACGGGGACCCCCGGTGACCGCGGACGCCCCCGCGCCACCGGACGACGCCGAAGACCGGGCACGCGACGCGCGGGAACCGGACGGCGACGACCGCGAGCAGCGCGACCCGCAGGACCTCGGGCGCGAGTTCTCCGGCCGCGCCGCCCGTCCCGGCGAGACCGGAGAACGGCTCGGCGCCGAACGCGACGCCCGGTCGAACTTCGCCAACGCCCGGGTGTCGGCGGACGAGTTCGTCGGCCGCGACAAGATCACCTACGTCACCGTGACCGGCGCCGCCACCCGCCTGCGGATGGTCGAGCTCACCGCCGACGACATCGCGCTCGACCGCCGTTTCGTCGTCCCGTCCGGCCACGGTCCCGCCGAGACCGCCCTGCGCGGCCGCCACGTGGTGGTGCTGCGCGGCGCGGACGGGACGGGCCGGTACGCGCTCGCCCGGCGGCTGCTGCTCGGCCTCGCCCTCGGGAAGGTCCGGCGGCTGCACCCCGAAACCGACCTCGGCTCGCTCACCGGCACCGACCTGAAGCCGGGCGGCTACCTGCTGGCCGACCTCGCCCCGAACGCCGCCGCGAAGCTCCGCGCGTTCGACCTCGACCGGCTCGCCGCCGAACTGGGCCCCGGCCGCGGGCTCGTCATCACCGTCACCGACACCGACGTGGAACGGCACGTCGTGGACGTCTCCCCGCCCGACCCGCACGAGGTGCTGCGATCGCACCTCACCGCCGCCGGGTCGCGCGAGCGTGCGGGCCGCATCCTCGCGGCCCCGGGCGTCACCGCCCTCTGCCGCGAGGAACTCCGCGACGCGTCGCCCGCCCGGGCCGTCCGGCTGGCTGGGCTGCTCGCCGGGGCACGCGAGCCGATCACCGAAAACGTCCGCGCCGGGCTCACCGGGCGGCGGGTTTCCGATCTGGAGCAGTGGTTCTCCGGAATGGGCGACCTGCCGACGCAGACGCTCGCCATCGCGGTCGCGGCACTCGGCGGAGAGAACTACGACCTCGTCGCGAACGCCGCCGACCTGCTCACCCGGCGCCTCGAACCCGACGAGAAGCCGCCGGAGAAACCCACCCCGTTCGGCGGCACCCGCAGCACCCGGTTGCGCGCGCTCGGCGCGCATCTCGTCCCCTCGAACCTCGCCGCCCGGCACGGCGGCACCGCGCCGGGACTGGTCGTCCGGTACCGGGAGCAGGGGCTCGCCAGGCGGCTCCTGCTGCACGTCTGGGAGGAGTACGACCCGATCAGGCCCGAGCTGCTGAACTGGCTGCGGCTCTGCGTGCGCAGCGAAGTACCCACCGTCCGGATCAGGGCGGCGGTCGCCACCGGCATTCTCGCGGCCGAGTCGTTCGACCAGATCAGCTCCGCGATCATCCTGCCGTGGGCGCGGTCCGCCGCGGTCGAATCGCGGGACGCGGCGGCGTCCGCGCTGAGCGTCGTCGCCGAACGCGCGCGGCTGGAGGCCGCCGTCAACGGACTCGTCACCGCGTGGAGCACCGACGACGCGCGGCCCCGGCTGCGCGCGACCGCCGCCCGAGCCTGGCGCGTCACCCTGAACGGCGACGGGCCGCAGGCCGGAACCCGGGCGGTGACGCTGCTGGAACGCCTCGCCGACGACGACTCCGCCGAAGTCGTCGAGGCCGTCTGCACCAGCGTCGCGGAGATGCTGGAGTACGGGGACGGCGCGTTCGCGGACATGACGCTCGACCTGCTGATCGCCTGGGTGACCGGCCGCAAGCCCGGCGCGCGCCTCACCGGACGGCTCGGCTTCCTGCTCGCCGCCGCCGACCTCGTCCACGTCTCGTCCGACGGCGGCGTCCCGCGGCCGACGCTCCAGATCCACGCCGAACGCGACACCGCGACGGCGGTCAAGGTCATGCGGTTGTGGCACGTCACCCTCAATTCCGCCGACCTGCACAAGGCGGCCAAGGAAGTGCTCGCCGAATGGGCGCGGACCGCCGAACGGACCCCGAACGGGCCGGCCCTGCTGGCCTGGTTCCTCAACGGCATCGCCTTCGACGACCGCACCCACGGCATCGTCCGGATCGCCGCGTCGCGCTGGCCTGACGCCCCCGACAGCTCCGCCGCGGTCCTCGCGGCACTCGCCACCAGAAGGACGCATCGATGAATCGACCACAGGAACCCGGCTGCTCGATCTCCGACCTGGTCCTCGAAACCGGCCCGGTGTCCCTCGGCCACCGAGGCCCCGCGCCCGCCCCCGGCCGCGCGATCGTCTACTCGGACCGCAACGGCGTCGCCGTCGCCCCGGCCCGCCGCCCCTCGGTGATCGAGTGCACCCAGTACCGCCACTGGTACATGGTCGACGTGCGGCGGCACACCGACACGATCACCGGCACCGTGTCGAGCCGCTACGACGCGATGCCGTTCCAACTGGAGGCGGACGTGACGTGGGGCGTGACGTCCCCCGAGATCGTCGTCGGCTACGCGCTCGGCAACGCGCTGGACACGGTGCGGTCCCGGCTCATCGCACGCTTCTGGCAGGTCACCCGGCGGTACGACGTCGACGACTGCAACGCCGCCGAGGTCGAACTCCAGAACATGCACATGGGGGGATCGGTGCCGCTGGAGGAGGGCATCACGATCTTCGCGGTGGCCGTCCGCCTGCACATCGACGAGCACACCGCCGACTTCCAGCACCACCAGCGCCGCCTGGAGCGCAGCGCCGTGACCGACCGGAAGAGCGCCGAACTCGAGCGGGACCGCCTCGATGCGCTGCGCCGGATGGCCCAGGGCGAGGACGACCTGATGCTCCTCTTCCTCACCCGCAACCCGGACCAGATCGCGCAGGTCCTGCAGATGGTCGGGAAGCGCTGGGACGTGACGCGCGACGCCCAGCTGACGCTCTTCAAGAAGATGGTCGACCAGGGACTCATCCAGGACGTCGACATCGAGCGCATGCGCGGGCTGCTGCTGGAGCCGCTGGAGCAGATCGCGAACACGAACGGGCACACGGCGCTCGGCGCCCCCGCCGTCCCGCCGCCTCCTCCCCCGCCACCGGCGCTCCCGGGCGGTAAGCCGGAGGCGAACGGTTCGCCGTCCGCGCGGCGGGCGCGGCATGACCAGGGCCAGGACCAGGACCAGGACCAGGGCCAGGGCCAGGACCGCGCGCCGGAGCCGCCTCCGGCCCCGTCCCCGGTGCCTCCGGCACCCCCCGCGCCGCCGTCGCCCGCACCGGCTCCGGCGCGCCCCGAGGAATGCGCCTCCGGCGGGGGACGGCGTCGCCGGGTGGAAGCCGTTCGGGCGCGGCGACGAGAACTCGAAGCCGTGAACTTCGGCAACGCGAGCGGGCCGCAGGCCCGGCGAAGCGACCACCGCGGGCCGCACCGAGACGCCGTCCGGCGCCGCGCCGCGAGACTGCGCAGGCAGCGCGCCCTGGCCATGGCCGGAGTGCTGACGATCCTCGCCATGGGAGCGGCCGCCAGCGCCATCGGCGGCGTGCGGGGAGCCGCGGCGAGCCTGATCGCCGGTACGACCGCGGCCCTCCTGCTCACCCGGGCCGATTCGTGGATCCGTGCCGCGAAGCTGCGGCCCGGGCGACAGCAGGAGTTCCCCATGGCCATCGAGCCGCCCGCCGTGCCCGCGAACACGGCCCCCGCCGCCCCGGCGGCGCCGACCCCGCCGGGCGGGCAAGGACCGGCTCCGGCGCCGCCCGGCGCCGTCCCGCAGGCGCCGCCGCCCCCGTCCCCGTCCGCGTACGGCGCGACCG
>NZ_MKJY01000244.1 GCF_001942465.1 Actinomadura sp. CNU-125
GGGCGCGGAGCGGGCCGGCGGGGCCGGGCCGGGCGGGATCGTCCGGCGGCCCGACCCCCGGTGGGGGGCTCGCGGCGCGCGGGGAGCTCGTCGAGCCCGGCGGCCCGGCGCTCGCGTCGACCTCGCCGACCGCGACGTCGTGTGGGCCGACATCGCGCCGCGCCTCTACGCGCACGCCGCGTCCGCCCAGTGGGACCCGGCGGCGGCCGTGCCTTGGGACGCGGAGTCCGAGGTGCCGGCCGAGGTCGAGGCGGCCGTCGTCCAGGTGATGACGTACCTGGTCGAGAACGAGCAGGCCGCGCTGGTCGTCCTGGCGCGGCTGCTCGCCCGCGTCCACCCGCACTTCCGCGAGGTGCTGCAGCTGCTGGCCGTCCAGGCCGCCGACGAGGCGCGGCACGTGGAGGTGTTCGCGCGGCGGGCGTCGCTGCGCGGCGGCGAGCCGGGGACGTCGTCGGCGGGCGGCCGGGCGTCGCTGGCGACGCTGCTCGCGGAGCCGGACTTCTCGCTCGCGTCGTTCCTGCTGTCGGTCCTCGGCGAGGGCGCGTTCCTGAACCTGCTGGGGTTCCTCGACCGGCACGCGCCCGACCCCGTCACGCGCGCGGCCGTCCGGCTGGCCAGGCAGGACGAGGCGCGCCACGTGGCGTTCGGCGTCGCCCACCTGGAGCACCGGGGCAGGCTCGACCCGGGCTTCCGCGGCGCGTTGCGGGGCGCGGTCGAGCGGCGGCACGACGCGCTGCTCGACACCGCCGGGTTGAACGCGGACGTGTTCGACTCGCTCGTCGTCCTCGCGGCGGGGGAGTGGACGCCCGCCGCGATCGCGTCGGGTCACCGCGCGGTGCGGCGCCTGCGGGAGGAGATGGACGAGGGGCGGCGGCACCGGCTGGAGCGGCTCGGGTTCCCGCCGGACGAGGCGGCGGAACTGTCCGCGCTGCACACCCGCAACTTCATGTGACCCGGCGGGGCGCGGAGCGGGCACCGACCGCGACGATGCCGCCGGCGACGGCGAGGAGCAGCGCGGCGAACGTCGGCGGGACGGCCAGCAGGAAGGCCGTCCGCCACCCGAGCGACGTCGTCAGCGCCCAGCCGAGCACGGCTCCGAGCAGGGCGGCGAGCGCGCCGAGCCCGGCGGCGGGTCCGGCCGCCCGCACCGGGCCGTCGCGCCGGACGAGCATGACGCGCCCGCGAGGAGCGCGCCCGCGCCCAGGCCGGAGACGACCCGCCCGGTCAGCAGTTGCCCGGGGTCGCCCGCCAGCCCGCTCAGCGCCGCTCCCGCGAGCAGGACTCCCAGGGCCGCCGCGGCCACCGCGTTCGGACGCCGCTTGCCGAGCAACGCCCCGAGGGGCGCGGTCAGCGCCGCGGCCCCGGGGTAGTAGAGCAGCATCATCCAGTCCAGGGTGTCGGTCATGCCGTCGCGCAGGCCCATGTCCATCCTGACCGACTCCATCAGGCGCGGGCCCAGCGTCACGGTGAGCAGGTAGAGGCCGATGAGGCCGCCCAGCACGGGCGCGGCGAGGGCAAGACCGGCCCGTCGCGGGGCGGGCGCCGAAGGGTGGGCGCGAGCGGGACGGACGGGACGGGCGGCGCGCTCGGCCGCGGCTCGGTGACGTCCGGCGCGGCACCGCCGCCGACCATGCGGTCGAGGACGTCGCGCGGCGTGGGGCGCCGCGCGGGGTCCTTGCTCAGCGCGTCCGCGACGACGCCGCGCAGCGGCTCGCCCAGCGCTCCGAGGTCCGGCTCGTGGTGCAAGATCCGGTTCATGACCGCCCCGAAGGTGCCGCCGTCGAACGGTGCGGCGCCGGTCGCGGCGTAGACGATCGTCCCGGCCCACGCGAACATGTCGCTGGGCGGGCCGAGCGCCTCGTCGTTGATCTGTTCCGGCGACATGTACGCGGGCGTGCCGATGATCCGGCTGGTGATGGTCGAGGTCGTGTCGAGCGCGCGGGCGATGCCGAAGTCGATCACGCGGGGGCCGTCCGGGCCGAGCAGCACGTTGCCGGGCTTGAAGTCCCGGTGCACGATGCCCGCCTCGTGGATCGCGGCGAGGGCGGTGGCCGTCACGACCGCGAGCCGGTCGAGCGCCGCACCGGCGAGCGGTCCGTCGTCGCGGACTCTCGCCTGCAGGGAGGGCCCCTCGACGTACTCGCTGACGACGTACGGGGCCGCCCCGTCCAGGTCGGCGGTGATCACCCGCGCGGCGCAGAAGGGGGCCACCCGCCCGGCGATCTCGACCTCGCGCGCGAACCGGGTCCGCGCCTTGCCGTCGGGGTCGAGCCGCCCCCACAGCCGTTTGACCGCCACCGGCCGTCCGTCCGGGCCGTGCCCGAGGTAGACGACGCCCTGCCCGCCCTCGCCGAGCCGTCCGGCCAGCGTGTAGTCGCCCAGCCGCGGCGGGTCGTCCGGTCGGAGCGAAGCGACCTGCGGCATCGAAGTCCTCCACGGTGGCCAACGGACAGGGCCGTGCCGAACCGGCTCTCGCGAACCTTGATCGCGATCACTGTGCCAGACGCCGCACGCTCTTCCAAGGCGTTGGTGAAGCCGAACGGATCAGCCGACCTTCGGGACGGCGCGGTCGATGATCGGGGCGAGGTCCAGTCCCGGCGGGAGCGTGCCGAAGGCGGCTCCCCGGCCGCCGCCGAGGCGGGACGCGCAGAAGGCGTCCGCGACGGCCGGGTGGCCGTGCCTGACCAGCAGGGACGCCTGCAGGACGAGTGCCAGCAGTTCGGCGACGCGGCGGGCGCGGAACTCGATCGTCGCGGCGTCGGCGAAGGAGTCCTTGGCCTCCTTGACGGCGGCGTCGAGGCGCGGGTCGGCTCCCCGGGCGAGATCGACTTCGTCGAAGAACGCCTGCAGCGCGTGCGGCTCGCGCAGCGTCGCGCGCAGGAGATCGAGCGCCGCGACATTGCCGGAGCCCTCCCAGATGCTGTTCAGCGGCGATTCGCGGAACAGCCGGGGCATTCCGGACTCCTCCACGTAGCCGTTGCCGCCCAGGCATTCGAGGGCTTCGGCGGCGTGCGCGGGCCAGCGCTTGCACACCCAGTACTTGCCGACCGCGAGGCCGAGCCGCTTGACGGCCGCCTCGGTCTCGTCGCCGCGCACCGACCGGTCGGTGGCACCGGCGAGCCGCAGCATCAGGGTCGTCGCGGCCTCCGACTCGATCGCGAGGTCGGCCAGGACGTTGCGCATCAGCGGCTGGTCGATCAGGGCGCGGCCGAACGCGGCGCGGTGGGCGGCGTGGTGCGCGGCCGTCGTCAGCCCGTGCCGCATCCCGGCCGCCGCGCCGATCACGCAGTCCAGCCGGGTCATGTTCACCATCTCGATGATGGTGCGGACGCCGCGTCCCTCGTCCCCGACGCGCCAGGCGACCGCGTCGTCGTACTCGATCTCCGAGGACGCGTTGGACCGGTTGCCGAGCTTGTCCTTGAGCCGCATCAGCCGCAGCGGGTTGAGCGTGCCGTCCGGCAGGACGCGCGGCACCAGGAAGCACGTGAGGCCGCCGGGCGCCTGCGCGAGGGTGAGGAATACGTCGCACATCGGCGCGCTCGTGAACCACTTGTGCCCGACCAGACGGTACGTGCCGTCGGCCTGCGGCGTCGCGCGGGTGGTGTTGGCGCGGACGTCCGAACCGCCTTGCTTCTCGGTCATCGACATACCGGCCAGCAGCGCGCGCTTGGTGAGCGGCGCACGCAACCCGTAGTCGTACTCCGGTTTCGTCAGCAGCGGCTCGTACTGCGCGGCCAGTTCGGGCGCCTGCCGCAGGGCCGGGACGGCCGCGTACGTCATCGAGATCGGGCAGCCGTGCCCCGCGTCGACCCGCCACACGTAGAACTTCGCCGCCCGCGCGACGTGCACGCCCGCGCGTCCGTCCGTCCAGGCGGAGCCGTGCAGGCCGTGCGTGACGGCCACGGTCATCAGCTCGTGCCACGCCGGGTGGTACTCGACCTCGTCGATGCGGTGGCCGGTGCGGTCGTGGGTGCGCAGGACGGGCGGGTGCTCGTTCGCCAGCCGTCCCTGCTCCTGCGCGCGCTCGGTGCCCGCCAGGCGGCCGAGTTCGTGCACCTCGCCGGCCGCCCACCCGGCGCCCTCGCGGGCCAGGCCGTCCAGCAGCGCCGCCTCGTCGGAGACGTCGTGGCCGGTGAGCGGCGGCACCTGGTTGAACACCTCGTGGGTCACGGCACTGCTCCCTACCTGCGGGCACATCGTCTGTACATACCCTACCGAACAGTATTCGGCCCGGAAGATGATCATGCGGGGAGCCCGGGGCGCGGGGAGTCCTACTCAAGTGGTGGGGGCATCTCGTCCGCGCGGCGGATTGTACAAAGCCCCGGGGGGCATACCTTCGGAACCATGAGTCAGTCCACCCCGCAGCCGGGATCGTCGTCCCCCGGCGGGCCGAAGGATCCGGTGCCCGCCCCGCGCCCCGACCGTCCCGCGAGCCCCGGCGTACGCGCGTCGGACGCCGAGCGCGAGGCGGTGGTCGAACGGCTGCGGGTCGCCTCGGTCGAGGGGCGGCTGACCTTCGAGGAACTGACCGAGCGCACCGAGGCGGCCTACGCCGCCGTCACCCGCGACGACCTCGAACGCATCACCACCGACCTGCCCGGCATGGGCGCGCCCGGCGCCGAACCCGCGCCCCTGCAGGTCAAGCGCCGGTTCAGCGCGATCATGGGCGACTGCAAGGAGCGCATCGTCGGCCGCATCGACGAGCCGCTTGAGGCCGTGTCGGTGATGGGCGACGTCGAACTCGACCTGCGCGGCGCCCAGGTGCCCACCGGCGAGGTCCGTGTGCAGGCCACCGCCGTCATGGGCGACGTGAAGATCATCGTCCCGGACGGGATCGCCGTCGAGCTCGACGGCTACGCCTTCCTCGGCGATCGCAAGGTGGCCGTCCGCGAGTCCGGCGGCGGCGCCCGCGTCCCGGTCGTCCGCGTCACCGCCCGGGTCGTCATGGGCGACGTCAAGATCGTGGACGACGAGCACCACGCGCCCGTCCGCCGCGCCCTCTCCGCCTGGTGGCGCGGCCGCGAGTCCTGACGGCTCAGCGGTCCCGGCGCGACGTCGCGGCGAGCGAGCCGAGGAGGGCGAGGGCCTCGGCGCTCGCGGACCCCGGCTCCGCGTGGTAGACGACCAGTTCCTGCCCCGGGCTCGAACGGACGTCGAACGTCTGCATCGTCAACGTCACCGGCCCGACGTCGCGGTGCGCGAAGCGCTTGCTTTCGAGCGCCTTGCCGCGCGCGTCGTGCCGCGCCCACAGCTCCGCGAACTCCGGGCTCTGCGCGAGCAGTTCGGCCAGCACCCGCCGGACGCGCGGATCGTCCGGCGCACGGCCGTGCCCGAGCCGGAAACCGGCGACGGAGTTGCGGGCGACGTCGTGCCAGTCCCGGTAGAACTCCCGCGCGGCCGGGTCGGTGAACACGACGTGCATCAGGTTGCGCGAGCGGGCCCAGTCGTGGAAGAGCGCGTCCGCGAGCACGTTGGAGGCCAGTACGTCGTAGGCGCGGTTGTAGACGATGGCGGGATTGCTCGGCCACGCGCTCATCAGCTGCAGCAGGCTCGGGTCGACGCGGCCGGGCACGCCGGCGTTCCGGTCGCGCGGGCCGAGCCCGGCCAGCCGGAACAGGTGCGGCCGGGCGTCGTCGTCCAGCCGCAGCGCGCCCGCGAGGGCGTCGACCACCTGCGCGGACGGTGAGCGCTCGCGGCCCTGCTCCAGCCGGACGTAGTAGTCGGCGCTGACCCCCGCCAGCATCGCGACCTCCTCGCGCCGCAGGCCGGGGACCCGCCGGTGCCCCGTGCCGATCAGCCCGGCGTCGTCCGGCGTGACCCGGGCCCGCCGGGCGGTGAGGTAGACGCCGAGCTCGGAACGTGACATACCGCCCATCGTAGGTCGGCTTCCCACGGTCTTCCTGGGTGCGTCGCTCCCAGGAAGAGCCCGCACTGCCACCCGCCGGCCGGCGCGGGCAGCCTCGACGCCATGAACACCGACTCCAAGATCGTCCTCGTGACGGGGGCCGGCAGCGGTATCGGCGAGGCCGTCGCCGCGCGTCTCGCGGGGGAGGGCCACCGGGTCGTCGCGGGCGCCCGCCGCCTCGACCGGCTGCACGCGCTGGCCGACCGCGCCGACGGCGTGCATCCGGTGCGTCTCGACGTGACCGACCGCGCGGACGTCGACGCGTTCGTCCGGACGGCCCGCGACCGCTTCGGGCGCGCCACCGTCATGGCGGCCGCCGGCGGCGGCGCGATCGTCTCGATCGCCTCGGTCTCGTCGGTCGTCGCCTTCGACACCCAGACCGCCTACGCCGCGTCCAAGGGCGCGCTGGCCCAGATCACCCGCGTGCTCGCCATCGAGGGCGGCCCGAAGAACATCCGGTCCAACGCCGTGCTGCCCGGGGTCATCGACACCGACATCATGGAGGGCGTCGTCGACAACGGCCGCGAGATGCTCGCCTCGTTCGGCCCGGCCCACCCGATCGGCCGGATCGGCCGCCCCGAGGAGGTCGCCGAGACAGTCGCGTTCCTCGCGTCCGACGCAGCCGGCTTCATCACCGGCGCGCTCGTCGCCGTGGACGGCGGCTGGACCGCCCAATAAGCCCAGGGGCGCGCGCCACCGGTCGGATCGTTCGGCGGCGACCCGGCGCCCCTCGGTATGGGCGGGGCGTCAGCGGCTGTCGTCGTGCCGTTCGGCCTCGGTCACGCCGCGTTCGTCCGGCGGGAGCGCGTCGGGGTGCTCCCGCTTCACGCCGGGGGTCCCGGTGCCGCTGATCTCGGTGTCGCCGCCGTTCGTCTCGGCCTCCTCGCCGTCCGGGACGTGGTGCGGGACGGGCGTGCCCGGACGCGTGCGCCCCCGTGCGTCCGCGCCCTGGTTCACGGGTGCGAACGCGCGGTCGTGCGTCTCACGGGGCTCATGCCCGGAATCTTCGGAGTAGTCGCGTTCGTCCATAAATGCTCGCATACCCACCGCACCCGCCCCGGAACGCGACCGGCCGCCCGCCAACGGGCGGACGGCCCCGCCGGTTCCGGCTTCGCGGGTCAGGTGTCGAAGCTGGCGGGGGCTCGCAGGAGGGGCGAGACATCGGAGCCCGCCGGGAGGTCGCGCGGGGGGTCGGCGCGGCGGAACAGGCGGGCGTCCAGGGGGCCGCCGAGCGTCGCGGTGCCGTCCGCGACGCGCAGCCAGGTGCCCTCGCGCAGGCCGAGGACGGGCACGTCGTTGCATTCGAGGAACTCCGCCAGCCGCTGCTCGCGCGTCTCGCCCATGTGCGTGTCGCCGGGACGCGGGTCGATGTAGTGCGGGTTGATCTGGAACGGGACGAACCCGAGGGCGTCGAAGCTCGGGGGCTGCACGATGGGCATGTCGTTCGTGGTCCGCAGGGTGGGGCAGGCCATGTTCGTCCCGGCGCTCGCGCCCATGTAGCGCAGCCCGCCGCGGACGGCGTCGCGCAGTTCGTCCCGCAGGCCGGTCCGGTACAGGTCGCGGAGCAGGCGGAACGAGTTGCCGCCGCCCGCGAACACCGCGTCGGCGCCGGTCAGGCCCGAGGCGTGGACGCCGCGCACGGTGATCCCCCGGGGTTCGAGGGCCGCGCGGACGGTGCCGGTGTAGGCGTCGTGGTCGGCGAGCGCGTACGGGACGAACGCGAGCGTCGAGCCCGCGCCGACGAACGCGGTGACGGTGTCGAGCGCGTGTTCGAGGTAGGCGCGGCCGTGGTTCGTCGAGTTCGACAGCAGCAGCAGGTCCATCGTGCTCCTTTCAGTGGCGGCGGGCGCCGGTCAGCAGCCGTTCCACCTGCTCGGCGGCGCGGCGGAGGCGGGGGAGGCGGTCCGCGTGGGCCTCGAAGCGGGCCTCGGGGCCGCCGAGGCTGAGGCTCCCGTACGGTTCCCCGTGCAGCCGGACGGGCACGGCGAGGGCGGCGACGTGGGCGTCGTACTCGCCGATCGTGAACGCGTAGCCGAGTTCGCGGACGCGGTGGAAGCGGCGTTCGAGCGCGTCCGGGTCGGTCAGCGTGCGGCCGGTGAAGCGGGCCGTGGGGCGGTCGCGGAACAGCCGGCGCCGCAGCTCCTCGGGGACGAACGCGAAGTACGCCTGGGCCGTCGCGCCCGCGTGCGCCGGGTACAGCTCGCCGACCAGCGGGTAGTAGCGCAGCGGGCCTTCGGGGCCGTCGACCGCCGCGACGCACCGGATGTGGAAGCCGTCCGGGACCGACAGCAGCGCGGTGTCGCCGGTCTGCCGGGACAGGTCCGCCAGGATCGGCAGGACCAGCATCCGCAGCGAGCCGGAGCGCTCCCAGGTCCGGCCGAGGTGCAGCGCGGCGGGGCCGATCCGGTAGCGGCGCGTGTCGGGGTCGGCGACGAGGAAACCGCGGTGCGCGAGCGTCGCGAGGACCCGCTGGGCGACGGACTTGTCCCAGCCGAACTCCTCCGCCACCTCCGTCACGCCCCAGTCGGTGCGGTGCCGGTCGAAGCCCAGCAGGACGAGCAGCGCCCGATCGGCCGTCTGCAGCAGGCCGCGCGGGGTGTCGCGGTCCGCCGCGAAGCCCGAACCCGGCATCCGTCCTCCCGTTGTGAATAGCGGGACAAAGTTGCCGATAACGATAACAGGGCTGCAACCTGGGGAAACATGCTCCTCGCCAGCAAGGAACGCCCATGCTCAAGCACGTCCTCGCCGTGATCGACCGCCTCGACGACCCGGCGGCGTCCGGCCGCTCGCTCGCCCAGTTCCTCGACGCCGCCGCGGGCCCCGCCGGTTCGGGCGCCGAGATCGTCACCGTCCGCGGCGGCAAGGGATCCACGGACTTCGTGCGCGTGCGCGTCCCGGGCCGCCGGGGCCGCGCGGCGGGCGGGGACGCCCCCACGCTCGGGATCGTCGGGCGTGCTCGGCGGCGTCGGCGCCCGCCCCGAGGTCCTCGGGTTCAGGTGACGGCGACGGCGCGGCCGCGCTCGCGGCGGCGGCCAAGCTGCTGGAGATGCGCTACCGGGGCGACGTCCTCGACGGCGACGTCGTGATCGCCACGCACGTCTGCCCGGACGCGCCCACGCAGCCCCACGACCCCGTCCCGTTCATGGACTCCCCGGTGGACATCGCCGTCATGAACGAGCACGAGGTGACTTCCGACATGGACGCCGTGCTGTCCATCGACACCACCAAGGGCAACACGATCATCAACCACCGGGGGCTGGCGCTGTCGCCGACCGTCAAGCAGGGCTACATCCTGCGCGTCAGCGACGCCCTGGCCGCCCTGCTGGCGGTCGTCACCGGCGAACCCGCCGTGACCTACCCGATCACCACGCAGGACATCACCCCGTACGGCAACGGGGTCTACCACCTGAACTCGATCCTGCAGCCCGCGACCGCGACGGACGCGCCCGTCGTCGGCCTCGCCGTCACCGCCGCGTCCGCCGTGCCCGGCTGCGCCACCGGCGCGAGCCACGAGACCGACATCGCGGCCGCCGCGCGGTTCGCGGTGGAGGCGGCCAAGGCGTTCGGCGCGGGCACCCTCGCCTTCCACGACCGGGACGAGTACGAGGCGCTCGTCGCGCGCTACGGCTCCCTGGCCCACCTGCAGACCCTCGGCCGGGACGACCGGACGGACGGCCGGACGGACGGCTAGACCGCGGCGGCCTCGCGCGCCGTCAGCAGCGCCTCGTCGTAGCGCCGCACGACCAGTTCGGCGACCTCGGGGGCCGCGCCCAGCCGCGCGGACGGCGTCGGCACCGGCCGCCAGGGCCGCGTCGCGGACCTTGTCGGTGAAGTAGCCGGGCGCCAGGAAGTAGGACGCGACGACGACGCGCGGGGCGCCCGCCTCGCGCAGCGCCGCGACCGGCCTCGGCGGGCGTCGGGCTCGCGGCGGACGCGTACGCGGCGGCGGTGTCCCACCAGCCGCGGGCCCGCCACCGGCCGGCCAGCGCGGCGACGGTCGCGTTCGCCGGACGGCGTCGCTGGAACCGGCCGACACCACCACGACGGCCGTGTCCGGGGAGCCGGGCCGCACGTCCGCCTCCGCGAGCCGCCGCTCCAGCGCGGCCGTCAGTAGGGGGTGCGGGCCGAGGGTCCCGGCGGTGCGCAGCCGCAGCCGCGGATGCCGGGACCGGACCCGGGCCAGCACGCCCGGGATGTCGGTCTTGCTGTGGTACGCGGCGGTGAGCAGCAGCGGCAGCACCACCGCGTCCTCCACGCCGTCCCCGGCCAGCCCGTCCAGCACCCGGCCGGGCGCGGGCGCGGCGTGGTCCAGGAAGGACGGCAGCACCGGCACGTCCGGGCGGCGGACCCGGACGGCGCGGAGCAGCTCGGTGACGGTCGTGGCGGCGCGCGGGTCCCGGCTCCCGTGCGCCACCGCGACCATCGGCGGGGTCGTCGGGAAGGTCACAGGTGAATGCCGCACTCGGTCTTGCCCATTCCGGCCCAGCGGCCGCTGCGCGGGTCCTCGCCGGGCGCGACCGGACGGGTGCACGGCGCGCAGCCGATCGAGGGGTAGCCGTCGTAGTGGAGGGGGTTGACCAGCACCCCGTTGTCCTCGATGTAGTTGTCCATGTCCTCCTGGGACCAGTCCAGGATCGGGTTGACCTTCACCATGCCGCGCTTGCGGTCCCACTCCACGACCTTGCGGTCGCGGCGGCTGGCGGTCTCGTCCCGCCGGATGCCGCTGAACCACGCCATGTAGCCCTCCAGGGCGCGGCCCAGCGGCTCCACCTTCCGCAGGTGGCAGCACAGGTCGGGGTTGCGGCCGAACAGCCGCGGGCCGAGCGCCGCCTCCTGCTCCTCGACCGTCCGCGACGGCGTCACATTGATCACGTTCACCGGGTAGACGGCCTCGACGGCGTCGCGCGTCCCGATCGTCTCGGCGAAGTGGTAGCCGGTGTCGACGAACAGGACGTCGATGCCCGGCTTGACCTTCGACACCAGGTGGATCAGGGCCGCGTCCGACATGGACGAGGTGAGGCAGATGCGGTCGCCGAACGTGGCGGCGGCCCACCGGATGACCTCCAGGGTGGGCGCGCCGTCCAGCGCCGCGGCGGCGGATTCGACGACGTCTTCGAGATCTAGGGCCGGTCTGTCGGTCTCCAGGAGTGTCACCGGGAGTTCTCCTTGGTTGTGCGGGGGGCTCCAACGCCGAGGAACTTCAAACTGAAGGAACGGACGCAGTCGGGACAGAACCACGAGCCCGTTTCCTCCCGGGGCTCGAGGCTCTCCTCGCCGCAGTACGGGCAGTAGAACGGCGCCATCCGCTCGCTCATGGGTGCTCCTACTCGGATCCGCTGCTCGGTTTCCGCTACTTGAGGTCGGCTTCGTCGGCGCGCTGCACCCACGCGGCGAACGCCTCGCCGTCGGTGCGCTGCTCGTCGAACCTGCGCACGACCCGCTCGACGTAGTCGCCGAGTTCGGCCGAGGTCGTCTTCAGCCCGCGGACCTTCTTGCCGAACGTCGCGCCGAGCTTGCCGCCCAGGTGGATCTGGAAGCCCTCGACCTGGTCGCCGTTCTCGTCCACGACGAGCTGGCCCTTGAGGCCGATGTCGGCGACCTGGATGCGGGCGCAGGCGTTCGGGCAGCCGTTGACGTTGATCGACAGCGGCTCGTCGAAGTCGGGCAGCCGCTTCTCCAGCTCGTCGATCAGGTCCATCGCGCGCTGCTTGGTGTCGACGATCGCGAGCTTGCAGTACTCGATGCCGGTGCAGGCCATCGTGTGCCGCCGGAACGTGGACGGGCGCACCTGCAGGTCGTGCTCCGCCAGTTCGGCCGCGAGCGCCTCGGTGTTCTTCTCCGGGACGTCCAGGATGACCATCTTCTGCTCGATGGTCGTGCGGACGCGGCCCGACCCGTACTTCTCCGCGAGGTCGCCGATGACGCCGAGCAGCTCGCCGTTCACCCGTCCGGCGCGCGGCGCGAACCCCACGTAGAAGTTGCCGTCCTGCTGGCGGCGGATGCCGACGTGGTCGCGGGTCGCGACCGGGGCCGCCGGCTCCGGACCGTCCGGCAGCGCGTACCCGAGGTACTCCTTCTCCAGCACCTCGCGGAACTTGACCGGGCCCCAGTCCTTCATGAGGAACTTCAGCCGGGCGCGGTTGCGCAGCCGCCGGTAGCCGTAGTCGCGGAAGATGGACGTGACGCCGTGCCAGATCTCGTGCGTCTGCTCCGGCTTCACGAACACGCCGAGGCTCTGCGAGAACATCGGGTTCGTCGACAGGCCGCCGCCGACGAAGATCTGGTAGCCGACCTCGCCCTCGTCGTTCCGCACGCCGACGAACGCGATGTCGTTGATCTCGTGGACGGTGCAGTGCGACGTGCAGCCGGACAGCGTCGTCTTGTACTTGCGCGGCAGGTTCGAGAACTCGGGCGAGCCGATGTAGCGGTCGTGGATGCCGCGCAGGTCGGGCGTCGCGTCGATGATCTCGTCCTCGGCGATCCCGGCCAGCGGGCAGCCCATGATCGTGCGCGGGGTGTCGCCGCACGCTTCGGTCGTGTGCAGCCCGACCGCTTCGAGCTTCTCCCAGATCGCGGGGACGTCCTCGATCCGCACCCAGTGCAACTGCACGTTCTGCCGGTCGGTGATGTCGGCGGTGTTCCGCGCGTAGCGCGTGGAGATGTCGGCGATCGTCCGGAGCTGCGGGCCGCTGAGCTGGCCGCCGTCGATCCGGACGCGCAGCATGAAGTACTTGTCTTCGAGTTCCTCGTCTTCGAGCGCACCGGTCCGGCCGCCGTCGATGCCCGGCTTGCGCTGGGTGTACAGGCCCATCCAGCGGAACCGTCCGCGCAGGTCGGCGGGGTCGATCGAGTCGAAGCCGGACTTGGAGTAGATGTCGATGATCCGCTGGCGGACGTTCAGCCCGTCATCGTTCTTCTTGTTCTCTTCGTTCTTGTTCAGCGGTTCCCGGTAGCCGAGGGCCCACTGGCCCTCGCCCTTCTTGCGCTTGATCGCGGGTGGCACGGCGCGCGTCCTCATCTGTGGTCGTGAGGGACGCGTAGCGCACCGGCAGTCTCGTTCGGCCGGCTCGACGCTGAGCGGGAGAAGTCAAAGGTGACGCCGATGCACCACGCGCCCGGCTGGAGCTGGAGATGTGCGGGGGCGTGGTCGGGGCGTCACCGACAGATCGCGCTGCGGACGCGCAGGAAGTCGACGTGCCGGCGCTTGGCCAGCAACGGGTCCGCAGCAGTCATACCTGAACTCTGACATGACGTCTCGCGGCCTGTCCAGTTACGTCCAGGATGCGGACGCGTGAGAAGAGTCATCGTTTCCGCTCTCACCCTTGCCGCCGCCAGTTCACGGCGGGCTCGCTCTTCCCCGCGTCGGTCCCGGAGTCCGTTCCCGCGCCGGGACCGGAGTCTTCGCCGGTGCCCGGCCTCCGGTCGCCCCGCGCGTCCGACCGCGTCGTCGGCTCGCGCGTCGCCGGTCCGTCCCGGTGCTGGCAGTCGCACCACGAACCGCCACGGCACTCCTCGTGGCGGCGATCACGGCACGGCTCGCATATCACGGTTCCATTGTCCCCGATGAATCGCGATGCTCACCCCCCCGTCCCCTGTGCCCCGCGCCACGCTCCCCGCCCGGCGCGTCCGGGAGGGGCGGCTCGCCCGGGGGTAGGTGAGTTCGGGGGAGGGAACGCGGCGGCTGCAATGATCTTGGGCGGGCCGGTGCCCGGCTGCGTCAGAGGAGTCATCCGGCGGAACGGGACGGGACGGACGGTCGAACGGGGGAGTCGTGCGAGGCGCGGAGCGGGGCGGAAAATCGGGCGGTCCGGGACGTCGCGGGCGGCGCACGCTCTACGGTGAGGCGGTGTGACGACCGTCTCCGACGCGGAGGACGTCCCCTCGGCCGGGGACGCGGAACCAGACGAGGGCCCCTCGGGGCCGCGGCGCGGCCTGCCCGGACGGGCGGCGCGCGCGTGAGCGGCGCGGCGCGGTCCGCGGAGCGCGGGCCGTCCCGCGGGTGGCGTGGCTGCTGGTCAAGGGGACGACCGTGACCGCGTTCCGGCACCGGGTCACCGGGCTCGCGGCCGAGGCGGCGTTCTTCGCGCTGCTGTCGCTGCCGCCGCTGGTGATCGGCCTGATCGGCACGATGGGGCACCTGCGCGGCGCGCTCGGGGCCGGGACGGTCGGCGAGATCCGCTCGTGGGCGATCGAGCAGGCCCGGACGGTGCTGACCGGCCCGTCGGTCGACTCGGTGGTCGTCCCGCTGATCGACGACGTGATCGAGGGCGGCAACGCCAACATCGTGTCGATCGGGTACCTGATCTCGCTGTGGGCGGGATCGCGGGCGACGAACGTGTACGTCGACACGATCACGATCGCGTACGGGCTGTCGGGCGTCCGCGGGGTGATCCGGACGCGGCTGCGCGCGTTCTTCCTGTACCTGGTCGGGCTGCTGGTGATGCTGGTCGTCATCCCGCTGCTGGTGCTGGGGCCGACGCTGGTGACGCACGTGCTGCCGGAGAGCGCCGACTTCGTCCGGATCCTGTACTGGCCGGTGGTGGTGACGGGGTCGATCGTGTTCCTCGCGCTGCTGTACCACATGAGCGTCCCGGTGCGGACCGCCTGGTACCGGGAGGTGCCGGGCGCGGTGCTGGCGCTGCTGATCTGGATCGCGGGCAGCTTCTCGCTCCGGATCTGGCTGGCCGGGTCGCTGCGCGGGGTGTCGGTGTACGGGTCGCTCGCGGCGGCGATCGCCGTGCTCGCCTGGCTCTATGTCGCGGCGTTCGCGGTGCTGATCGGCGCGGCGCTGAACGCGGAGATCGACCGGCTGTGGCCCAGCGCGGGGACGGCGCGCGCGCGGGCCGTCCGGGAAGCGCAGGACGGCGAGGACGCAGGTGAGGGTGATGCAACGGAGGGTAAAAACTCCGCCGGTTAAACCCATGAAAAGGCTAAACATGTCGTAACCTCGGCGTACATGACCCTTCGTGAGGAGACCCGCCGGATCCGGACCGTGACCGGCACGATCGCGACGTCCGACATCACCGGTCCGGTGCTTTCCCACGAGCATCTGCGCCTCGATCTGCGGTGGCCGTCGCGGCCCGCGCTGGTCGGCTCCGACCCCCGCCGCTGGCTGGACGAGGAGAAGGCCGTCAAGCACGAGCTGGCGGCGCTGCGCGCGGAGCACGGGCTCGGCCTCGTCGTCGATCTGACCTGCTCGGGCATGGGACGCGACGCCGCGTCGCTCGCCCGCGTCGCGGCCGCCGCCCGGGTCGCGGTGGTCGCCGCGACGGGCGTGTTCACCGAGCCGTTCCACCCCGCGTTCGTCCGCGAGGCGCTGGCCGCGGCGGAGGCCGGGACCGGCCCGTCCGCGGTGGACCGGCTCGCCGAGCGGCTGCTGGCCGAGATCGGCTTCGGCATGGACGGGACGAACGCGCTGCCCGGCGTGATCGGCGAGATCGGCACGTGGGGCGAGGCGCCCACCGAGACCGAGGAGCTGTGCCTGCGCGCCGCCGCCCGCGCCGCCCGCTACTCCGGGCTGCCGGTCGCCACCTACGGCCGCGCGGGCCTGGCGCAGCTGGAGATCCTCACCGTGGCCGGGCTGGCGCCCGAGCGGGTCGCCGTCGGCCAGCAGGACCGGGTGGACGACCCGGGGCAGCACCGCAAGATCGCCGAGGCGGGCGCGTACGTCTCGTTCGGGACGCTGGGCCTGGCGGGCGACGACGAGACGGTCCTCGGCGCCCGCGTCCGCGCCGTCATGGACATGCTCGACGCCGGGCACGCCGACCGGGTGCTGCTGAGCACCGGCGTGTCCCGCATGACGCAGGTCGGCCGCTACGGCGGCGCCGGGTACGGCTACCTGTTCGAGACGTTCCTGCCCGCGCTGCGCGCCGCCGGGGCCGACGACGCCACCCTTGACGGGATCCTTCACGACAACCCGCTCAGGTGGCTCTCTTCCTGACAAATCCCCGCCGGGCGGGGTAGGGCTCCGGGGTGAAGGTGCAAGCGACCCCGGAGGGGGTGTGCGCGATGCCCTGGGACAGGACCAAGAACAGGACGCGCGAGGAGATCCAGCGGGACGAGACGGTGCGGCTGCCGTACGCGGACCGGACCGAGGCGGGCCGGGTGCTCGCCGAGCGGCTGGCGCCGCTCGGGCTGGAGGGCGCCCCGGTGCTGGCGCTGCCGCGCGGCGGCGTCCCCGTCGGGTACGAGATCGCGCGGCGGCTGGACGCGCCGCTGGACGTCCTGGTGACCCGCAAGATCGGCTACCCGCCGCAGCCCGAGCTGGGCGTGGGGGCGATCGCCGAGGGCGGCGCTCCGGTGTACGACGAGGGGCTGCTGGGGCGGCTCGGGCTGACCGAGGACGACCTGCGTGCCACGATCGAGGCCGAGCGCGCCGAACTGGACCGCCGGGTGAAGGCGTACCGGGGCGGGCGGCCGCTGCCGCGGACGTCCGGACGGCCCGTCGTCGTGGTCGACGACGGCCTGGCGACCGGCGGGACGGCCCGCGCGGCCGTGCGGGCGCTACGGGAGCGGAGCCCGTCGCGGCTGGTGCTGGCGGTGCCGGTGGGCGCCGCCGAGACCGTCGAGCGGCTGGAGCCGGAAGTGGACGATCTCGTGGTGCCGGCGGCGCCGTGGGACTTCCGCGCCGTCGGGCAGTGGTACCGGGACTTCGATCAGCTCACCGACCGCGACGTGATCGGCTGGCTGGAACGCGCCGGGCGAGTGTCGACCCCGGACAATGGATCCAGATGAATTTCCGAAAATTGCTCTCACGGCACCGCTCGGTGCGGTAAAAGGCGGCCGCCCGGTAATTCGGGAATCCCGGAAGGGGTCAAGAGTGCCGCAAACACCCGTACCCGGTCCATCGGGACCGGGTACGGGCAATGCGAACGGCCCCGCCGGGTGCGGGGCGTGACGTTTCTCGGTGGCGTGCCGGGGTGGTTCTGGGAGCGTCGGGGCGGCCGTTTCGCGCGAGGCGTTCGTCTCGCGGGGCGGGCCGCCCGGTTCGCGGTCGGCTAGGCGGCGTTGGCGCGACGCATACGGCGCCGGCGCTCGGACGCGCGCTCGTCTTCGTTGAGGCCGCCCCACGTGCCGTACTTCTCGGGCCGGGACACCGCGTAGTCCAGGCAATCCGTGCGGACCGGGCAGCCCATGCAGATCTGCTTGGCCTTGCGCTCGCGGATCTCGCGCTCGGGCTGGCGCTCGCCGTCGGGACCGAAGAAGAGGACGAGGTCTTCCCCCCGGCACGCCGCGGCGTCCTGCCAGCCCCAGCTGGGACGAGGGAGGTTTGCCTGCCGACGTACCTGAGCCATGGAACACCCACCTTGAGATTGGTTCGTACTGAACAAAGGACATGGACGCTCAACGTGCTTCACGTGACGACTGTCAGAAGCGAAGCGCCGAAAGGTCCAACGTCTGGAGTTGCCGCTCTGTTCCCCGTCCGGTTACTCCGGAATCCTGGGGACGTGCGACACGGAGGCCCTCGAATGGGGCCTCCGTGAGATTACACGAGGGCCGCCGCGTTGAGAAGGGTGAGGTCCCTAACAATGTAGGTTTCGAGGTTCTCTCCGCACTCCGGTCCGCACGGGGCCGCCTGCTGCACGGCCTCGAAGACGACCCGGTAACGGCTCTCCCGAACGGTGACAAGCGCTTCGTACCGGGATGTCCCTGTGAGCGATTCCACGGTCACGGCGTCCAGTTCGAGCCGTCCCGTGTGCGCCCGGACGAAGTGCTCGGCGGCCTGCGCGGGCTCCGGCGTCCCCGCCCGTCCGCGCAGCCGCTCCAGGACGACCTCGCCCCGGAGGTAGGCGTGCACGGCGGCGGTCGCCTCGGTCTCGCCGAGGTCGCCGTAGTACAAGCCGTGAGGGAGACATACCAAATTCGCCGCGAATCGGTCACCGCCGACATGGGTGGTTTCCCACACGAGCGGACCGAAACGTGACGACAGCGCCCGCGCGAGGGGAGCACCCGTGCGCGCGCAGCACGCGTTGCGCTTGCCGTGCGTGCACACCAGCAGGACGGGGTCGACGACGGGCGCCCCCAGGCCCGGCGAGCGCCCCGCCGCGAGGGCGTCCAGATCGAGCGCCGCCAGCTCGCCCGGATCGGCCAGCTTGCGTCCCTCGATCCACACCCGGTCGCCCTGCGAGAACGCCGCGTAGACCTGCATCGGGGGCGTCGGGCGGCGGCGGCCGGTCCGGCGGATGAGCTGCGGCCGGACGCCCGCCCGCAGCGCGGCGTGCAGGGCCTGCACGACCGGTGCCGGGCCGGTGATGTCCTCGACGCGCACCGGCCACGGACCCGGGTGCTCGATGAGCAGCCAGGAGCGGGCCTTCGTGGTGGCGCTCGCCAGGCACGGCCGCTCGCCGGTGTGGCTGCCCGGGCAATGCCCGCAGCCCTTGCCGCGCGTCACAGAAACCCCCCGCCGATCTTGGCATCTTAGGTTAGGTTAACCTAACAGAGTGCCGCGGGACCAGCGATGGTGGCAAAAGTCATACCCGCCGAATCCCTCTCCTCACATGACGGAAGCCCTGGTCAGCGCCTCCGCGACCGGAAGCGCCGCCGCACGGTCGGCGGCCACGAGCCCGATCCGGGTCCGCCGGTCGAGCACGTCGCCCGCGTCCAGCGCCCCCTCGTGCCGGACGGCCCACGCCAGTTCGGCGCCCAGCACCGGCAGCCCCGCCACGACCGGCTCCAGCAGCGCCGGATCGGCCGCGCCGAGCGCTGCCAGCAGCGGAGCCTCCGCCCCGTACCGGCGGACGAGCCGCTGCGGGGCGTCCAGCCGCGCCAGCAGGTCCGGGGCCGCCGCCCCGACCAGCGGGATCCGCGCCGTCCGGCACGGCCCCGCCGCGAGCCCGCGGCCCCGCACGGCGGCGTCCACGGCGTCCTGCGCCATCCGCCGGTAGGTGGTCAGCTTCCCGCCGACGACCGTCACCACCCCGTCCCGCGAGGTCAGCACCGCGTGCCGCCGCGACAGATCCGCCGTCCCGCCGTCCGCGCCCGTGTCCAGCAGCGGGCGCAGCCCGGCGAACGCGCCCACGACGTCCGACGGCCGAACCGGCACTTCGAGCGCCGCACCCAGCACGTCCAGCAGGAACCCGATCTCGCCCGCCGTCGGCTCCGGCACGTCCGGGACGGGCCCGTCGGCGGGCTCGTCGGTCAGCCCCACGTACACCCGGCCGTCCTCCTGCGGCAGCACCAGCAGGAACCGGCCGAACTCGCCCGGCACCGGGATCTGCATCCCCGCCCGCCCCGGGATCGTCTCCGGCCGCACCACCAGATGCGTCCCCCGCGACGGCCGCAGCCGCACCCCGTCCACGAGGCCGCCCGCCCACACGCCCGCAGCGTTGACCACCGCGCGCGCCCGCACGGTGAACTCCCGGCCGGACTCCTCGTCCCGGACGAGCGCGCCGTCCCCGGCCAGCGTCACCGCGCGGCACCGCGTCAGGATCCGCGCGCCGTGCGCGGCGGCCGTCCGCGCGATCGCGGTGACCAGCCGTGCGTCGTCGGCCAGCCGCCCGTCCCAGGACAGCAGCCCGCCGCGCAGCCCCAGCCGGCGCAGCGCGGGCGCGGCCCGCAGCGTCTCGACCGCCGACAGCCCGCGCAGGACGCGGCAGCGCGGCCCGCGGCGTCCGCGCGGCCAGCCGCAGCGCGTCCCCCGCGTGCAGCCCGGCCCGCGTCGCCAGCGCGTGCGAGCGCGGCACCAGCGGCGTCAGCGGCAGGACGAACGGCTGCGCGGCCACCAGGTGCGGCGCCGTCCGCGTCAGCAGCGTCCCGCGCTCGACGGCGCTCTCGTGCGCCACGTCCACCTGCCCGGACGCGAGATACCGCAGCCCCCCGTGGATCAGCTTCGAACTCCACCGCGACGTCCCGAACGCCAGGTCGTGCGCGTCGATCGCGGCGACCGAGAGCCGCCCGCCCCCGCGTCGCCGCGTCCAGCGCCGCCCCGGCCCCCGTGGCGCCGAGCCCCACGACCAGGACGTCCACGACCTCGTCGGGCAGCGCCGCCAGCTCGCGCTCGCGCCGCGCCCGGTTCAGCGACGACCGTCCGGGTGCATCAGTCATTGCGTGGCTTCTCCTTCGGGCGGTCACGGGGCCAGGAGCCGGTCTAGGGTTTCGCGGAGTTCGGCGTCGAACGCGGCGGTGGTGAGCTCGGGGTCGTCCTCTTCGATCACGGTGCGTGCCGACAGGCCGTAGGACTGGACGACCAGCAGCAGCGCGCGCGCTTGGCGTGCGGGGTGACCGGGACGGATCGTCCCGTCGTGGTGCCCGGCGGTGATCGCGTCCTCGAACAGCTCCAGGAACGCCCGCTGGCTGGCGCCGAGCCGGTCGAGGACGTACGGGAGCAGCAGTTCGGGGTCGACGTCGACGATCTTGCGGAGCAGCGGGTGGTCGCGGAACGTACGGACGCCCTCGACCAGACCGTCCACCAGCCGGGAGCGGACCGGACGGCCGTCGTCCGGCGGCTGCACGGAGGCGCCGATCCGGACCCACTCGCGGGTCATCAGGTCGGCGACGATCGTCCGGACGTCCGGCCAGCGGCGGTACAGCGTCATCCGCGAGACGCCGGCGCGGCGGGCGATGTCGGTCAGCGTCGTCCGCCGCACCCCGACGGCGAGGACGCAGTCGCGGGCGGCGTCCAGGACGGTGTCGTCGGCGGTTCGGGCGCCGGTCCCATTGTGACGGTTCGACGTCATGTGTCACAGTGTAAGCCCCCATGGGACGACGAGCCGGGAGGCAGGGTGGAGACGCGCGACATGCTGTGGAGCGGCTGGGGCGACCCCGACCGGGCGGCGCCGCTGCCCGAGGCGGTCGTCGGCCTGCTGCGCGACCTGCTCGGCGTGCGGACGGGCGACGCGCCCCCGGTCGACCTCGCGGGCGTCACGCCCGCCGAACCCCGGCTGGAAGCGGACGAACTGGGCGCGCTCGCCGAAGCCGCGGGCGGCGCCGAACACGTCCGGACGGACGCGGAGACGCGCGTCCGGCACACGCGCGGCAAGTCGACGCCCGACCTCCTGCGTGTGCGCGCGGGCGAGACGTCCGCCGCACCCGACGCGGTCGTCCTGCCGGGCGGGCACGACGAGGTCCTCGCGGTGCTGCGGGCCTGCGCGGCCCACCGGATCGCGGTCGTCCCGTTCGGCGGCGGCACCTCGGTCGTCGGCGGCCTCGCCCCCGAGGGCGCCCGCCGGTTCGTCGCGCTCGACCTGCGCCGGATGGACGCGCTGGTCTCGGTCGACGCCGAGTCGCGCACGGCCGTCCTCCAGCCGGGCCTGCGCGGACCGGACGCCGAGGCGCTCCTCGCCGAACACGGGTACACGCTCGGACATTTCCCCCAGTCGTACGAATGGGCGACGATCGGCGGATTCGCCGCCGCGCGCTCCAGCGGCCAGGCGTCCGCCGGGTACGGCCGGTTCGACGACATGGTGGTCGGGCTCACCGTCGCGACCCCCGAAGGCCCCCTCGACCTCGGCCGCGCGCCCAAGTCCGCCGCCGGTCCCGACCTGCGCCAGCTCGTCCTCGGCTCCGAGGGCGCCTTCGGCGTGATCACCTCGGTGACCGTCCGGATCCACCCGATCCCGGAGGAACGCGCCTACGAGGGCTGGCGGTTCGCGTCCTTCGCCGAGGGCGCCGCCGCGCTCCGCCGCCTCGCCCAGGACGGCCCGCTCCCGGCCGTCCTGCGGCTCTCCGACGAGACCGAGACCATGATCGGCCTCGCCGACCCGGCCGCCCTCGCGCCGGTTCCGGCGCCGCCGGCTGCCTCGCCGTGCTCGGCTTCGGAGGGACGCCCGCGCAGGTCGCCGACCGGCGCGCCCGCGCCGCCGGGACGCTGCTCGACGCGGGCGGCGAACCGCTCGGCGCCGAACCCGGCGAGAAGTGGGCGCACGGCCGCTTCAACGCCCCGTACCTGCGCGATTCGCTGCTGGACGTCGGCGCGTTCGTCGAGACGCTGGAGACCGCCGGGTTCTGGTCGCGGATCCCCGAGCTGTACGAGGCCGTCCGGCACGCGCTCATCGGCACCCTGTCCGGCGCCGGCACGCCGCCCCTCGTGATGTGCCACATCTCGCACGTGTACACCTCCGGCGCGTCCCTTTACTTCACGGTCGTCTCCGACCAGGGCGACGACCCGCTCCCGCACTGGGACAAGGCGAAACACGCCGCGTCCGACGCGATCGCCGACGCGGGCGGGACGATCAGCCACCACCACGGCGTCGGCACCGACCACCGCGACTGGTACGAACGCGAGATCGGCCCCCTCGGCGCGGCCGTCCTGCGCGCCGTCAAGGACCGCCTCGACCCGGCCGGGATCCTCAACCCCGGCGTCCTCGTCCCGGGGGAGTGACCGTGCCGCGCGCGTTCACCGCGATCGTCAACCCCGCCGCGGGCGGCTCGGCGTCCGCCGCCTCGCTCGTCCCGCTCGCCCGCGCGCTGCGCGACGCGGGCGCCGACCTCGCCGTCGAGTACAGCCGCGGCCTGCCGCACGCCGCCGACCTCGCCCGTCACGCGGCCGCCGAGGACGCGTCGTCCTCGGCGTCGGCGCGACGGCAGGTCGGCTGCGTCGGCGGCGCCCTCGCCGGGACGGACGCGCTGTTCGGCATCGTTCCCGCCGGGCGCGGCAACGACTTCGCCCGCCAGCTCGGCGTCCCGGCCGACCCCGCGGCCCTCGCCCGCCTCCTGCTGGACGGCGAACCGCGCGCCGTCGACGCGATCAAGGCCGACGGCACGACCGTCCTCGGCAGCGTCTACGCGGGCGTCGACGCCGTCGCCAACGCCAACGCCAACCGGTCGCGCGTCCTGCGCGGCTCCGCCGCCTACTACGCCGGGGCCCTGCGCGCCATCGCCGCGTGGCGCCCCGCCGACTACCGCGTCACCGTGGACGGCGCCGAGCACCGGTTCCGCGGGTACAGCGTCATCGCCGCCAACTCCGGCTACTACGGCTTCAACAAGCACATCGCCCCGGACGCCCGCGTGGACGACGGCCTCCTCGACGTCGTCCTGATCCGCTCGGCCCCGAAGCCGCTCTTCTTCGCCGTCATGCGCGAACTCGAAGCGGGCACGCACGTCCGGCGCCCCCAGGTCGAGGTCCTGCGCGGACGCGAGGTCCGCATCGAGCTCGCCGGTCCGCCCGGACGCACCCTCCCCTACGGCGCAGACGGCGAACTCCCCGGCACCCTCCCCGTCACCGCCCGCGTCCTCCCGGGCGCCCTGCGCGTCGTGGGGCTCTGAGCTGCGGATATGAGATTTGGCCCCCGCGTTTGGGGTGATTTACGCGGCCATTACGGCCATCCGGATAGCGTCGTATACGTCCCGCTAAGGGACCTTGGGGCCGTCTGCGGACGCATCATGAGAAGGCGATTCTTCGCCGTTCTGGGGGGACTCATGATTCCCGCGGACGCCCTCCACGTGGCAGCGCCGGCGTCTCTGGGGGTGGCGCCGGCGCTGCTGTGTTTTCCTGGAGCGGCACGAGATCGTCATTAGAATCCTCGTGTTGCCCCTTCCCCCCGGAGGTCCCCTGTGCGTGCTGAGGAATCGGACGGTTCGGACGGCATGGCGGGGGGCGACGGGAACTCGCGGACGTCCGAGGCCGGGGCCGGGTGGGGGTGCGGGCGGCCCGGCACGTTCAACGAACTGCTGCCCGAGCGGGTACCGGACTTCTCCTGGCGGCGGCCGCGGGTGCTGTGGCGGTCCCGCAACGACGTCATCGCGAAGTGGTTCGGGGATCCGTCGGACGCGATCCGGCGGCGGTGCGTCGCGGCGCTGCGGGAGCGCGGCACCCCCGCGGCGTTCACCGTGCACCGGCCGGCGCCGGAGTTCTCGTTCGTCCTGCTGGGCGACACCGGCGAGGGCGACCGCTCGCAGTACGCGGTGGTGCCGCCGCTGCTGAACGCGGCCGCCGGGACCGACTTCATGATCATCGCGAGCGACGTCATCTACCCGGCCGGGGAAGCGGCGCACTACCCGGAGAAGTTCTTCCGCCCCTACAAGGACTTCCCCGGGCCGGTGTACGCGGTGCCGGGGAACCACGACTGGTACGACGGCCTGCGGGGTTTCCTGCACGTGTTCTGCGGGCTGGACATGGACTGTTCGCCCCCGAAGTGGGGCGGGCCGTTCGGGTGGCTCGCCCGGCTGGCGTGGCGCGAGGCCGGGGAGGTCGACGCGGGCGCGGTCGCGGAGGCGCGGCGGACGTACCGGGGCGGTGCGGGGCAGCGGACGGGCCAGCCCGGGCCGTACTGGGTGATCGACACTCCGTCCCTGCGGATCGTGGGCATCGACACGGGGATCGAGGGCGGGATCGACCGCGACCAGGGGGAGTGGCTGCGGGAGGTGTCGGCCGGACCGAAGCCGAAACTCCTGGTCACGGGCAAGCCCCTGTACGTGGACGACGAACACCGCCCGTGCCCGGTCGAGGGCGGCGGGACGGTCGACGACGTCGTCCGCGACCCGGCGCACAACTACGTGGCGGCCATCGGCGGCGACATCCACAACTACCAGCGGTACCCGATGAGCCGCGGAGACGGACGGACGCTGCAGTACATCGTCGCGGGCGGCGGGGGCGCGTTCATGCACGCCACGCACACGATTCCGCGGACGCGTTCCGTCCGGGAGGACGAGTTCCGCTGCTACCCGCTGCGGGGGGACTCCCTGTCGCGCTACAGCAGGCTGTACGGGAGGTGGCTGCGGCTGCCGAAACTGTTCGACCTCACGCCGGAGGAGGCGACGGCGGCGGTGCGGCGGCGCCTCGGCATCGAGCCCGGCCGGGGCTACGAGACGAGCGACGTGTCGCTGCGGGCGCGGTTCGTCGCGTTCGCGCTGGGGGTGCCGCGCGGGGACAAGCGGCGGCGCGGCGCGCTGCGGCTGCCGGTCCGCAAGCTGCCGCAGCGGTTCCGGTCGGAGCTGGCCGACTGGGACGAGCCGCCGTTCTTCAAGAGCTTCCTGCGCCTGGACGTCACCGCCGAGGAACTGCGCATCCGATGCCACGCCGCGACCGGGTGCGGCGACCACGAGGCGTTCCCGCCGATCGAGGACGAGGTGCGCATTCCGTTGCGATGAATGCGAGATTCGTCGTTTCCGTCGCACGATGGGTGCCCGGGACGTTACAGTTCTTGATCATCGTACGGGTGATCACGTCTCGGGAGAGCGATACATGAGTTACCCCCAGCAGGGGCAGGGCCAACCCCAGCAGTACCAGCAGGGCGGCTACGCCCCCGCCCCGGCGCAGCAGCCGGCGCCCGTCGCCACCGGCACCGGCGCCAACATGAAGCGGCGCAACCCCGTCGGCGTCTGGCTCGGCCTGCCCATCATCACGTTCGGCATCTACGGCCTGGTGTGGTTCTTCAAGGTCCACGCCGAGCTGTACCGCTACGACCGGAGGGTCGGCGACTCCGCCCTCAACGCGCTGCTGTCGATGCTGTTCGGCGCCGTCACCTTCGGCATCTGGCCGCTGGTGATGTGGATCAAGCTCGGCGGCCGCATCCGGCAGGCGCAGCGCGCGGCGGGCCTGACCTCGACCTGCAGCGTCGGCCTCGGCTTCCTGCTCGGCATCCTCGGCTTCGGGGTGCTGTACTACCAGATCCAGCTCAACAAGGTCGTCGACCGCTACGGCGGGACGCCGCCCGAGCAGCAGGTCTCGCTCGTCGCCTGACCGGTCGCCCGACCAGTGGGGCCACGGCCCTGGCCCACCCGGACCCCTCCGCGCCCACCCGTCGCGGAGGGGTCCGTTCTGTCGGTGGGCGCCGCCAGAATGGACGGGTGCGGATGGCGGCGGCCGCGGGGGCCGGTGGCGGGGGAGTGCTGCGGCCCCTCGCCGATGACGGCGCGCCCGCGGGCCCCGCGCGGGACGTGCCCGATCTGGTCGCCGCGATCGCGGAGACCGAACGGGCCGAGGCGCCGCGCTGGGTGTGGCCGTCCACGGCGCGGCTGTATCCGCGGCTGCTGGACGCCGGGTGCGGGTGGCCCGATGCCACGACCTGGAGCTCGTCGAGAGCCTGCTGCTCGGGCACGCCGGACGGTACGGCGAGCCGCGGGCGGTCGCGGCGGCGTGGGCGCGGCTGCACGGCGCGCCCGTCCCGCCCGATCCGGCGCCCGTGCGGGAGACGACGCAGGCGTCCCTGTTCGGCGACTCCGGCGACGACGTGCCGGACGACCTCGCCCAGATCGTCGAGGTGCATGCGGCGCAGCGGAGCGCGATGGCCGGGCTGGACGGGTTCGGGCTGCTCGCGGCGGCCGAGTCGGCGGGCTCGCTGGTCGCGGCGGAGCTGGGCCACGACGGGCTGCCGTGGTCGGCCGCGGAACACGACGCGCTGCTGACCGAGCTGCTCGGGCCGCGGCCGTCCGGCGGGCTGCGGCCGCGCAGGCTGCAGGACCTCGCCGACCGCATCGGCGCCGCGTTCGGCCCGCGCGTGCACGTCAACCCCGATTCGCCCGCGCAGATCCTCAAGGCGTTCGCGGCGGCGGGGCGGCCGGTGCCGTCGACGCGGGCGCACGTGCTGAAACGGGTCGACCACCCGGCCGTGCCGCTGCTGCTGGAGTACAAGGAACTCGCCCGGCTGCACACGGCCCACGGGTGGGCGTGGCTCGACACGTGGGTGCGCGACGGGCGGTTCCGCGCGGAGTACGTGGTCGGCGGCGTGGTGTCGGGGCGGTGGGCCACCAGCGGGGGCGGCGCCCTGCAGATCCCGCGGGTGCTGCGGCGGGCGGTCGTCGCCGACCCCGGCTGGCGGCTGGTCGTCGCGGACGCCGCCCAGCTGGAACCGCGCGTCCTGGCGGCGCTCGCGGGCGACCGCGCGTTCGCCGACGCGGCCGCCCACGGCGACCTGTACGCCGCGCTCGCCGAGGCGTTCACCGCCGACCCGAACGGGCTCGCCGCCCGGGACAAGGCGAAGATCGCGCTGCTGTCGGCGATGTACGGCGGCGGGACGGGCGAGGCCGTGCAGCTCCTCGCGGTGCTGAAGCAGCGGTTCCCCGAGGCGTTCGGCTACGTCGAGGAGGCCGCCCGCGCGGGCGAACGGGGCGCGCTCGTCCGGTCGCTGCTCGGCCGGACGTGCCCGCCGCCGTCCGCGGGCTGGCGGGCGCTGACCTCCGACGACGGGGGCGCGCGGGAGCTGCGCAGCCGGGGCCGGTTCACCCGCAACTTCGTCGTGCAGGCGACGGCGGCCGACTGGGCGCTGGCGCTGCTCGGCGAGCTGCGCCGCAGGCTCACCGCGCTCGGCCCGCCCCGGCTGGTGTTCTTCCAGCACGACGAGGTGATCGTGCACGCGCCCGCCGAGCTGGCCGAAGCCGTCGCGGACGCGGTGCGGGAGGCGGCGGACGAGGCGCGCCGCCTGCTGTTCGGCGGCACGCCCGTCGTGTTCCCCATGGAGATCGCGGTCGTGGACCGGTACTCCGAGGCGAAGTGAGCCGTCAGCGCCCGGTCGTGTAGGACGGGCGCGAGTTCAGCGCGTCGACGTCCGAGAACGACGTCCGCCGGTACGCGCTGGTGATCGTCGTGAGCTCTTCGGGCTCCAGCACGTCCTCGATCGCCGCGAACCCCTTCGGGGCGCGCCGGCTGACGGTGTGCAGGACACGGTCGGCGGGCATGTCCCGGCAGGCCAGGACGATCGAGTTGGCGACCTCGCGGCGTTCGCGCTCGTACGCCGCCAGGCCCGCGACGGGCCCGGCCGCGGCCAGTTCGTGCACCAGGACGCGGGCGTCCAGGACGGCCTGCGAGCCGCCGTTCGACCCGACCGGGTACATCGGGTGGGCGGCGTCGCCGAGCAGGGTGACGCGGCCGAACGTCCAGCGTTCGAGGGGTTCGCGGTCGACCATCGGGTATTCGAGGATCTCCGCCGCGGCCCGCAGCATCGCCGGGACGTCCAGCCAGTCGAACGTCCAGTCGGCGAAGTGGGGCAGGACGTCTTCGAGCCGCCCCTTCCGGTTCCAGTCGGCGGTCCGGTCCAGCCGGTCGTCGTCCTGCCGCACCTCGGCCACCCAGTTCAGCAGCGCCTTCCCGCGACGCTCGGCGCGCATGGAGATCGGGTAGACGACGATCTTCGCGGCGGCGTTGCTGCCCGCGACGGCCAGCGTCCGGCCGCCGAGGAACGGCTCGCCCTCGGTGACGCCGCGCCACATCCGGATGCCGCTCCACAGCGGCGCCCGCTCGTCCGGGTACAGCAGGGCGCGGACGGCCGAGTGCAGCCCGTCCGCGCCGACGAGCACGTCGGCCGTCTCGGTGCGGACCTCGCCGGACGCCCGGTCGCACAGCCGGACCCGCACGCCGGAGCCGTCCTGCTCGAACCCCTCGAACACGGTGCCGGTACGGACGGCACGGCCGCCGAGCCGTTCGCGGAGCGCGTCCAGCAGGATCATCTGCAGCTCGCCGCGGTGGATCGAGTACTGCGGCCAGTTGTAGCCGAGGTCGCGGCCGCGCGGCTCGCCCCAGATGCGGCCGCCGTACCGGTCGAAATGCACCATCTCGGCGGTGGGGATCCCGGTCTCGGCGAGGTCGCCGCCCAGCCCGAGCTCGGTCAGCTCGCGGACGGCGTGCGGCAGCAGGTTGATGCCGACGCCGAGCGGGCGCAGCTCCCGGACGGCGTCGACGACGATCGGCTCCGCCCCCGCCTCGTGCAGGCTCAACGCGGTGGTGAGCCCGCCGATCCCGGCCCCCACGATGAGTACGCGCATGAATCGCCCTTCGTCGGTCCCCGGGAGCGGAGAGACCGCGGTGGACGACCGCGCCCCCGGGGTCGTGTCATCGCCGCCGTGCGGGCGGCGATCATGAGCGGCCGGATCACCGTGGACACGACCGGCGAACCGGATGTCGCCTCCGGCCCGCCATGTCATCATCACCGACTCGATGGACGATCTCGAACTGTTGTCCGATTCCGGCAGGGGCGCCCGCGAGGGCTACCCGGCGGTCTCGCCGCCCTTCTTCGCGGCGGCCTCGGCGACGGAACCGCCGCTCTCGGCGCCGACTTCGACCTTCTCGGCGCCCTTGCCGGTGGCGGGTGCGGCGCCGGGGACCTTGGCGCCGCCGCGTACGAGTCGTCCGACTTCGGCGCGCAGGGTGATGAAGTCGGGGTGGGAGCGGGTTTCGATCTGGTCGCGTTCGGTGGGCAGGTCGACGGGGAGGTCGGCGTGGACGCGTGCGGGGGATCGGTTGAGGACGACGACGCGGTCGCCGACGTAGACGCTTTCGTCGATGTCGTGCGTGACGAGGAGGATCGTCATTTTGGCGTCGCGGTGGACTTTGAGGACGAGGTCTTCGAGGTCTTCGCGGGTTTGTGCGTCGACGGAGCCGAAGGGTTCGTCCATGAGGAGGAGGGAGGGCCGGTAGGCCAGGGCGCGGGCGATGGACACGCGTTGCTGCATGCCTCCCGACAGTTGCCAGGGGAACTTCTTGCCCGCGTCGGGAAGCCCCACCGATTCGAGGGCTTCTTGTGCCGCCTCCCGGCGTTGGGTGCGGGATTTGCCGCGGCGCCGTAGCGGCAGTGCGACGTTGTCGCGGACGGTGAGCCAGGGGAACAGTGATCGGCTGTAGTCCTGGAAGACGACGGCGAGGTCGTCGGGGACGCCGTCGATGGGTTTGCCGTTGAGGGAGAGTTTCCCGCCGGTGGGTCGGATGAGTCCGGCGATGCAGCGCAGCAGGGTGGATTTGCCGCAGCCGGATGGGCCGACGATGCTGAGCAGTTCGCCGTCGGCGACCGTGAGGTCGAGGCCGTCCAGGACCCCGTGATCGCCGGAGTAGGAGTGCGTCAGGCCGGTTATCTCAAGCATTTCGGCCACCTTTCCTGTGTCCGGGTACCGTCACTGGGCCCACGGCTCGTACATCGCCGCGTCGTTGGCCGCGACACCGACGTCGATGAGGAACGGCCCGTCGTGCGCGAGGCCCTCGGCCAGCGCGCCGTCCAGTTCGGCGGCGGTGCCGACGGTGCGTCCGCCGCAGCCCATGCTGCGGGCGAGGGCGGCGAAGTCGATGCCGGCGATGTCGGCGCCGACCACCGAGTCCATGCCGATCCGGCGGCCGAGCGACCGGATGGCCCCGTAGCCCCCGTTGTTCATGACGATCACGGTCATCGGCAGCTTGTGCTGCGCGGCCGTCCACAGCGCCTGCGCCGAGTACATGATCGCGCCGTCGCCGAGGACGCAGACGATCCGCTCGCCGGAACCGGCGAGCGCGCGGCCGACGCCCATCGGCAGGCTCCAGCCGAGGACGCCGCTGCCCATGGTGAGGAACGAGCCGGGACGGGTGATGGGGAACCGGGAGTGGAACAGGTCGCGGTGGCTCGGGATCTCCTCCACGAGGATCCCGTCCTCGGGCATCCGCTCCCGCAGCGTCTCGATGACCAGCGCCGGGTCGATCGGGTCGGCGACGGCGGGCGCGGCGAGCCGCGGCCGCGGCTCCGGCGCGGGCCGGTCGGCCTTGTCGACCAGTTCCAGCAGGCCGGACACGCCCGCCTGGACGGTGCTGAGGATGCTGGTGCCGACCGGGGCCCACGCGATCTGGTCGGGGTCGCAGTCGAGGTGGAACAGCCGGGAGCCCTCGGGGATGTAGGGGCCTTCGGCGTGCACGTGGTAGTTGAAGACCGGTGCGCCGAGCACCAGGATCACGTCGTGGCCCGCCAGCCGCGCGGCGAGCAGGTCCCGGACGGGCGGCAGGAAGCCCTGGAACAGGGCATGGTCCTCGGGGAACCCGGACCGGCCGGACAGCGGGCTGATCCACACGGGCGCGCCGGTGCGCTCGGCGAGGTTCACCACGAGGGGGGTCGCGCCTTCGTCCTCGACGCCCTGCCCGACGATGATGACCGGGTTCTTCGCGTCGTTGAGCGCGTCCGCGGTCTCCTGCAGCGCCGCCGGGTCCGCCGCGAAGCCCGCCCGGATCTCGCGGTGCGGGACGCGCTCGGCCGGCCGGTCCCAGTCGTCCTCGGGCACCGACAGGAACACCGGGCCCCGCGGCGGCGTCATGGCCACCCGGTACGCCTCGGCGAACGCGGCCGGGACGTCCTCGGCGCGCTCGGTCTGCCTGCTCCACTTCACGTACGGGCGGGGGAACTGGGCGGGCTCGTCGGCGCCGAGGAACGGACGCGTCGGCAGCATCGCGCGGGTCTGCTGCCCCGCGACGATCACGACCGGCACCCGGTCGCGGTAGGCGTTGAACACCGCGCCGAGCCCGTGCCCGACGCCCCCGGCGGAGTGCAGGTTGACCAGCCCGGCGTTGCCGGTGCCGATGGCGTGGCCCGCCGCCGCGCCGACCGCCACGATCTCCTGCAGCCCCAGCACGTAGGAGAAGTCCTCGGGAAAGTCGCGGAACATCCGCAGCTCGGTGGAGCCGGGGTTGCCGAAGACCGTGGTCATTCCCACGCGCCTGCAGAAGTCGAACACCGCGTCTCTGACCGTGAACTCTGTCGTCATGACTATGCCCTTCGCGCCCCGCGGTCACAAGGAGAGGACCCGGTGCTCCACCGCGAGCAGAATCGTGTTGAACAGGTAACCGAGAATGCCGAGCAGCACGATGATCGACCAGATGGTCGACAGGTCGGACATGCTCTGCGCGTTCGTCAGCTGGAAGCCGAGCCCGTCGGAGGTGCCCGGGAGGAGCTCGGCGAAGATCATCAGGATGAGGGACAGGGACAGCGCGAGGCGCAGTCCCGCGAAGATCTTCGGCAGCGCGGACGGGATGATCAGGTACCGGATCCGCTGGTAGCCCGAGAGCCGGAACACCTCCGCCGTCGCCATCTGGGTCGAGTCCACGGCCCGCGCCCCGTCCGCCGTGTTGAGCAGGACGGGCCAGACGGCGCCGAAGACGATGGAGGCCACCTGCATCTGCGTGCCCATGTCGAACAGGACGATGAACACCGGCACCATCGTCGGCGGCGGGATCACCCGCGCGAACTGCAGGACCGGCTCCAGGTAGGCCAGGACGCGCTCCGACCTGCCGAGCCACATGCCGAGGACGACGCCGACCACGACCGACAGCAGCAGGCCGAGCGCCATCCGGTACAGGCTCGGCACGATGTCCTCGCGGACACCGGAGCTGAGGAACAGGTGGCTCGCCGGACCGGCGAACCACATCTCCCGCATCCGCTGCACGATCTCGGACGGCGGCGGGAAGAACGGGCTGTCGGCGGCGCGCGTCGCCGCCTCCCAGCCCGCGATGAGGATCGCCAGCGGGAGCAGGCGGTGCAGCAGCCCGCGGACCAGCCGGAACGCGAAGGCGCCGGGACGCACGGTCCGCGCCGACCGCGCGGGAAGGGCGGCCGTCGTCACGATGCACCACTCCTCTGGGCCTTGTGCCAGCGGAACGCGCGGTTCTCGCCCTGCACCATCAGGCTGTCGATGATCAGGCCGATGCAGCCCGCCCACACGGTGCCCGCGAGGACGTCGACGGTGCCGTCCGGCACGGTGCCGGCCTGCGCGATGAACATGCCGAGGCCGTCGCCGAAGCCGGAGAGGATCTCGGTGCCGACGGCGAGGATGAGGGCGATGGACGCGGACAGCCGCACGCCGGTCGCGATGAACGGCGCCGCGCTCGGCAGCGAGACCCGCAGCAGGATCTGGATCCGGCCGAAGCCGAAGGTGCGCAGCGTCTCCTTAGCCGTGGGGTCGACGTCGTGCAGCCCGTACATGGTGTTGAACAGGATGGGCCAGCAGGCGGCGTAGACGATGAGCGGCACTTCCATGCTGAGCCCGGAGCCGAGCAGCAGCCCGGCCAGCGGGATGAGCGCGACCGACGGGATCGGCCGCAGGAACTCCACGATCGCCCGGACCGCGGTGTTCACCGCGGGGACGCTGCCGAGCAGCAGCCCGAGCGGGACCGCGATCGCGATGGCGATCAGCAGGCCGAGGGCCCACGCGGTGAGGGTGACGCGGACGTTGAAGAGGAAGTCGGTGTCGCCGAACAGCTCGACGGCGCGGGTCACGATGCTCGACGCCGGAGGCAGATAGGAACGGTCCACGATCCCCGCCCTGCCGAGGATCTCGCTCGCCAGGAACAGGGCCGCCACCCCGGCGGCCCCTCGCGCCCACTTGCCGGGGCGGGAGAGGCCGCGGGGCGGCGTCGTCTGGTCAGCCATATACGTCAGTGCCTCGTCATCAGGCCGACGGCTGGAACAGGATCGTCTTCAGGTCCGGCTTCTCCTTGAGGAGCTTGTCGGCCTCCATGAGGTCGACGACCCGCTGCATACGGGTGGTGTTCAGCGAGGTCGGGTAGCCCGGCAGGGTGATCACCGAGGCGACCTTGGCGTCGATCTTGGTGTAGGTCGGCAGGATGTCCTCGACCTTCTTGCGGTCATCGGACGCGATCTTCTGCGCGGCGAAGATCGCCCGCTGGAACGCGGCGGCCGTCTTCGGGTTCTCCGACGCGAACTCCTGCGTGCTGATGTAGCCGGCGATCGGGGTGTTGGTCACCGGCTCGGTGCCGCCGTCCACGGCCACGCGGGCGCCGAGGTTCTTCTCCGTGGCGGAGGTGAAGGGCTCGACGGTGTGGATCGCGTCGACCTGCCCCTTCTCCAGCGCCGTGGCCATCTGCGGGAAGGGCACCGAGACGTACTCGACCTTGGACGGGTCGGCGTTGTTGGCCTTCAGGATGGCGTTCAGCGTGAGCGACTGGATGTTGTTGAGGATGTTGACCGCGACCTTCTTGCCCTCAAGGTCCTTGGGGGTCTTGATGTCGGAGTCGGGCATCACGAGCGCGTCCATCATGTGGGACGTCATCGAGGCGGCCTCGGCCAGGACGCTCAGCTTGAGCGTGCCCTTCTCGTTCGCCTGGAGGAAGGACACGTAGTTGGCGCCGGCGATCACGTTCACGTCGCCCTTGACGAGCGCCGGGATGGCCTTGGTGCTCTGCTGGACGGGCTCGATCTTGACTTCCAGCCCCTCCTTTTCGAAGAGCTTCTCCTTCTGCGCGATGTACACCGCCACGTTGTCCGCCAGGGGCATGGCGGCCACCGTGATCGTGTCCTTTTCGAGACCGTTGGCGCCACCGGAGGACTCGGAGTCTCCGCAGCCGGTGAGGGATACGACGAGGGCGGCGGCGCTGACGAGCGCTGACAGACGAAGGGATTGCCGCATGGGCGCTCCTTAACTCACGGGGGAAGTTGTTCGGCAGGGCTGCTGGGCGGGACTCGTGAGCCAGGGGGAACGACCGAAGTCACCCCATCGCCGCGCCTGAAGATCACTGCGACCGGAGAGTACCGTGATCCGAGTGACTTGGGTGGTTTGAGTACGAATTGTGTGACTCTCTTGTGTCCTGGAGCTTGGTGTCCACGAGGTGACCGGTGAGTAACTCATTCCGGTCGCCGTCGCGGCACATGTGCGGGCGGTCGCTATGCATTGCCACTCCAATTCGGAGAGTAATCGCCGGTTCGGGGCCGCGGTGCGCGTTCTCCGGCGGTCCGCCGGGTGCGAAGGCCGCGCGAGCGGCCCGGTATCACGCACCGGTGCCGTCCGGTCGCGGAGGGTCCTCGCACCGTGAGTGATCAAGTGTGTACGGCAAATCAGACATATGGGCATGAAACGCCAATCGTTGCTTTGTGGGATATCCCCTGTTCTATGGTCCTTTGCGGCCTATCCCGTGGATGTGCTGCAATGGCGTGCGCCGAGGGGCGAGCTGATGCCGCTTTAACCCTTCGCGTCGGTGAGGCTACGGAGAGTGCAACATCGTGTGGAGAGGGTGTTAACGGCGGATGCAACCAAGCGACGAAGGTCGCGACGGTCCTCGACCCGGTAATGTCGAGGTGCAGTCGGATCATTCGACACGGTCGGGCGGTCGGCTGAGCCTGCGGAACTGGCGTGTGCCACAGCGGCTCATCGTGCTGATCCTGGTCCCGACGATCGCCGCCGTCGCGCTCGCCGGAGTACGTATCTCCAGCTCTGTGAGCGAGACGGAGGCGTACGGGCGCGTGGAGCGCATGGCGGAGCTGGGCGTCGGCATCACCCGGTTCGTCCAGGAGTTCACCGCCGAGCGCGACCTGTCGGTCGAGTACAGCGCGGCCGGCCGGGCCGCCGTGCTGCTGCCGGACCTGGAGGCCCAGCAGAAGCGGACGGACGCCCAGCTCAAGCCGGTGCAAGAGGCCGCGGCGGCCATCGACGGCTCCTACGGCGCGGAGGCGGTCCGCGACGCCCGGGCGGTGCAGAGCCGTCTCGACGGCGTCACCGCGCTGCGCTCGCTCGTCGTCGGCAGCCGGGTCCCCGCGTACATCGTGCTGCAGAAGTACACCGAGGCCGCCGAGGAAATGATCGGCATCCTCGACGGTATCTCGCAGAACGTCGCGGACGGCGCCCTGGCCGAATCGAGCCGGGCGCTCGGCGCCCTCGCCCGCGCCAAGGAGGCCGTCTCCCGTGAACGGGCGCTGCTTCTCGTGGGCGCGCGGGTCGGGGCGCTGCAACCGGCCGAGATGACCGCGCTCACCGCGGCGCGCGCGCAGGAGGACAGCGAGCTCGCGTCCTTCCGCGGCTCGGCGAGCGTGGAACAGAACCAGTTGTTCGAGGACACCGTCGTCGGCACCGAGGTCGACCAGGCCCGGGTGGTGCGGCAGCGGGTGATCTCCGCCGTCGAGGTGACCAACGGGACATTGCCCCGCTCGCTCGGCACCGCCCGCTCGGCCGAGTTCATCCGCACCGCGATGACCAGCATGATCGACAAGATGCGCGTGGTCGAGCAGGACCTGGCCGACGACATCAAGGCGCAGAGCGACGAGGGCGGCGCGGCCGCCCGGCAGTCGATGATCATCGACGTGGTCACCGTCGTCGTCCTGCTGGCCCTCGTGCTCCTGCTCACGATCGTCATGGCCCGGTCGCTGGTGCGGCCGCTGCGCCGGCTGCAGTCCGGCGCGCTCGACGTGGCCAGCGCCCGGCTGCCCGGCCTGGTCGACCGGCTCCGCGACCCGGAGGCCGCCGTCGGCGGCATCGAGGTCGAGCCGATCGACATCGACTCCACCGACGAGATCGGCCAGGTGGCGCGGGCGTTCGACGAGGTCCACCGGGAAGCGGTCCGGCTGGCGGCCGACGAGGCCGTCCTGCGCGGCAACATCAACGCGATGTTCGTCAACCTGTCGCGCCGCAGCCAGTCCCTCATCGAGCGCCAGCTGCGCCTCATCGAGGAACTGGAGCAGAGCGAGCGCGACGAGGAACAGCTCGCCAACCTGTTCCGCCTCGACCACCTGGCCACCCGCATGCGCCGCAACAACGAGAACCTGCTGGTCCTCGGCGGCCAGGAGCAGGTCCGGCGGTGGCGCAAGCCCGTCCCGCTCATCGACGTCGTGCGCGCGTCGCTGTCGGAGGTCGAGCAGTACGAGCGCGTCTCGCTGCGGGTCCAGGGCGACATGACCGTCGCCGGACCGGCCGTCAACGACCTCGTCCACCTGCTGGCCGAGCTCGTCGAGAACGCCACGACGTTCTCCTCCGAGCACACCAAGGTGACGGTGTCGGGGCAGCTGCTCAGCGGCGGCGGCTCGATGCTGCAGATCACCGACAACGGCGTGGGGATGGCCCCCGAGGAACTCGAACAGGCCAACTGGCGGCTGGTGAACCCCCCGGTCATCGACTTCGGCGCCGCCCGCCGCATGGGCCTGTTCGTGGTCGGCCGCCTCGCCGTCCGGCACGGCATCCGCGTCGAGCTGCGCGCCGCACAGGGCGGCGGCCTCACCGCGTTCGTCGTCCTGCCGGACGCCGTCGTCAGCGCGGGCGAGTCGGGCGGTATCGGCGCTCGCGGCCTGCCCGGCCGGGAAGCCGCCGAGCAGGGACCGCTGGCCACCCTCACCGCGCCCGCCGAGGCGCCCGCGATCGGTGCCACCGGCGCGGTCCAGCAGGACGACACCCGGGACGGCCGGGATGCCGGCGCTCGGCTCGGGCCCGTCGATCGGCGGCACCGGCCCGCTGCGCCCGCTGCGCGGTGTCACCGGCCCCCAGCCGACCATGAACGACTCCGGCCCGTTCGGCGCCCCCGGCGGGACCGGCGCGCACGCCGCCCGCCCCGCCACCGGCCCGCTGCCGCGGGTCCCGGCGGACGAACCGGCCAGGCACCCGGCCGAGCGGCCCACCGAGGAGTGGCGTCCGGACGAGGGCGCGTCGACGCGCCGTCCGGGCGAGCTGCCGGTGCGGCAGCCGGGGGCCCAGCTGCCGTCGCGTCCCGGCGACGACGGCGGTTCGAACGGCCTGTTCGAGCCGCGCAACGAGCAGCCGGAACAGACCCACGAGCGGCCGGACGAGCCGGGGAGCGGCGCCTTCGGCCGTCCCGGCGGCGAGCCCGTCGTCCCCGAGGCGCAGCCGGTGGTGCCCGAACCTCGTTCGGCACGGCACATCCCCTGGGAGACGGGCCCGCTCGACCAGCTCGGCGATCAGTACGGTGAGCAGACCGGCGCACCGGCGGACCAGACCATCGCGGACGGTTCCCTGAACGGCGCGGCGCACGGCGCCGAGCCGGGATGGTCCGGAAGCGGATGGAGCGAGACCGCCGCCCCCGCGGAGCCCGTGCGGCCGGACGCCGCGGCACCGCAGGGATTCGCGGGCCACCAGGTCGACGACGTTCCCGAGCGGCCCGCCCCGGAACCGTCGATGTTCGACCGGCCGGCGCAGATGCCCGCGGCACCGCCGCCGGCCCCGCCCGCACCGCCGCAGGCCCAGGCCGGGCCGCCGCGGATGCCCGAGCGCTCACCGATCTTCGACGCGATGCAGTCGGAATGGTTCCAGCGCAGGTCGGGGGAGACGGTGAACGAGGATCCGGTGAAGGGCTGGGAGTCCCCGGCGGACGCGGGGTTCCGCGCCGCCGAGGCCGCCCGCGAGCCCGTTGCGGAGAAGCGCACGTCGGTCGGGCTGCCCAAGCGGGTGCCCGGCAAGAACCGCGTGCCGGGAGCGGTCGGCAAGCCGGGCGGGACGGCGCAGCCGCCCACCGTGCCGGCGGCGGACCCGGCCGCCGGGTCGCCTGCCGCAGCGGCCGCAGGCCGCACCCGCCCAGGGCGTCCAGGCACAGGGCACGCAAGGACAGGACGCGCCGGCGCAGGGCCGGCCGGAAGAGCAGCAGGGACCCGGCCAGTCGGCCGACGTCCGGCGAAACCGCTTCGCGAGCCTGCAGCGCGGCGTCAATCGGGGCCGCACCGAAACTCGCGGCGGCACGTCAGGTGAGGCGCCGTCCCAGGACGACGGCGAGACAGGAGGCACCCGGTGAGCGGGCAGGATCTCAACTGGTTGGTGACGAACTTCGCTGACCGTGTCCCGAAGGTCGCGCACGCCGTCGTGGTTTCCTCGGACGGTCTGCCGATGGCGTACTCGGCGGGCTTCCCGCCGGAGCGCGCGGACCAGCTGTCGGCGATCGCGTCCGGCCTGATGAGCCTCACGCAGGGCGCCGCGAAGATCTTCGACGCGGGCGGCGTGAACCAGACGGTCGTCGAGATGGACCGCGGGCTGCTGTTCGTGATGTCGATCACGAACGGGTCGGTGTTCGCGGTCCTCGCGGCCCCGGACTGCGATCTTGGATTGGTCGCGTACGAGATGACGCTCCTGGTGGAGCGGGTCGGACGCGTGCTGAGCCCGGCGTTGCGCGGTGGAGCCGACCCGCACGGGCCGTCCGTGACCGGGACGGGCGCCGGGCCCGCCCGCTATTGACCCTGACTGACTCTGACGGAGGTCAGCGACATGGATCGAGGCAGTCCCTACGGAGGCGGCCCCGGGGGCCCCGGCGGCTGGCCGGGCGCCCCCCGGCAACCGCATCCGGTGCCGGGGCGTGCCCCCGCGCAGGAGGACGACGGCGAGGCCAGCTCGCTGGTGCGGCCCTACGCCGTCACCGGCGGGCGGACGAAGCCCCGGTACGACCTGGCCATCGAGGCCCTGGTCACCGCCGCCCCCTACCCGCCGCGGGACGTGGCCGTGCTGACCCCGGAGTACCGGGCGATCATGGACCTGTGCCGGCAGGCCCGTTCGGTGGCCGAGGTGTCGGCGCTGCTGCGCATCCCGCTGGGGGTGGCGCGGGTGCTGGTCGCCGACATGGCCGTTGAGGGGCTGCTGCGCCTGCACCAGTCGCAGCCCTCCACCACCTCCGGCGGTCAGCCGGACATCCGCTTGCTAGAAAGGGTGCTCAGTGGCCTTCGGAAGCTCTGACCAGGCCCCGCCGCCGCAAGGCGGTGAGACCGAGCTGACCTCGGTCAAGATCGTCGTCGGCGGCGGGTTCGGGGTCGGCAAGACGACCTTCGTGGGCTCGGTCTCGGAGATCATGCCGCTCACCACCGAGGCGGTGATGACGGCCGCGTCCGCGGACGTCGACGACCTGTCGGCCGTCCCCGACAAGACCACCACGACCGTGGCGATGGACTTCGGCCGTGTGTCGCTCGACAGCGAGCTGATCCTGTACCTGTTCGGCACGCCCGGGCAGCACCGGTTCTGGTTCATGTGGGACGACCTGGTCCGCGGGGCCATCGGCGCGGTGGTGCTCGTCGACACCCGCCGCCTCGAGGACTGCTTCGCCGCGGTCGACTACTTCGAGGAGCTGGGCCTGCCGTTCGTCGTCGGGGTCAACGGGTTCCACGGCGAGTTCCAGTACGCGATCGAGGACATCCGCGACGCCCTGTCGATCAGCGCGCACGTCCCGATCCTGCAGTGCGACGCGCGCAGCCGCGAGTCCACGAAGCAGGTGCTGATCACGCTGGTGCAGCACGCGATGACGGTGCACGCCACGGCCGGCGCCCACGCGCAGCCCGCGGCCCCGCCCGCCCCGCCCGCGCCGCCGGCCGGACCCCTCGGCACGTCCTCGCCCTCCTGGACGTGACGTCGGGGAAGGCGTAGCGGCCGAGGGCCCGGAAAGACTGGTTCCTCACATCTCGTTACCTACGGTCGCGTAGGTCGTGTGTACGATGCATCATTGTTCGACGTGATCGAACGTGATTCAGCGCCGAGGGCGGCGGCGGAGCCGATCCGCACGTACGTCGCCCTCGGGGACAGCTTCAGCGAAGGACTGAACGACCCCTACCCCGGCGAGGACGACCGGTTCCGCGGCTGGGCGGACCGGCTCGCCGAGCACATCGCCGCGCGGCACCCGGGGCTTCGGTACGCGAACCTCGCGGTGCGCGGCAAACTGGTGCGGCAGGTCGTCGAAGACCAGGTGCCGCGCGCCGTCGAGATGGCCCCCGACCTCGTGACGTTCTGCGCGGGCGGCAACGACATCCTGCGTCCGGGCGCCGACCCGGACGCGCTCGCGGTGCTGTTCGACGACGCCGTCCGGCGGCTGCGGTCGACGGGCTCGCGGGTGGTGGTCTTCACCGGGTTCGACCCGCGCGGGCTGCGCAACGGGCGGCGGATCCGGGGCAAGGGCGCCACCTACAACATGCACCTGCGGGCCATCGCCGACCGGCGCGGGTGCACGGTCGTCGACCTGTGGGCGCTGCGCGTCTTCGACGACCCCCGCGCCTGGTACGAGGACCGGCTGCACCTGTCGTCCGAGGGGCATCGCCGCATGGCGCTGCGCGTCGCCGAGGTGATCGGACTGCCGGTGGAGGACGACTGGCGCGCGCCGTGGCCGCCGGCCGACCCCGCCGACTGGCTCGCCTCCCGCCGCGACGACCTGCACTGGGCGCGCGCCTACCTGCTGCCGTGGATCGGCCGGCGGGTCACCCGGCGCTCGTCCGGCGACGGCCGCGACCCCAAGCGGCCCACGCCCCTCCCGCTCTGAGCCGCGACCGGTGTGGCGGACGTCACGGGGTCGTAGGGTGCTGACTGGACGTGCCCGCCCGCTCGCGTAGGAGAAGGACCCACAGGTGAGTTCCCCCCGGCTGCCGGACCATCTCGAAGTGCTGCTCACCGAGGAGCCCGTGCTCGACGTGTACGCGCACGGGCCCTGGCGCGTCCCGGACGGGCTGTACGGCGAACTGCGCGCCCGGGCCGTCGCGTTCAACGACGACCCGCGCGTCGCCGACCTGCCGCGCCGCCACGGCGACTTCTACAACGAGGGCACCACGGCGGCCGGGGCCGAACTGTGGTCGCTGCTCACCTTCCTGCTCGGCGCGTCGGCGCTGCGCGGCGGCTCGCGCGGCGACGTCGACTACGAGGTGCTGGCGGACTTCATGGCCACGCCCGAACCCAGCGTCCGCGACCCCCTCGCCTGGTTCTCGCAGGCGGGCCGGTGGCGGCCGCCGGGCCTGTGGCTCGCCGAACCCGCCGGGGACGACCCCGCGCTGCGCGCCGTCATGCTCGACCTGGCGCGCGCCGGACTGGACGTGTTCGACGGCCTCGAACCGGTCGAGCGGCGCCGCCGCGCGCTGATCGGCGTGTTCGACCGCCGCGCCGCCGACCCCGCCCTGCGCGAGTGCGACCTGACCGTCCCGAAGCCGCTGCTGGAGGACGCCTGGACGGCGGGCCTGACGGACGAGGAACTCGCCGTCCTGCCGGAGCTGGCCGGGCCCGTCGCGTACCTCGGCTGGGCCTGCGAGGGCTTCGAGGCCGCGCACGAGCGGATCGGCGGCGTCCTCGGCGCCGCGGAGGGACCCGACGACGCGCTCGCCCGGCTGCTGCTCGCGGCCGAGGTCACGGCCGTCCCCGCCGAGCTGGCCGTGCTCCTCGGCACCGACCGGCACGCGAACCTGCGGGACCGGCTGCACGCCCTGCGCGCCGACTTCGCCATCGACCCCTGGCGGCACGACGTGCGCGACCGGCTCGCGCTCGCCCTCGTCGCGGGCGAGGCCGACGCCGCCCGCGCCTGGCTCGACATGGCGGTCCGTATCACCGGCGCCGTGCAGGGCCTGCCGGGCGCCCCGGTGGCCCCGCGCGACCGCGTACCCGTCCGCGCGTTCCAGGCCGACGTCCGGCGGCTGTTCACCGCCCGCCGCGTCCTCAACCCCCTGGGCGACCGGCTGTTCCCGACCGCCCGCCCCGCCGAACCCCCGCAGCCCGACGCCTCGCGGAGCGGAGCCTCGCGAGCCGAGCCCCCGCGCCCCGGCGCGGCCGACCGGTCCGGCGACGGGCACGACGCGGGCGATCTCGGTGACGAGCGTGGTGCGGGCGACCCAGGGGGCCCTCGGGACGAGGGTGACGAGCTGGTGGGGCAGCCGGAGCTCGCGCGGGCGGTTCGGGAGGCGGTGGGGGCGCGGCTGGCGGGGGAGCGGCCCGTCCGGCTGCTGATCACCGGACCGGCGGGGACCGGCAAGGGCACCGCGGCCGAGCTGGTGGAGCGCCGGCTGGCCATGGGCGGCGCCGTCCGCGAGGCGATGTGGATCTCCGACCAGGTGTTCGCGTCGCTCGGCGTCAGCGACGCCGTGCTCTGGCTCCAGGCGCGCGTCCGCGACTGCGTCGAGGCCCGGATGCTGCTGGTCGTGGACGACCTGGAGCGGCTCGCGGCGCACGAGCGGTGCGGCGCCGCCGCCGTCGAGGAGCTGCGGCGGCTGATGGCCCGCTCGCCCGCGCTGGACGTCGTCGCGCTGTGCCGGCCCGGCGGCGACCGGCGGCTGTTCGACGCCAACCCGGCGCTGGTCGGCGCGTTCGGCGCCGCCCGCGGCGACTTCGGCGCGGACGACTTCGCCGAACTATTCATCCGGGCCGCGGCCCGGCGCGGGTTCGGTGTGCCCGGCGACGTCGCCGCCGCCGCGGGCGGGCGGCTCGCCCGCACCCCGGCGCTGCTCAACCTGCGCGGCGCCCACCGCGCCGAGCACCTGGACCGAACGCTGCGCCGACGCCGCCCGCGCGCGTCTCGCCGCGGCCGGGGACGCGCCGGAGACCGGCGTCACCCCGAAGATCGTCGAGGACGACCTGCCGGAGCGGCTCATCCCCGGCCGCCCGCCGGAGAGCGACCCGTTCGCCGAGCTGGCGGCCTGCGTCGGGATAGAACCCGCGAAGCGGGAGATCGAGGCGCTGGTCGCCGAGGCCGAGGCGGCCCGGCTGCGCCGGGAGGCCGGGATGGGGGCCGCCGCCCGCGCCCGGCACCTGGTGTTCGCGGGCGCGCCCGGCACCGGCAAGACGACCGTCGCGCGGATCCTCGGCCGGATCTACGCCGACCGCGGCGTCCTGTCGTCGGGGCACCTGACCGAGGTGGAGCGGGCCGACCTGCTCGGCGAGTACGCGACCGAGAGCGCGCTGCGCGTCCGGCGGGCGGTCGAGCAGGCGCTCGGCGGGGTGCTGGTCGTCCGCGACGCGCACGCGCTCGTCTCGTCCGGCGACCCGGCGCGCGGCCGGGAGGTGCTGGACGTCCTGGTCACCGCCGTGCAGGCGCACACCGACGACCTCGTGGTGGTGCTGACCGGGCCGGAGGCGGAGCTGAACGGGCTGCTGAAGGCGCACTCCGAGCTGGCCGCGTTCTTCCCCCGGACGGTCCGGTTCCCGAGCCTCACCGAGGACGAGCTGGTGCGGGTGTTCGCGGGCAAGGCGGCCGACGCCGGGTTCGCGCTCGCCGACGGCGTCCTGGACAAGGTCCGCGCGCTGCTGCGGGCCGCGCCGCAGGGCGCCGGGACGGGCAGCGCCCGCGGCATGGTCAACCTCCTCGACCGCGCCGTCGCGCTGCAGGGCCGCCGCGTCCTCGCCGACGGCGTCGTCGACGAGACCGAGTCGCTCGACGAGATCCTGCTGGAGGACGTCCCGGACGCGCTCGCCCGGGGCCGCGAGGGCGTGCCCGGCGACCCGCTCGCCGAGATCGAGCGGCTGATCGGCCTCGACGCGACCAAGCGGGAGGTCGGCGCGCTGGTCGCCGAGGCCCGCGCCGGGCGGCTCCGCCTGGACGCCAAGATCGCGCCGGGCGCGCCGGCGCGGCACATGGTGTTCACCGGCAACCCCGGCACCGCCAAGACCACCATCGCCCGGCTGGTCGCCGCCGTGTACGCGCAGCTCGGGCTGCTGTCGTCCGGGCATCTGGTCGAGGTGACGCGCGCCGACCTGGTCGCCGAGTTCATCGGCCAGACGGCGCCGCGGGTGCGCGGCGCGGTGGAGCGGGCGCTCGGCGGGGTGCTGTTCGTCGACGAGGCGTACGCGCTGGCGGGGGCGGGCGCGACCGCCGCGACTTCGGTCACGAGGCGATCGCCGAGCTGCTGCGGCTGATGGAGGAACACCGCGGTGACCTGGTGGTCATCGCGGCGGGCTACAAGACGGAGATGGACCGGTTCGTCAAGGCCAACCCGGGCCTGGAGTCCCGCTTCCCGAAGGTCCTGCACTTCCCCGACTACTCCGACGACGAGCTCGTCGCGATCTTCGAGTTCATGGCGGGCGAGGACGGGTTCGTCCTCGCGCCGGGCACGACGGACGCGCTGCGCGCGCTCGTCGCCGGGCATCCGCGCGGCGACACGTTCGGCAACGCCCGGTTCGTTCGGAACCTGCTGGAGGCCGCGATCTCCCGGCAGGCGCGCCGCATCACCTCCGTCGAGGGCGAACTGCCGCCCGCCGAGGCGGGCACGCTCCGTCCCGAGGACCTGCCGGAGGCGCCGCCCGCCGAACGGGACGGCGGCTACGGCCCGTACCTGTGACCGTCCCGGCGCCGGTTGGGGGACGTCCGGCCGGGCATGCTGCGACCTGGGTGGACCTGATCGCGACGACGTGTCCCTCGGCATGGTGATTTGGAGCTGTGGACAATCATGCGGGGGATGGAAGCGAGGGACGCCCCGTTTTGTCTATGGTCTACGGCATGAATGACGGCTGGCCGCAGGGCCGGGGACGTGAGGAGGGCCGCCTCGTGGGGCGCAGCGGGTACGAAGGCGCCGGAGCGGGGCGGCCCCACGCGGGCGGCGGACGGGATCCGTACGGCGGAGACCCGTACGGCGCGCGCTACTCCGACCCCTACGACGACCCGTATGCGGGCGACCAGCTCGCGGGGCCCATGGGGCCCGGGGGGGCCGGAGGGGCGCGGCGGGCCGCCGCCCGCGCCCGCCGTGGCGCCGCAAGCGCCGGTGGGGGCGCGGGTTCGGCGTGTTCCTCGTCCTCGTCCTGCTGCTGGTCGTCGGCGGCTACTTCTACCTCGACTCCAAGCTCGAACGCGAGGACGTCCTGGTCGACTACGCCGGCCGCGTCGCCGACACCCCCGGGACGAACTGGCTGATCGTCGGCTCCGACAGCCGCGAGGGGCTGTCGAAGGAGCAGCGGAACAAGATGGCCACCGGCAAGGCGGCCGGGCGGCGCACCGACTCGATGATGCTGCTGCACTACGGCGAGGGCGGCACGTCGCTCGTCAGCCTCCCGCGCGACTCCTACGTCCCGATCGAGGGGCACGGCAGCAACAAGCTGAACGCCGCGTTCGCGATCGGCGGGCCGAAGCTGCTCGTCCGGACGGTCGAGGAGACGACCGGCGTGCGCATCGACCACTACGCCGAGATCGGGTTCGCCGGGTTCGTCGGCGTCGTGGACGCCGTCGGCGGCGTCGAGATGTGCCCCAAGGAGCCGATGAAGGACCCGAAGGCCGGGCTCGACCTCCCGGCCGGTTGCCAGACGCTCGACGGCGCCCACGCGCTCGGCTACGTCCGGAGCCGCAACTACGCGCGCGCCGACCTCGAACGCGTCGAGAAGCAGCGGGAGTTCTTCGGGGCGCTGATGAAGAAGGCGTCGAGCCCCGGGACGCTGATCAACCCGTTCCGCAGCATCCCGCTCGCGACGAACGGCGCCAGTAACTTCCTCGTCGACCAGGACGACCACATTCACGACCTGGCCCGGATGATGTGGGCGATGAAGGGCGTCAGCGGCGGCGACGGCGTGATGACGACCGTCCCGATCGGCGGGTCGGGCAGCTCGGCCGCCGCCGGGTCCTACATCACGTGGGACAAGCAGCAGGCGGGGGCGCTGTTCGACGCGCTCAAGCAGGACCGGCCGATCCCGGCGAGCGTCTCCGAGAAGAACGCGGGTTAGAGTCGGAACATGCCGGACGCGACGCCCGAGAAGGAGAACTTGGACCAGCTGTCGTCCAAGGAGCTGTACGACCGCGCGATGCAGACCGCGAAGGACGAGCGCGACGTCGGCTTCCTGTGGGAGCTGCTGCGCGCCATCCCGGCGGCGGCCGCGTCCCTCGGCGAGACGGACCGCGCCGAGTTCGACCTCCTGCACGGGCTGTCGCTGCTCGAAGAGTTCACGCACGCGGGGGAGGGCGACCTCGGCGACGCCCTCCGACCCTTCTACCTCGACTACCTCACCGAGCACGCAAAGCGGGCTTGACCGCGTCTTAGGCCCGCGTTGATCTCCGTTCGGCCACCCTAGGGAATCACTGTGCGTAGGCATCAGACCGCAGAGGGTGGTTGAAGTGAACAAGAAGCACCTGAAGATCGCGACCATCGCGTTCCTGGCGTGGTACGTCGTCAGCCGGCCCGAGGGGGCGGCCCACATGGTCAACAACGCCCTGAGCGGCCTCGGCAGCGCGGCGGAGTCGCTGTCGACGTTCATGAGCGGGATCCCGGCGTAAATCCCGGGCGTGTCGGTCCGGCCGTCGTGCCCGGACGTTCGCGCGGTGCGGCGGCCGTCGAAGCGGCGGCCGTCCGGGCGGCGGCCTGCTGAAACGGCGGTCCCGGCCACCGTCCCGATTCCTGTTCGGCCCCGTGCCTCCGGCGGTACGGGGCTCCTTGGCATGGCCACCAAGCGCTGACGCTCCGGTCACAGTAAAATCGCGCTTTGCGGGCGGACACGCCTGGGCACAACTAAAGCGGGTCATTGTGTCACGGCGCATGGACAGGGATTGGGCGTATGAACAAGAAGAACATGAAATACGTGGCTATCGCGTTCGTCATCTTCTACCTCCTGAGTTCCCCCAACGAGGCGGCGGGCTTCGTCAACAACGTGTTCACGCAGCTCGGGCGGGCGGGCAGCTCCGTTTCGGCCTTCGTGGACGGCCTGGACCTCGCTCCGTGACGCAGGCACCCTGACACCGCGGCCGCCCCGGCCGTCCTGCGGCCGGGGACGGGTCATCTCCTAAGATCGGCCCCATGTCTGTCTTCGATGTAGAGATCGACGGTCTGCGGGGCGGCTCCGCGGACCTCGCGCAGTACCGGGGCAAGGCCGTGCTCGTCGTCAACGTCGCCTCCAAGTGCGGCCTCACCCCCCAGTACTCCGGCCTGGAACGGCTGCAGGAGCGGTTCGCCGAGCGCGGCTTCACCGTCCTCGGCGTCCCCTGCAACCAGTTCATGGGCCAGGAGCCCGGCACCCACGAGGAGATCGCCGAGTTCTGCTCGACGACCTACGGCGTCACGTTCCCGCTGACCGCGAAGGTCGACGTGAACGGCGACGACCGGCACGCCCTCTACGAAGGGCTCGTCGGCACCGCCGACGGCGAGGGCCACACCGGCGACATCCGCTGGAACTTCGAGAAGTTCCTCGTCGCCCCCGACGGGACGGTCGCCGCGCGCTTCGCGCCGCAGGCCGAGCCCGAGTCGGCCGAGGTCGTCGCGGCCATCGAAAAGGCCCTCCCGGCCTGAACCGCGCACCGGACGGCGACACGGACGGCGGTGTGAATCGCGCCACACCGCCGCCCGGTTGTCGTCTATTCGATGACGGGTCTACGTTGGGGCAACTCGCGATATGACGCGCCAGGACGTGGAGGTTCCCATGCGAGGCTGGACCGCGGACGACATCGGCGACCTGACGGGACGCCGCGCGATCGTCACCGGGGCCAACAGCGGCCTCGGCTACCACACGGCCCTCCAACTGGCGCGGCACGGCGCGTCCGTCGTGCTGGCCTGCCGCAGCGCCGAACGCGGGCAGAGCGCCCACGACCGGATCCGCGCCGCCGCACCGGACGCCGACGTCGCCCTCGGCTCCCTCGACCTCGCCGACCTGGCGTCCGTCCGCGCCTTCGCCGACCGCAACCCCGAACCCCTCGACGTCCTCGTCAACAACGCCGGCGTCATGGCCCTCCCGCACCGCACCACCGCCGACGGCTTCGAGATGCAGTTCGGCACCAACCACCTCGGCCACTTCGCGCTGACCGCCCTGCTCCTGCCCGCGCTCCGCGCCGCGAAGGCCCCCCGCGTCGTCAACGTCACGTCCGGTTTCGCCTGGAGCGGCCGCTTCCGCTGGAACGACCTGCAGAGCGAGCGCCGCTACCGCAAGTGGGGCGCCTACAGCCAGTCCAAGCTCGCGAACCTCTCCTTCACCGCCGAGCTCGACCGGCGCGTCCCCGGGCTGACCGCCGTCGCCGCGCACCCCGGCTACGCCGCCACCAACCTGCAGCAGGCCGGTCCCCGGCTGTCCGGCGACCGCATCGGCGACCGCGTCATGGGCATCGCCAACGCCGTCGTCGCCCAGCCCGCCCGCGACGGCGCCCTCCCGCTGCTGTACGCCGCGACGGCGCCCGACGTGCGCGGCGGCGCCTGCTACGGCCCCCGCATCCTGCAGTACCGCGGCGCGCCCACCGAGGTCGTCACGCCCCCGCAGGCCACCCGTCCCGGCGTCCCCGCCCGCCTCTGGCAGGTGTCGGAGTCCCTGACCGGCGTCTCCTTCGAGGACTGACGGGTCACACCGGCGCGCGTCCGATGTCCCAGTCGAGCGTCGCGGGCACCGCGCCCTCCAGCGTGAGCAGCCACCGCTTGCCCTCGACGCCGCACGCCCCGCTGTACCCGCCGAGCCCGTTCGACGCCACGACGCGGTGGCACGGGACGATCAGCGGGATCGGGTTCGCGCCCATCACCTGCCCGACGACCTGCGCGTGCACGCCCGTACCGCTGCGGTCGCCGAGCTCCCCGTAGGTCACGACCGTCCCGTACGGAACCCCCTCGTACAGGGCGGCGAGCACCGCACGCTGCACATCCGAGGTCAGCCGCCAGTCGATCGGCAGGCCGAACCTCTCGAGGTCGCCCGCGAAGTACGCCCGCAGGGCTTCGAGCGCGGGGGCCGTCCGGTCGGGGTCGTCCACGACGGGCAGCCCCGCCGCCTTGGTGACGCGTGCGCGCGCACCGGGCGAGTCGCGGAAGTCGAGCGAGACGACTCCCGTCCCGGTCACGGCCACGAGCAGGCGCCCGAGCACGGTGCCGACCGTGCCGAACGCGAGGGTGTCGTCCACTGGGTGCTCCTTTCCTCCCGGTATTCAACACCGCCGGGGGCGCTCACGTTGCGGTGAGCGCGCGCCGCAGGCGGGCGGCCTCCGCGACCAGGCGGCCGGACCCGCCCCGCGAGGCACAAAGACCGCACGCCGCCCGAACCCCACAGCCCCCGCCCCCTCGCCCTCCGCCTGTCCGGCGGGGGGTTCGTGGTCGGCGTGGGGTTCTTGTTTGCTGCGGCCTCCGCGTTCGTCGCAGCGTTCGTGTTCGCCGGGGCGTTCATGATTGTCGGGTGTCTGGTGCTTGCCGGGTGTCTTGTGTTCGCCGGGTGTCTCGTGATTTCCGCGGCGTTCGTGGTTGTCGTGAATTTCGCAGGTGACGGTGGGGTCGGGCAGGCCGGCGGACCCCAGGGCGGCGGCGACCGTTCGTCCGGCGCGGGAGGTCGGCGCCTCGGCGCGGGTCACGGCGTTCGGGGCGATATCGCGGGGTATGCGCAGGAGCGCCTGGAGCAGGTCGGCCTCGCCCGGTTCGACGCCCGCCGCCTGCAGCCGCTCCAGCCGATCGACCAGGACGTCCGGGGCGATGTGCCCGGCGAACGAGGTCGGTGTCGCGAGCAGCACGGGCACCCGTCCGACGGACGCGGCGGCCTCGTGGCCGCGCCAGGCGAGGAACCGTTCGATCGGGGGACGGAACACCGTGCGGGACGTCGAAGTCCCGCCTTCGAGGAACGATTTCCGCATCGCGTCGCTGCGGTCGGGGTCGTGCGGCGCGAGCACGGCGCGGACGGCGAGGGAGAGCCGGTCGTCGCCGAGCGAGTGCCGGGCGGTCTCGTCCGCCAGCCGGGGCGCGGCTTCGGCGGCGGCCCGGCGGAGCGCGTCGCGCGTCCCCGCCGGGTTGCGGAACGCGAGCTCGACGGTCGCGGCGACGAACCGTTCGATGTCGGCGGGCGACGCCACGAACCGCGAGCGCCGTTGCGCGACGAACTCCGCCGCCAGTTCGTCGGGCGAACCGATCGGCTCGGGCGCCTCGCGCGGGACGCACGGCGGCGGCCCGTCCGGCACCGTCGCGTCGCGTGACCGGCCCGAACGCGGCGGCGATCGCGTCGCGCAGGTCGGCGGGGAGCGCGGCGGCGGCGCTCCGGATCTCGGCACGGGTCCGTGGCGATGCCCGCCCGGCGTGTTTCACGGCGATCTTCACCGCCCGTTCCCGCACGTCGAGGGCCGCGGAGCCGAAGACGCCCGGGTTCGCGCAGCGCCGCGTCCGTCCGGCCGGGAGCGGCCCGGTCGATCCGGCCGAGGCCCGCGCGGACGAGTTCCGCGGCGGTGAACGGGTCGTCGGCGAGCGCCGCACGGTCGGCGCCGCCGTCCGCCCAGTGGTAGACGAAACCGTCCGATTCGGGCGGCGCGGCCCCCGCCGACCGGATCAGCGTCGCCGCCATATGCCACCGGGACCCGTCGCCCCAGGCGTGGTTCCCGACGCGCAGCCGCGCGGCGACGCCGTGCCGACGTCGGCGCGCCACCCGGCCGGACGCCCGGCGGTGACCCGGCGCAGCGCGGCGCACAGCGGACGGGACGTCCGCGGGACCGGGTCCGCAGGTCGCGCCGGGACAGCCAGGACGCCGCCGCGGCGGCCCCGCCGGACGAGGAGAGCAACTCCTTGAGTTCCGCCGCGACCTCGCGCCGTTCCGCGCCGTCCAGTGCCAGGACCCGCTCCGCGACCGTCCCCGGGTCGCGGGTGTCGAGCGCGGCGCGGACGCCGTCCCAGGGCTTCGTCATGCCGGGACGGTAGCCCGCGCTGCGGACATTCCGCCGGGGCGTCAGACCGGCGGCGCGAGGCCGAGCGACCCGATGAGATCGACCATCTCGTCGCGGTAGACGGCGGCGGGTTCGCGGGTGAGCGTGTGGAGGTGGCCGTAGATCTCCAGGGCCACCAGGCCGTGCATGCGGCCCCACACGCGGAGCGTGAGCGCGACCGCGGCCGGGCGGAGCTCGGGGAACCGTTCGCGGAGGTGCGCGACCAGGCCGGGGTCGAAGTCCTCCCAGGTGTACCGGCGGAGGCCGGGCTGCAGCGACTCCGCCTCGGGCCACGCGGCGGCGACGAGGCCGGTGAGGCCGGTGCAGGCGCGGTGCTCGGCCTCCCGCGCGGGGCCGTCCGCGGGCGCGCGGTACCCCGGGACGGGATCGCCGTAGATCAGCCGGAAACCCTCGGGATTCGCCAGCGCCCACTCGCGGACGGTCTGCGCCCAGGCGAGGATCCGGCCACCGGGGTCGTCGGCCGGTACGGCGTCGCGCGCGTCTTCCGCGGCCCGCACCAGCGCGGTGTAGACGTCGCCGATCAGCGTGGTGACCAGGTCGTCGCGGGTGGCGTAGTAGCTGTAGATCGCGCCCGCGGTCATGCCCATCCGCCGGGCGATGGCCCGCAGCGAGATGGCGTCCGGGCCGCCGTCCGCCATGAGTTCCAGCGCGATGGCTTTTATCTCCCCGCTGGTCTGCGCCCGCAGCCGTCCGCGGCGGCTCGTCGTCTGCTCGCTCACGCTTGACACTCTACAGCGTTCCGTTACTGTACGCCGTGGCAAGTTTGAACGCCGTGTAGTAAATCAACGCCGTATAGGAGAGATGCATGGACAAAGCCGCTTCCGGCCCGCCGCCGCGCCCCGGCCTCAGGCTGGCGCTGCTGGCGTTCACCCAGCTCATCGTCGCCCTCGACTACAACATCGTTTATGTGGCGCTGCCCGACATCGCCGATGCGCTCGGCTTCTCCGCCGCGTCCGTGCAGTGGGTGGTCAGCGCCTACGCCGTCGGCCTCGGCGGGCTGCTGCTGTTCGGCGGACGGGCCGTCGACCGGCTCGGCCCGCGCCGCATGTTCGTGCTCGGCCTCGCGCTGTACGGGATCGCCTCCCTCGCCGGCGGCCTCGCCGCCGACTCCGGCGTGCTGATCGCCGCCCGCGCCGTCCAGGGTGTCGGCGGGGCCTTGCTCACCCCGGCGACGCTCGCGCTGATCTACACCGGTTTCGCGGAGGGCGCGGCACGCAACCGGGCCCTGGGCGCCTGGGGCATGGCGGGCAGCGCCGGACTGGCCGCCGGGTCCCTGCTCGGCGGCGTCCTTACCAACTACCTCGGCTGGCAGTGGGTGTTCTTCGTGAACGTCCCGCTGGCCCTCGGCGCCGCACTCGCGGCGCCGCGGCTGCTCGCCGCCGATCCGCCCCGCACGTCCGGCACGGGCGGGTTCGACGTGCCGGGCGCGCTGCTGGCCACGGCCGGTTCGACGCTCCTGGTGCTCGGCCTGGCGAGCGGCCCGGAGCAGGGGTGGGGTTCGCCGCGCAACGCCGGGGCGCTGGCCGCGGGCGTCCTGCTCCTGCTGGCGCTGCCGGTGGTCGAGGCGCGCACCCGCGAACCGCTGGTGCCGCTGCGGCTGCTGCGCGACCGGGGCCTGGCGACGACCATGGTCGTGATCGCGGTGTTCCAGGGGACGCTCGGCGGCGGTTACTACGTGCTGACGTCGTACCTGCAGCCGGTCCTCGGTTACAGCGCGCTGGAGGCCGGGCTGACGTTCCTGCCCCTCACCCTCGTGTGCATGGCCGCCGCCCTGAAGATCGCGCCGGTGATGCTCGGCAGGTGGGGCGTCCGCACGACGCTCAGCACCGGGATGCTGGGCGCGGGAGCGGGGATCGCGCTGCTGGTCGCCGGGATGCCGGCCGGCGGCGGCTTCTGGACGCTGCTGCCCGGCAGCGTCGTCTGGGGCGTCTTCGGCGGCGTCGCGTTCGTCGCGCTGTTCGCGTCGGCCGGGGCCGGGATCGCGGCCGAGGAGCAGGGCGTCGCCTCGGGCCTGGCCAGCACCGCCAAGGAGATCGGCGGCGCCATGGGCCTGGCGGTGTTCGTCGCCGTCGCCACGGCGGGGCCGGGCACCGGCGCCGGTCTCCTGGACGGTCTGCACGCGGCGGGCTGGACGGCCGCGGCCGTCACCGTCGTCGGGGGCTGCTCGTCGCGCTCGTCCTGCGGCCCGTCCCGGCGGCGGTCCCGACGCCGGAACGGGCCGATGCGTCCAAGGAGGAGGCCGTCTCGTAGGGGCCGCCGCGCCCGGCGGTTCAGCCCTCGGTGAGGGCGCGGTGGAGGCGGGCGGCTTCGGCGACGAGACGGCTGGAGCCGCCGCGCGCGGCGACGTCGGCCAGGCCGGGGACGGTGCCGCGGGCGCGGACGGTCTCGGCGGTGCGGGTGCCGAGGGCGAGCAGGTCGGGCAGGCCGGACGGGGCGCGGGTGCCGGGCTCGGGCAGCAGCGGCGGGAGCGCGGCCACGATCGCCTTCCACACGTCGGCGTGCGCGCCCGCGTCGGGCCGCCTCGGTGAGGGAACGGACGGCGCGGTTCGGCTTGATCCGGCCGGTCTCGGAGAATCTGCGATGTCGGTGCCGGTCTCGGCCGCCGGGGCGTGGCCGCGGGCGCTCAGCACGAGCAGCGCCTCGACCGCGTCGGCGCGCTCGCGCTCGTCCTCCTCCTGCGCGAGCGCGAGGGCGAGGACGGCGCCGATGGCCCCGCCCGCCGGGCCGTCGCCTCGGCGAGCGCGAGGGCGTGGGCCCGTGGCCGTAGGCGTACCGGCCGAGCAGGTCGGGCAGCGCGTGGGCGGCGGCGACCTCGCGGTGGGACGGCAGCATCGCGGGCCACGCCGCGGTGTCGCCGGAGGCGTGGAGCCTGCCGAAATCCGCGTCGTGCCCCAGCAGCTCGGAGAGGTCGTCCGGGACGTCCCCGGCAGGGGTCAGCGTCACGCCGCCCTTCGGCGGGAGCTTCAGGACGCGCCCGCCCTCGGTGCGCAGCGGCTCGTCGAGCAGCCCGCATTCGACGACCGGGTCGGGCAGCCCGCCGGACGCCAGCAGCGGCGCGACCGTCCGCCCGGCGGCGGAGGTCAGGGCCTTCGCGCGGATCGCGGCGCCCGAGTCGGCGTCGCGGGGGATGCGCAGCAGGGCCTGGGCAAGGTCGGCGCGGCCCGGTTCGAGGCCCGCCGCCTCAAGGCGTTCGAGGCGTTCGACGAGCGTCATGGGGGCGATGTGGCCGCCGCCCTCGGTCGGGGCGGCCAGCAGCACGGGGGTGCGGCCGACGCTTTCGACGATGTCGCGCTTGCGCCAGATGAGGAACCGCCGCAGCGCCGGGCCGTCCACCTTCGTCCCGCGCGTGCTGTCCCAGCACTCGTCGGCGGGCGCGGCCGTGAAGGGGATGACCAGCATCTGGGCGGCGAGGTTCGCCCAGCCGTAGGAGACGCGCACCGTCGAATGCGTCCCGTACTGCTGCGGTACGGCGGGCGGGACGTGCGGGCGGAGGGCTTCGCGCGTGCCGTCGGGATCGGTGTACGCGGACTCGTAGAGCGCGGCCAGGAAACGTTCCGTCGTGACCCAGTCGAACGGCGAGTTCCGCTGGGCCCTGAACTCCTCGGCCAGCTCGGCGAGCGACGCGATCGGGGCGGGAAGCGTTCGCGGGACGAACGGGGGCGGGCCGGACGATACGGGCGCCGGTTCGGCGGTCGCGGCGACCTCGCCGTACGCGGCGGCGATCGCGGCGCGCAGCTCGCCGGGCAACCCGGACGCGGCGTCCCGGACGGCGTCGCGGGTCGCCGCACCGGTGCGGCCCGCGTGCTTCACCGCGATCTTGACGGCGCGTTCCCGCAGGGCGAAGTCTTCGGCCGCGAAGACGGCCGTGACCGCACGGACCGTCGCGTCGACGCGGCCGCGCCTGCGGGCCGTCCGGTCGAGCCAGCCGAGGCCCGCGCGGACGAGCTTCTTCTCCGGCCGGAAGAGCAGCGCGTCGGCGGCTTCCTCGAACAGCGGCCCGTCCAGCGGTTCCGTCTCGTCCGTCCGCTTGACCTGCCGGAACGCGAGGTCGGCGACGGTGGACGGCGCGGCCGGCAGCAGCCGCACGTGATCGCGGACGTGCCGCGCCGCGTCCTCGTCGGCCGGTTCGAGCCGGTCGTGCAGGTGGACGAAGAAACGCAGTTCGTGAGGCGTGCCGCCGCGCAGGAACCGGCCGACGCAGCCGTCGAGCAGCGCCGCGCGGTCGAGCCGTCCGGCGCGGGCGAGGTCGGCGAGCGCCTCGATCCAGGTGGTCCGCCCCTCCCGGCCGCCCCAGCGGGCCCGGGCGTCGTCCTCGGCGAGGTGCCGGCCGACGCCGTCCGCGTCGAACAGCCGGGGGACGAGCGCGTCGAGGAACGGGTCGTCGGCGAGCCCGGACGGCTCGGCGACGTGCGTCCAGCCGACGACGAAGCCGTCGGACACCGGGGCGTCGGCCCCGGCGGACAGGGTGAGCGTCGCCGACATGTGCCACAGCGACACCATGCGGCCCCAGTCGTCGGAGACGCGGATGCGGTCGGCGATCCGGCGCCCCACGTCGGCGCGCCACGCGGCGGGCGCGCGGCGGTGATCTCGACCAGGTCCCTGGCCGCTCCACGCTGCAAACGGTCGGGCCAGATCTCGAGTTCCCGGCGGCACAGCCAGGCCGCCGCGGCGGCGGCCCCGCCGTGCGCGGCGCCCGCCAGCAGCAGCGGCTCGATCAGGCCGCCTTCGAGCATGCCCCACTCGGCGGCCGCCCGCAGTTCCCGCAGCCGTCCGGGCAGCGCGTCGGCGACCTCGCGGCGGCCCGCGTCGTCCAGCTTCATCACCAGCGCCATCACCCGTCCGGGGTCCTTGGCGTCGATCGCGTCCCGGACGCCGTCCCACGCGGTCATCGCGCGACCTCCACGGACGCGTCGCGGCGGACGATCCGGGCCGCGAGGACGTGCTTGCACGGGCCCCGCCCGCCCCGGTGGTCGAACCACCACGGGCACGTGCACGACGCGGCGTCCCCGTCGCCGTCGAACCGGACGTGCCGTTCGCCCCCGTCGGTCGTCACCACGGCGGTGTCGTCGCCGGTGAACCGCACGGAACCGTCCTCCACCAGCGCGCGCGCGGAACGCAGGCGCGGGTTCAGCGCGGCCACCCGTGACGGGTCGTACGGGAGTTCGCGGTGGAAGAACGCGGCTTCCGCCGTGTCGAACCCGACGCGGCCGGACGTCCCGAGCTGGACGAGCGCCGCCTGCGTCCGGTCGAGCGGCAGCCCCGAGCGCTCGGCGAGCAGGTCCGGCTCGACGCGCGGCTCGAACGACAGGAGCGCGCCGACGAGATCGGCGTCCCCCGCGGCCTCGTCGGTGGCCAGCGCGTCCAGCACGGCGCCCTCGCCGGAGAACCCGCGCGCGCCGTCCGGGGACAGCGTGAGCACGTACCGCATCCCCGGCAGCTCCAGTTCCCACACGCTCGCCGTGGGTCCGCTTCCGTTCTTGACCGACGGGCCATAGGCGCGCAGCGCGCGGGCGAAGCGCAGTAGCGGGAGCATCGTGCGCAGGCGGTCCGCCCCGGCCAGGCAGACCGCGCCCGGTGCCGGACGGGGCGCGAGCCGCAGCGTCCGCCCGGCGGGCACGGCCCACGCCGTCCGGTGCGCCGCGCGGCAGCGACCGCAGGAACCGGACGGCGTCGTGCCCGGACAGTTCGGCGCGCGGGTCGAAACCGGCCGTGATCACCTGCACCTCGGCGAACCCCCGGAGCCAGCGGTCCGGCAGCGGCACCTTCTTCTCGACCACGGCGCCGTCCATGGTGGTGACGGCCAGCTCCTCCTCGCCGACCGCGAGGTGCAGCGGGTCGGAGCCGCCCACCCGGGCGAGGGCCTCGCGCAGCGGCCCGTTCACGTCCACGTTCGTGGTGCCGCGCTCGTGCACCTCGCCGTCCATCGCCGCCTCCAGGACGTCCAGCCGCGCGTACACGCCGCCGCACGCCGAGAACGACTCCAGCCGGAGCCGGTCGCCGTTGCAGGTGACCACCGGGTCACGGAATCCGGTCGGCCGGGGCCGGTGGTACCGGGTCTGGGCGACGTCGGCCAGCCCGATCAGCGCCGCCGCGGCCGGGGCCGCCTGCGTGAGGACGCCGCTGAAGAAGTGCGGATGCGGCCGGGGCCCGCTCCCGGTCGTCCCCCCGGACGTGGACAGCCCCAGCAGACCCTCGTCGATCCCGGACGGACGCGTGTACGTGTAGGACTGCGCGGCCCCTGCCGCTGCCGTAGTCGCCATGGGTGGGAAGGTAAAGGAACCTTCCGACAATTAGTCGAGTTGTCCTGGAAAAAGCAGCGCGAGTTCCCGCGGATACTCGCCGATGAACCGCAGTTCGTCGTCGGTGAGGGGCCGTCCCGTCTGCGCATTGCACAACTGGACGACCTTGAACGCGAGGTCGTCGTCCACGGGCTCGACCCCGAGACCGTCCATCACGTGCCTGAACCCCGCCTTGCCGCCGTACTCGCCCGTGAGGACCACCCGTCCGTTCTTCGCGTGCCAGTCGTCCGGGAACGGTCCGAGCGTCTGCTCGTCGTACAACTCGTAGTTCCCGTGGTCTTTCAGGGCGCCGTCCGCGTGGATGCCCGATTCGTGCGAGAACGCGTTCCGTCCGACCCCCACCTGGTTGTAGGGGAGGGGCTGGCCGAACGCGTAACTCGCCCAGAGCGCGAACCGCCGCGCCCACGACAGGTCGAGCGCGTCACCGATCTCGACACGGTCCTCCAGGCCGAACCCGTGCCGGAACGCGAGGATCGTCGAGAGCAGGTCGGCGTTCCCGGAACGCTCGCCGATGCCGTTGACGCACGTGTTGATCCACGCGTCCTGCCCGGCGTCCAGGTCGCCGAGCGCGCCGGACACCGAGTTGGCCACCGCCAGCCCGAGGTCGTTGTGGCAGTGCGTCTCGACCGGCATCTCCACCGCCGCCGCGAGCCGCGCGAACCGGTCCCGGATCCGGCCGGGGGTGTCGCCGCCGATCGTGTCGCAGTACCGGACGCGGTCGGCGCCCGCCTCCCGCGCGGCCAGCGCGAACTCGGTCAGGAACCCCTCGTCGGTGCGCGACCCGTCCTCGGCGTTCACCCCGACGGTGCTCGCCCCGCCCGCCTTCGCGGCCCGCACGGCCGCCGCCGTCTCGCGGATGATCGCGTCCCGGTCCAGCCGTCCCCGGAACTTGTTCGCGATCATGTGGTCGGACGTGGAGATCGACAGGTTGTAGTGCGCGAGGCCCGTTCCGCCGACCCGCACGGCCGCCGCCTTCTCGACGTCCGCCGCGAGGCCCCGGCACCAGCCCGACAGCCGCAGCCCGCCGAACGCGCCCGCCTCCGCCAGCGCGATCTGCGCCCGCACGTACGGGACCTCGTGGAACAGGAACGGGAAGCCGATCTCCGACTGCGCCGCGCCCAGCCGTCCCAGGTAGAAGTTGACCATCGTCTTGCCGAACTTCGACAGCCCGGTGCGCGCCGTCTGGACGCCGTCGCGGTTCGTCACGTCCAGGAAATGAATCTTCGCCATGCCGTCAGATTGACACCGCAATCGACATGCATCAATATTGACGAAAATCAATGTCGACACGAAGGATGCCCGGGTGGACGGCTGGATCGACGCCGCCGAGGCCGCCGAACGGCTCGGTGTGAAACCCGCCACGCTGTACTCGTACGTGAGCCGCGGCGTCCTGCGCCGCCGCCGCGACCCCGGCGCCGCCGCAGCCTGTTCGACGCCGCGCAGAGTGAGGAACTGGCCCGCCGCGGCCGTCCCCGCCGCCCGCCCGGCCCCGGCGAGCTCGCCGTCGAGTCCGGCGATCACCGCCCTCGGCCCCG
>NZ_MKJY01000245.1 GCF_001942465.1 Actinomadura sp. CNU-125
GCCCGCACGCCGCGCCCGACGTACTGCGCGACCTGGACGCCCGCCGCCGCGACGCCCGCGACGACGGCGATCACCGTGCCGTCGGAGACGCGCCCGGCGACGTCCTGCACCCAGCGCTGCGCCGCGTACTCGGCGTCCACGTCGAGCGCCGCGGGCAGCGCGGAGGTGCCGTCGAACAGCAGGAACAGCGCCCCGAGCACGATGAAGAACGCACCGGACACCAGCGAGTTGGTGTGCAGCTCCAGCCGTCCCGCCCGGAACGCCCGGCCGCGCAGCCACCGCCTGCGGCCGAGCCCGAACCGGTCCCAGAAGAAGGCGAGGACGAACATCGGCAGCGCCATGCCCAGCGCGTACACCGCCAGCAGGACGCCCCCGTACAGGGGGGAGCCGCTCATCGCGGAGACCGTCAGGACGCTGCCCAGCACGGGCCCCGCGCAGAACCCGGCCAGCCCGTAGAGGGCGCCGAGCGCGTACACCGACCCGGACGAACCGGGCTTGATCCGCGCCGCCGTGTCCTGGACGCGGCGGAACGCGAAGCCGAACCCGGCGATCTGCGCGACGCCGAGCGCGATGACCGTCCAGCCGCCCACGGCGACGAGGACGTCGCGGTGCCCGTAGAACAGCCGGCCCGCGAACGACCCGGCCACGCCGAGCGGCACCAGCGTGGTGCACAGCCCCGCGTAGAACACCAGGGTGCGCCCGACCAGCCGGGACGTGCCGCCGAACGCGTACGCGAAGAAGGCCGGGAGCAGCAGGGCGCTGCACGGGCTGAGCAGCGCCAGCAGGCCGCCGAGGAACGCGGCGGTCATGCCGATGTCGGGGGTCATCGCCGCGCTCCGCCGGTCGCGCGCAGCGCCGCGCGGATCTCGTTCTCGAACACCTGGAGCGGCTGCGCGCCCAGCAGCGGCTTCCCGTTGATCAGGAACGCCGGGGTGCTGGGGACGCCCAGGTCGTAGCCTTCGGACCGGTCGCGCCGCAGCGCCTCGACGGCCGGGTCGAGGGTCATGTCGACGCGGAACCGGTCGAGGTCGGGGACGCCCGCCGCGCGGGCCATCTCGACGAGCCGGTCGGCGGCGAACTCGCCGCGGTTGCGCTCGCGCTCCTCGGCGTAGGCGACGTCGTGGAACTCCCAGAACCTGCCCTGGAGGCCCGCCGCGTACCCGGCGCGGGCGGCGGCCTCCGATTCCGCGCCGAAGATCGGGAAGTCGCGCCACTCGATCCGCAGGTCGCCGTCCTCGACGTACCGCATCAGCTTCGGACGGACGTCGCGGGCGAACTTCCCGCAGAACGGGCACTGGAAGTCGGAGTACTCGACCAGGACGACCGGCGCGTCCGCGCGTCCGATCCGGCGCGCGGATCGTCGGCGTGCGCCGCGCGACGTCCCGGCCCGTCCTGCCGGGCGGCCGGCGGGGACGCCGAGGACGGCGCGCCACCAGGCGTCCGGCCGTCGCCGCCGCCGAGCATGGAGACCACGCCGAAGACGAGCGCGCCGATCAGGACGGCCGCGGCGGTGATGGTGATCTTCCGGTTCGGGCCGGAAGAGGGAGAGGTGTTCCTGGGCACGATGCTGCTCCTCGAACGAGAGGTGATGCGGGATCGCGGCCGGTGCGCGCGTCCGGCGGGGCCGGGCGGCGGGACGGGCCGGTGACTGACCGGTGACGGTCCGTGCGGCCGTCGCGGGGACGACCGACGGGCCGCGCGCGGAGCGGCGCGCGGCTCTAGATCCGCAGTACGGAGAGCAGGATGTGCCTGGGTTCGGGCGGCGACGGCCCGTTCTCGTACCGGACGGGCTCGGCCGCCGGGACGTTCGGCGGCGGCGCGAGGGTCGCGGGGACGAGCGTCGACGGCGCCTCGTGCGCGACGTTCGGGGCGTTCTGCCCCTGGGTGGTCTTCTGCTTCGAGCAGTACCGGTCGTCGTCCGGTGCGTCCGGTGCGTTCGCCGAGGCGGTGGCGGACGCCTGCACGACGCGGGCTCCGGACACCGGCGGGGCGGCGTCGGCGGCCGCGCCGTGCACCGGCTTCAGGCAGACGGACGCCGCGACGGCGAGCAGCAGCAGGACGAGCACCAGCACCCGCACGGGCAGCGGCCGTTCGGCGGCGGCGCCGCGCACGGCCCCGCGGGCGGTGCGGGCGAGGCTGCCGGAGGCCATGGGTGCGTTCCCGTTCAGGAGACGGTGCGGTTCGCGCTCACCCTACGAACCGCCGCCCGCCTCGGCAAACGCGGGGCGAGACCGTCAGGATCCCGGCAGCTCGGGCAGGTCGGGCAGGGACAGGTCGGACGGGACGAGCAGCGCCCCGCCCACGACGAGCGCGACCAGCGACACGGCGCCGAACAGCGTCACCCACGCCGCGCCGGGGACGCCGGTCAGGTGCGCGAGCTGGTCGGCGTCCGAGGACGGCGCCATCCGCCGCGACCGCATCCGCTGCAGTTCGATCACCGGGCGGGTCGCCGCCAGCAGCAGGAACCACGCGGCCAGGTAGGCGAACCCGGCCTGGACCTCGGCCGACCCGAACCACGACACGACGAACACCAGCGCGCCCGTCCCGACCACCGACAGCACACCGTAGGCGTTGCGGATCATGATGAGCATCGCGGCGAGCAGCGCCAGCGTGAACCACAGCATCAGCGTGATCCGCCCGGCCGCCAGCAGCAGCGCGAACAGGAGCCCGAGCAGGGGCGGCGAGACGTAGCCTGCGAACGCCGTGAACACCATCCCGGGCCCGTGCGGCTTGCCCCGCGACACGGTCACGCCGGACGTGTCGGAATGCAGCTTGATGCCGTCCAGCTTCCGCCCGGTGACCAGCGCGGCGAGCGCGTGCCCGCCCTCGTGCGCGATCGTCACCGTGTTGCGCGCGACCCGCCAGGCGGGGCCGTGCAGCACCGTCCCGAGCGCCACCGCGCCGACGAGCGCGACCAGCCACCACGGCGGGTCCGGCTGCGTGCCCGTCACCCGGTCCCACAGGTCGGCGATGCTTGCGTTCTCCACGTCCACCCCGGATTCCTCGTCGCGATCCCCCACAGTAGGACGTCGCGGACATTGTTCGCGTTCGGTTCCGCATCCCGGGAGATGCCGGACGGTCGTGTCGCTCGGATTCGGCGGCGAGACGGGAGCGAAAGGCAACCGTTGGCGGGGCGCCGACGTCCGAGTCACGAAATGTCCGGCGGGTGACCGGACGATCGGTGCGCACGGGAGCGGGAGAACACGGGGATGACGGAGAACGGCGGGGTCGATCCGGACGCGCTGGCGGGACGCTTCGCGCAGATGTTCGCCGCCCTGGCGGGGAACATCGAGCGGGTCGTGCGCGGCAAGCGGGACCGGGTGGAGCTGGCGCTGACGTGCCTGCTCGCCGAGGGGCACCTGCTGGTCGAGGACGTGCCGGGCGTGGGCAAGACGACGCTGGCGCGGGCGATCTCGGCGTCGGTCGAGGCGGAGTGGACCCGGATCCAGTTCACGCCCGACCTGCTGCCCAGCGACATCACCGGCGTGTCGATCTTCAACCAGGGCAACAACGCGTTCGAGTTCCACCCGGGGCCGATCTTCGCGAACATCGCGGTCGCCGACGAGATCAACCGGGGGTCGCCGAAGACGCAGTCGGCGCTGCTGGAGGTCATGGAGGAGCGGCGCGTCACGGTCGAGGGACGCCCGCATCCGGTGCCGCGCCCGTTCATGGTCGTCGCGACCCAGAACCCCGTCGACATGGACGGCACCTACCCCCTGCCGGAGGCGCAGCTCGACCGTTTCCTCATGCGGATCTCGATTGGGTACCCCGACCACCGGGCGGAGGTCGCGATGCTCGCGGGCGCCCCGACCGGCGCGATGCTCGACCGGCTCCCCGCCGTCATGGGCCGCGACGACCTCGCCCGCATGATCGACTTCGCCCGCCGCCTGCACGTCGCGCCGCCGCTGCACGACTACGTGGTACGGGTCGTCGCGGCACCCGCCCTGCCCAACGGGACGGGCCCGCACCGGATGCCGCCGAACGGCACCGGGCCGCACCGGATGCCGAACGGGACCGGGCCGCTCCCGCCCGTCCCGGACGTCCCCCAGCCGCCGCGGCACCGGGCTGTGCTCGGCGCGGGCGCGGGGCCGTCCTGCTCGTGGTCCTGGTGGCCGGGGTGCTGCTGCTGCGCTCCGGCGACGCGACCGGCCAGACCTCGCGCGGGCAGGCCCGGACGGCCACGGCGTTCGAGTCCACCCGCACGATCGTCGCGGGCGCGACCGCCGGGGGCCTGCGCAAGGACACGCTGCCGCCCCAGGTCGCCGTCACGTACCCGTTCGTGATGGGCGGCGTCGACGCGGGCGGGATCCCGCCCGCCGACCAGGGCGCCGCCGTCTACAACGAACGCCGGAGCGGGGTGGTCGACATGTTGTTCGTGGGCGGGACGGGACAGGTCAAGGACCCGGCCGCGTTCCTGCGGAAGATCCGCCCGACGACGTTCATCACCGGGCAGAACGCCAACCCCGGGCAGGCGGGCGGCAAGGCCGCCTGCGGGACGTTCGCCGTGCTCGGCACCGTCCACACCTACTGCGCGTGGGCGACGGGCGACTCCTACGGGATCGTCGCGTCGAACGTCGCCTCGCAGCAGCCCCGCTACGCGATGATGGACGCGATCATGCTCCGGATCCGCAAGGACGTCGAGCGGAAGCGCTGACGAACAGCCGCTCGGTGGGGGCGTCCACCGCGTCGAGGACCCGGCCCGTGAAGTAGACGGTGCCGAGCACGAGCACGCGGCGGCCGAGCGCGGCGATCATCCCCGGCGTCGGCCGGCCCGAGTCGATGACCCGCCAGTCGCGGGGGAGCGGCCGGGTGAACCGCAGGTGCGCGAGCGGCAGCCGGACGAACGTCACCGCGAGCCCGTCCAGCGCGGCCACCGCACCGTCCAGGTCCTTGTGGTCCGGCAGGCACACCAGGACGTGGTCGACGCCGCCCCACCGCTCCCGGGCCGCCGCGAGCGCCGCCCGGACGCCCGTCCCGTCGATGGCGGAGTCCACGAGCACCTCCGCGTCCCGTCCCGGCACGGGGTGCGCCGACAGGCGGCCCGGCAGGACGATCGACGCCAGCACTTCGCGCGCGGCGGCGCGGGCGCGTCCCGTCCGAGCAGCGCCGGGCCGAGGACGACCCCCAGTTCGGCGCTCGCCCGCCCGAGCCCGGACGGCAGGACGTCCGGCGGGACGCCGGCGCCGCCGGACGGCACGAACTCGGCCGGTTCGAGGACACCGGCCACCTCGGGCGCCTGCGGCGCCGACACCACCCGGGTGCCCGGCCCCGCGACGCCCCGCTTCTCCCGCGCGATCTCCGCCGGGGTGTCTCCGAGGACCCCCGCGTGCTCCAGGAAGACGGGCGTGATCGCCGCGACGTCCGTCCGCACGAGGCTCACCTCGTCGGACCGTCCGCCCATCCCGGCTTCGAGCACGATCGCGTCCGCGCCCGCACCCCGCGCCCGGACCAGCCCCGCGAGCATGAACAACCCGGCGGGCGACAAGTACCCGTCCGCAAGTTCGCTCGCCACGGGCCCGGCGGGCTTTGAGCCCGGGGTCTTCGGCGACGCGGTCGTGGAGTCGGGGGAGCGGCGTTCGGGCAGTTCGGCGATGGCCCGCTCCAGTTCCCCGGCCAGCGCGGCGAGTTCGGCGGGGGTGATCGCGCGGCCGTCGATGCGGATCCGGTCGCGGTTCGAGCGCAGTCCGGGGCCGGTCACCGTGCAGACCCGCAGCCCGGCCGCCGCCAGGTACGCCGACGCGTACACCGCCGCCGTGCCCTTGCCCTTCGATCCGACGACCGTCAGCACCGGCACGTCCGGCGGCAGCACACCCAGCGCCTCTCCCAGCGCCCGCGCGCGCGCCAGGCTCCGCCGCTCACCTGGAGCGCGCCCCTCCCACTCCCGAAAGAACACCGCGTCCGCGTCCATGCCTCCCATCCTCCGCGACGCCCGTCCGTCCGGCGCAGGCGGCGTCGGCGCGGGGCGGGGCGGGAGTGCGGCGGGCGGCGGATAGGCTCGGGATGTCGCCTTCCGTCACAGCCAGGAGCATCGTGAGCCAGCCAGCCGAGCCGCTCGACTACGGGGACGCAGTGCGGGAGATCCGCACCGCGGCGTGGAGTGGGACATCGATCCCACGCTCGACCGCGTCCGGGATCTGGTGGACGTTCTCGGTGAGCCGCAGCGCGCGTATCCGGTGATCCACATCGCCGGGACGAACGGGAAGTCCAGCACCGCGCGGCTCGTCGAGGCGCTGCTGCGCGAGCGGGGGCTGCGGACCGGGCTCTACACCAGTCCCGAGCTGACGACGCTGCGGGAGCGGATCGCGATCGACGGGGAGCCGATCTCCGAGGAGCGGTTCGTCGAGGTGCTGCGGGACGTGCTGCCGTACGTCGGGATGATCGACGAGAAGCACGGGGTGCGGCTGTCGTTCTTCGAGGTCCTGACGGCGATGGCGTTCGCGGCGTTCGCGGACGCCCCGGTGGACGTCGCGATCGTCGAGGTCGGGATGGGCGGACGCTGGGACGCGACGAACGTCGCGGACGGGACGGTCGCGGTCCTCACCCCGGTCGGGCTCGACCACACCCGGTACCTCGGCGACACGCTGGAGGAGATCGCGGGGGAGAAGGCGGGGATCGTCAAGCCGGGCGCGGTGGCGGTGGTGGCCCAGCAGCCGGTGGAGGCGGCCGAGGTGCTGCTGCGCCGGGTGGTGGAGACGGGCGCGACGGCGGCCCGGGAGGGCATCGAGTTCGGGATGCTGAGCCGCGACATCGCGGTCGGCGGCCAGCAGGTGCGCGTCCAGGGGCTGCACGGGGTGTACGACGAGATCTTCCTGCCGCTGTTCGGGGAGCACCAGGCGAGCAACGCGGCGGTGGCGCTGGCGGCGGTGGAGGCGTTCGCGAGCGGCGCGCCGACGCGGGGGGAGCCGAACCTGGAGGCGGCCACGCGGATCGCGGCGGGCGAGCCGTACACGGGCGGGTCCGAGGGGCAGCTCGATCCGGCGCTGGTGCGCAGCGGGTTCGCCAAGGCGGCCTCGCCGGGACGGCTGGAGGTCGCGCGGACCGGGCCGACGGTGCTGCTGGACGCCGCGCACAACCCGGCGGGGATGGCGGCGACCGTCCAGACGATCACCGAGGCGTTCGGGTTCACCCGGTTGGTCGGGGTGCTCGCGATCGCCGAGGACAAGGACGTCCAGGGCGTCCTCGACCAGCTGGAGCCGGTCCTGGCCGAGCTGGTGGTCACCCGGAACTCGTCGGCGCGCTCGCTGCCGCCGGACGAGCTGGGCGAGGAGGCCGAGAGCGTGTTCGGGTCCGAGCGGGTGCACGTCGTGGAGCGCCTGGACGACGCCATCGACCGGGCGATCGGGCTGGCGGAGGAGACCGGGGAGTACCGGGGCGCCGGGGTGCTCATCACCGGTTCGGTGGTGACGGCCGGCGACGCGAGAACGCTGCTGCGCGTGGGGGAGGGCCGTTGAGCGTCATGGCGGACGAAGTTTCGGGCGAAACGCGACAGAGTTCCGGACGGCCGAAAAATCCGGTGCGGAGTTTGCTGTCCGCGGTACTGACGTGCGAGGCGCTGATCATCGGGCTGGCCGCCCCGGTGGCGGTCGCGGTGATGGACGTGCCGGGCGCGACGGCCGCGTGGGTGTGCGGCGGGCTCGCGGTGATCTGCCTGGTGGTGACCGGGCTGCTGCGGTTCCCGTGGGCGGTCGCGGTGGGCAGCGCACTCCAGGTCGTCATCATCGCGACCGGGTTCATGGTGCCGGCGATGTTCGGGCTCGGCGCCATTTTCGGGGCGCTGTGGGCGACGGCGATTTGGCTGGGACGCAAGGCGCAGAGCGCCGCGGCACGCTAAATTCTGCGGGACGGCATCGTTCCTTTCCGCCGAATTCCCCGGACACTTCACCCCCCAATTCCGACATCTTTCTCTTTCGGGAAATCATGCGCGGCGGATGACGACTCCGAGGAGGAGGCGTGTCCCTGCCCGCACAATCCATCCCCGCGCCACGCGAACGGGTCGCGTCGCTCACGGCCGTGCTGGCCGTCGTCGCCGCGGTCCCCGCGAGCGTGCTGGCCGTGCCCGACGCCACCGCGGACGTCGTCCCGGACGCCGCGGCCGCCCTCGGCCTCGCCGACGCGCAGGTCGCCGAGCTGCTGCGCGCCACCGGCCTCGCCCTGCCCGCGCTGGTGCTCGCGGTGGCCGTTCGCGGGGCTCGCCGCCCGCCGGTTCCCGGCGTGGGCGGTGCTCGCGGCGGGCC
>NZ_MKJY01000246.1 GCF_001942465.1 Actinomadura sp. CNU-125
CGGGCGCGCGGCCCTCGGCCCGGGACGCGTAGGCGTGGATGACGTCGCGGGCGAGCGGGGCCATCGACCAGCCGTCGCCGCCGCTGTGGTGCATGAGCAGCAGCGCCACGTGCTCGTCCGGGGAGATCCGGAACAGGGCGGTGCGCAGGGGCGGTTCGGCGGAGATGTCGAAGGCGTGGTCGACGGCCATGGCGAGCCGCAGCGGCAGTTCCGCCTCGGTCGTGTCGACGACGTCGAGTTCGGGGCGCGCGGCGGCCGGGTCGAGGACGAGCTGGCGGGCGCGGCCGCCGTGGTCGGGCAGGATCGTGCGGAGCGACTCGTGCCGGGCGACGAGGTCGCCGACGGCGGCGCGCAGCGCGGCCTCGTCCAGGGGGCCGCGGATGCGCAGCGCGACCGGCAGGTTGTAGGTCGCCGACGGGCCCTCGAAGCGGTTGAGGAACCAGAGCCGCTGCTGCGCGTAGGAGGGCGGCAGCACGTCGGGACGTTCGCGGGGTTCCAGTGCCGGGCGTCCGGCGGCCGCCCCGTCCAGGGCGGCGACCCGGGCGGCGATCCCGGCGACGGTGGGCGCCTCGAACAGGGCCCGCACGGGCAGTTCGACCCCGAGGATCCGGCGGATCCGGGTCGCGACCCGCATGGCGACGAGGGAGTCGCCGCCGAGTTCGAAGAAGTCGTCGTCGATGCCGGGCGCGGCGATGCCGAGCAGGTCGGCGACGATCCCGGCGACCGCGGTCTCGCGGGCGTCGCGCGGGGCCCGGTAGGCGGTGCCGGGGCCGGCGAGTTCCGGCTTGGGCAGCGCCTTGGTGTCGACCTTCCCGTTGGGGGTGAGCGGCAGCTCGTCCAGGACCACCACGACGGCGGGCACCATCGACTCGGGGAGGTTCTCCCGGACGTGGGCGCGCAGTTCGGCGGGGTCGGCGGTCGTGCCGGGGGCGGCGACGACGTAGGCGACGAGCCGACGGCCGGCGGCGGGGGCGGCGCCCCGGCGGGGCGCGTCCGGGGATCCGGCGCCGCCGAGCCCGGCCAGGGCGCCCCGCACATCGTCGGCGTCCGGCAGTCGACGTCGCCGACCGGACGGTCCGGGTCGGCGACGAGGGTCCGCACCAGCCCGTCCAGCAGCGCGGTCAGCCGTTCAGCGGTGGCGCGGTCGAAGACGTCGGGCCGGTACTCCAGCCGAAGGCGGAGCCGCTCGCCCGGCACGGCGAGCAGTGTCAGCGGGTAGTGGGTGGCGTCGATCAGGTCGGCGTCCACCAGCCGGACGCGTCGACCGCGGCTTCGAGCAGCGACGCGTCGAGCGGGTAATTCTCGAACACGGTCATGGTGTCGAAGAGCGGGCCGGTGCCCGCCGCCCGCTGGATCTCGCCGAGCCCGAGGTGGTGGTGCGCGAACAGCCCGGACTGCTCGTCCTGGAGGCGGGTGAGGGTCTCGGTCAGCGTCTCGGTCTCGCGCAGCCGGACCCGGACCGGCAGCGTGTTGATGAACAGTCCGACCATCTGCTCGGCGCCGCTCAGCTCCGGCGGCCTGCCGGAGACGGTGGCGCCGAACACCACGTCGTCGCGGCCGGTGAGGCGCGCCAGCAGCAGCCCCCACAGCCCCTGGACGACGGTGTTGGGGGTCAGCCCGTGCCGCCGCGCCCACGCGGTCGGCTCGTCGGGCAGGTCGAGGACGACGTGCTCGGGGAGCACCGGCGGACGGTCGGCGGCGGCCGGGGCCAGCAGCGTCGGCCCGTCGATCCCCGCGAGCGCGGCCCGCCACGCGTCCCGGGCGGCGTCGCCGTCCTGCGCGTCCAGCCAGGCCAGGTGCTCCTTGTACGGCGCGGTGCGCGGCGGCCGCTGCCCGGAGTACAGGGCGAGCAGTTCGGCGGCCAGCACCGGGACGGACCAGCCGTCGAGCAGGATGTGGTGGGTGGTGAGCAGCAGGCGGTGCCGGCCGGGCCCGAGCGCGAGCAGCGCGAAGCGCAGCAGCGGCGGACGGTCGAGCGCGAACGGGCGGGCCCGCTCGGCCGCGGTGACCCGCCGGACCTCCGCGTCGGACGCGCCGTGCAGGTCGATCTCCTGCCAGGGCGCCGCCGCCGCGCCGAGCACGATCTGCAGGGGGTCGCCGTCGCCGGTCTGGACGAACGCCGCCCGCAGGCCCGGGTGCCGGTCGACCAGCGCCTGCCCGGCGGCGCGCAGCGCGGCGACGTCCAGCGGTCCGGCGAAGTCGAGGACGAGCTGGGCGGTGTAGACGTCGGAGCCGGAGTCGAGCAGCGCGTGGAAGAAGAAGCCCTGCTGGAGCGGGGCGAGCGGCCAGATGTCCGCGAGCCCCGGCTGGGCCTCCTCCGCCTCCCCGACCTGGGCCCGGGTCAGCGGGACCAGCGGGAAGTCGGACGGCGTGTGCCCGCCGCCGCCCGCCGCGACGTGCGCGGCGATGCCCCGCAGCGCCTCGAACCAGGCGTCGGCCAGTTCGCGGACGTCCGCGCCGTCCAGGATCCGCGCCGCCCACGTCCAGGTGGCCGACAGTCGGGGCCCGGCGGCCGAGTCCCGGACGATCGCGTCGATCGCGACGGTGTGGGCCAGCGGCATGGCGGCCTCCGCGCCGCCGTCCAGGGCGCCCGCCTCGGCGGCGATGCTCCAGTCGCCGTCCGCGGCCTCGACCCGGCCGAGGTAGTTGACGAGGATCTGCGGCGCGGGCAGCGCGGCGAGTTCCGGCCCGGTCGCGGCGTTCAGGTGGCGCAGCAGGCCGTAGCCGATGCCGTTGTCCGGCAGCGACCGGAGCCGTTCCTTGACGTCGCGGACGGCGGAGCCGCCGCGGGCCGCCCGCGCGGACGTCGTCCCACGCGGCGCCGCCCGCGTCGAGCCGGACGGGGAACATGCTGGTGAACCAGCCGACGGTGCGCGACAGGTCCGTCCCGTCGCCGCCCGCCGACTCCTCGCGGCCGTGGCCTTCGACGTCCACCAGCACGGCCGAGTCCCGGGACGGGACGCCGCGGCGGCTCCGCCACTCCGACACGGCGAGCGCGAGGCCCGCGAGCAGGACGTCGTTCACCCGGCCGTGGAACGCGGCGGGCACGGCGGTCAGCAGCGCGGACGTGGCGGCCTCGTCGAGTTCCAGGGTCAGGTTCCCGGCCGTGCCGCGGGTGTCCTCGGCCCGGTCCAGCGGACGCTTCCCGAGCAGCGGGTCGTCGGTCCGCAGCGTCTCGGTCCACAGGTCGAGTTCGGCGGCGCGGCGTCCGGTGCGGGCGTCCTCGGCCAGCCGCCCCGCCCACCCGCGGAAGGACGTGCCGACCGGGTCCAGCCGCACGGGCGCGCCGGTGGAGCACGCCGCCCAGGCGGTGACGAGATCGGGCAGCAGGATCCGCCACGACACGCCGTCGACGACCAGGTGGTGCAGGACGACCAGGAGGCGGCCCCGCGCGCCCGCACCGGCGTCCAGCCAGACGAGCCGCACCATCGTCCCGGCAGCCGGGTCCAACTGCTCGCGGGCGATGGCGGCCTGCTCGGCGGCGGTCTCCGCCATGGCCGCGTCGCCCGCTCCGGCGACGTCGACCCGGTGGACGCACGCGGCGGCGTCGACCGTCCCCGGCGGGGCGATGCGCGGCTCGCCGTCGGCGGGCAGGCTCATGCGGAGCGCGTCGTGATGGTCCAGGACCGCCTGCAGCGCGCCCGTCAGCCGGTCGACGCCCAGGTCCGGCGGGGTGCGCAGCAGGACGCTCTGGCTGAACGCGTCGGCGGGGCCGCCGAGGTCCCGCAGCCACCGCATGATCGGCGTGGCGGGGAACTCGCCGACGCCCGCGCCGGGCTCCTCGGCCGCGCCGTCCGCGCGGCCGCGTCCGCGGGCAGCGCGACCTGGGCGAGGGACTCCACGGTCGGGTGGCGGAACACCTGCCGCGGGGACAGCGCCAGACCGGCCCGCCGGGCCTGCGACACCAGCCGCATCGCGATGATCGAGTCGCCGCCGAGGTCGAAGAACCCGTCGTCGATCCCGACCCGAGCGACGCCCAGCACCTCGGCGAACAGGTCCGCCAGCAGCTTCTCGGCGGGGGTGCGCGGCTCGCGCCCCGTCGTGCGCGCCGCGAAGTCGGGGGCGGGCAGCGCCGCCCGGTCGAGCTTGCCGCTGGGGTTCAGCGGCAGCGCGTCCAGCGGCACCACCGCCGCCGGGACCATGTACGCGGGCAGCGTCTCCCCGGCGAAGCGGCGCAGTTCGTCGGGGTCGAGCGTCCCGGCCGCGCCCGCGGCGGGCACCACGTACACGACCAGCCGCGGATTGCCGGGCAGGTCCTCCCGGGGCACCACCACGGCCTGGCCGACCGCGGGGTGCCGGACGAGCGCGGTCTCGATCTCGCCGGGCTCGATGCGGAAACCGCGGATCTTCACCTGGTGGTCGAGGCGGCCGAGGTACTCGATCTGCCCGGCGGCGTTCCAGCGGGCGAGGTCGCCCGTCCGGTACATGCGCTCGCCGGGCGTCCCGAACGGGCAGGCGACGAACCGCTCGGCGGTGAGCGCGGAGCGGTCCAGGTAGCCGCGGACCACGCCCGCGCCCGCCAGGTACAGCTCGCCCGGCACGCCCACCGGGACGGGTTCGAGCGACGCGTCCAGCACGTAGGCGCGGGTGTTGGCGATCGGGCCGCCGATCGGGGCGTGCCCGGCGGCGTTGCCGTCGTCGAACCAGGCCGTCGCGTAGACGGTCGCCTCGGTGGGGCCGTAGATGTTGGCGATGCGGGCGTCCGGCATGAGGGCCCGCAGGTCCCGGACGAGCCGGGCGGGCAGCGCCTCCCCCGCGAGGACGACGTCGCCCGCGTCCAGCGCCGCCGTGCCCGTCGCGAGCAGCGCGGACATCGCCGACGGCACGCCGCTGATCAGCGTCCCGGACCAGCCGCCGCGCTCCGCGATCTCCAGCAGGTCGCGGACGACCTCGATGCGGCCGCCCATCGTCAGCGGCGCCAGCCACTCGAACACCGACACGTCGAAGTTCAGCGACGTGGAGAACAGCACGCGGGCGAGCCGGTCGGGCCCGAAGTCCCGCTTCGCCCACGCGCACAGGTCGACGGCCCCGGCGTGCGAGACGACGACGCCCTTCGGGCGTCCGGTCGACCCCGACGTGTAGATGACGTAGGCGGCGTTGCCGGGTTCGAGCGGCCGGACCCGGTCGGCGTCGGTCGGGTTCCCGGTGGGGTGGTCGGTGCGGGGCGGCGCGTCGAGTTCGAGTCGGGGGGTCGTGCCGGGGAGGTCGGCGTCCGAGGTCGTGATGACGCAGGCGGGGGACGCGTCGGCCAGCATGAACGCGATGCGGTCCGCCGGGTGGGCCAGGTCGATCGGCTGGTAGGCGGCGCCCGCCTTCAGCACGGCGAGGACCGCGACGATCAGGTTCTCGTCGCGCGGGAGGGCGACGGCGACGAAGTCCTCGGGGCCGACGCCGCGGCCGATCAGGCGGTGGGCGAGGCGGTCGCGCGCCGGTCCAGCTCGCGGTAGGTGAGGGTCGTGCCGGCGTGCACGACGGCGGGCGCGTCCGGGGTGCGGGCGGCCTGCGCCTCGAACAGCGCGGGGACGACGGACGGTTCGACGGGCAGCGCCGTGTCGTTCCACTCGTCCAGCACGCGGGAGCGCTCGGCGGCGTCCAGCAGGCCCACCTCGCGCAGCGGCGTGGACGGGTCGGCGGCGCCGAGCGTGTTCAGGAACCGGACGTACCGCCGCAGGTGGGCGGAGACCTGGTCGCCCGTGTAGAGGTCGGGGTGGGCGTCGAAGTCGACGCGGAGCCCGGTGCCGTCGAAGTTGTCGTAGATGTTGATCGCCAGGTCGTCGATCGGGCCGGTCGTGATCGCGTGCGTCCGCGCGGGCAGGCCCGCGAAGTCGAGCCGGTAGTCGAACGCCATGATGTTGATGACCGGCCCGTGCAGGCGGCGGCGCTCGCCGAGCAGCTTCAGGTCGCGCAGCAGGTCCTCGCGGCGGTAGCGCTGGTGCCGCAGCGCCTGCGCGCTCGCCCGCGTCACCGTCCGGACGAGTTCCTCCACCGTCATGTCCGGGCGGACCGTCACCCGCAGCGGCAGGACCGTCGACAGCATCGCGGGCGTCTCCATCGCCGCCCGCGACGTGCGGCCCGAGACGGCCAGGCCGAGGATGACGTCCTCGGTCCCGGTCATCCGCGCCAGGTACGCGGCGGTCGCGGCGATCGCCAGGCCCTGCGTCGCGGTGCGCAGCCGCCGCGCGCCCGCCGCCAGCCCCGCGGACTCGGCGGGCGGGATCACGGCGGTCTCGCTGCGGTAGTCGGCGGTCGGCTCGGCCGTCTCGTCCGACAGCGACACCGCCACCGGACGGTCGGCGAACCGTCCCGTCCAGTAGGCGCGGTCCCGCTCGAACTTCTCCGACGTCCGGTACTCCGCCTCGGCGGCGAGGACCGCCCGGTAGTCGCCCAGCTCGGCCGGGACGTACTCGCCGCGCCCGCCATCAGCGTGTAGACCTCGGCGGCGCGGCGGCTGATCAGCGCGCCGCTGTAGGCGTCCAGGATCGTGTGGTGCGCGCGGATGAACCAGCGGTGCAGGTCCGGGGACAGCCGCAGGAGGGCGGTGACGAACAGCCGGTCGGCGTCCGGGGGCAGCGGTTCGGCCATCCGGGCCCGCATCCACGCGCGCGCGGCGGCGTCCGGGTCGGGTTCGGCGGACAGGTCGACGAGCGGCATCGACACGCTCGCGCCGGGGTCGAGGAGTTGCCGCGCGGTTCCGTCCGTCTCGGCCAGCCGCGCGTTCATCGCGAGGGACTCGTGCGCGGCGGTGCGCGCCACCCGGTCGAACAGCTCGTGATCGACCGGGCCCTCGATCTCGATGTACTGCGCGATGTGGATCGGCGTTTCCGGCGCCAGTTTCTGCGCGTACCAGACACTCTGCTGTGCGGTGGAGAGAGGAACGTACTCGGAGGGCGACATCAAGCGGTACTTTCCCGGTCGGAAGGGGTTTGCATAGTGCCCGGCAGCGGTCGCCTAACGGCACCGGAACCGACGGCCGGAAAACCAGAGCGAATGACCACAGAACTGATACTGCTGACCCCGTCCCCTTTCCCCGAGTCGCATTGGAAGCGCGCCGGCCGCGCCCCCGGACTGCGCCTCGTGATCCCACTGATACGGAGCGCCGTCGCTTTCCGCCCCGGTGGACCTCCCGCGACCCATGCCCTACTCAGGAGTAGCGGGGCCACAGTCAAGCAGCCGCATCACAGCCCTCGCAATCCCCTCGAAAGTAGAACTTGACCTCGAATATTGCTCACAGGAGTGACAAAAGGACACGGGTGGGGGAGGCCAGGGCACGGCGCGGACGCTCGCCGGGTGACAAAGGTTGGCAACCGAATCCGGTCAATGCGATTACCGACCGTTAACTTGCGCGGCGGCGCACCCTCGGCTACCTGGCCGGATACTCGTGCACGACCACCGCCGCCGCGCCCACCGACGGGTGCCGCTGCAGCACCGCCTCGATCTCCCCCAGCTCCATCCGCACCCCGGAGATCTTCACCTGCCGGTCGACGCGGCCCAGGTACTGCAGGGTGGGCCGGTCCGCGCCGCCCGCGCCCGCGCGCAGCAGCCGCACCGCGTCGCCCGTCCGGTAGAGGCGGCCGGTCGGCGACTCGCCGAACGGGTCCCGGTAGAACGCTTCGCGCGTCCGGTCGGGGTCGCCGAGGTAGCCGCGCCCGACGACGACGCCGCCGACGAACAGCTCGCCGGTCTCGCCGATGTCGCACGCCGCCCACGTCCCGTCGTCCAGGGACCGCAGGACGTACAGGCGCGCGTTCACGACCGGGGTGCCGATGGGCAGGCGGAGCAGCTCCAGGTCCGCGGCCGTGACCGTGTGGTGGGTGACGTCGTCGGAGCACTCGGTGGGGCCGTAGGCGTTGAGCAGCCGGGCGTGCGGGACGGCTTCGAGCCAGCGGCGGGACAGCTCGGCGGGCAGCTCCTCGCCGGTCGCGATCATCCACCGCAGGCCCGGGAACGGCGGCCCGTCGAGGCGTTCCGGCAGGTCGTCCAGCAGGTGCCGCACCATCGTCGGGACCAGCTCGACGACCGTGACGGCGCGCTCGTCCACCAGCCGGGCGAACGCGGGCGCGTCGTGCGCGACGCCGTCGGCGACGATCTCGACGCGGCCGCCGAGCAGCAGCGGGGCCAGCATCTGCCAGATCGAGATGTCGAAGCCGAGCGGGGCGGTGAACGCGACCGTGTCGGCGTCCGTCATGCCCAGGTCGATGATCTTCGCCCAGAGGTGGTTCAGCATCCC
>NZ_MKJY01000247.1 GCF_001942465.1 Actinomadura sp. CNU-125
GACCCCGACCTGCGCCCCGAGGGGCGCCGCGGCCCGCTCGTCCGCACCCTGGCGTCCTACGCCGCCTACTACGCCCGCTGGTCCGAACCGTGGGAGACGCAGGCGCTGCTGCGCGCCGACCCGATCATCGGCGACCCCGGCCTGTGCGACCGGTTCCGCGCCCTGATCGACCCGATCCGCCGCCCGCCCGGCGGCATCGCCGACGACGCCGTCCGGCAGATCCGCCGCCTGAAGGCGCGGATGGAGTCCGAACGGCTACCGCGCGGCGCCGACCCGCGCCTGCACACCAAACTCGGCCCCGGCGGCCTGTCGGACGTCGAATGGGTCGCCCAGCTCATCCAGCTGCGGCACGCCCACGAGATCCCCGAACTGCGCACCACCCGCACCCTCGCCGCGCTCGACGCCGCCGCCCGCGCCGGGCTGCTCGACCCGGACGACGCCGAGGTGCTCGCCGCCGCGTGGAAGCTCGCGACCCGCATCCGCGGCGCCGTCATGCTCGTCCGCGGCCGGGCGTCGGACATGCTGCCCACCGACAACCGCAGCGACCGCAGCGCCGTCGCCCGCGTCCTCGGCCACGCCACCGCGGGCGACCTGCTGGAGGACCACCGCCGCTGCACCCGCCGCGCCCGCGCCGTCGTCGAGCGGGTCTTCTACGGTTACGAGGAGTGACCCGCTACGCGGAGCGGCCCGCGGCCACCGGCTCCGGACGGTCGGCCGGGGCGGGACGCGGCGCCGGAACGGCCACCGCGCCGGGCGAGAACCGCCGGACGAGCCGGTCCGCGCCGTCCAGCAGCGGCCGCGGGCGCCGCACGTACAGCAGCCACGACAGCGCCAGCGCCCCCGCGACCACCCCGAACCCCGCGACCGCGTCCAGCACGTAGTGGTTCGCCGTCGCGATGATCACCAGCGTGGTCGTCGTCGGGTACAGCACGCCCAGCGCCTTCAGCCACCACCGGCTCGTCAGCCGCACCAGGACGAACCCGCACCACAGCGCCCATCCCGCGTGCATCGACGGCATCGCCGCGTACTGGTTCGTCATCGTGGCCGACGCGTCGCTCGCGTACAGGCCGAACGACTGCAGCGCCGTCACCGGGTCGACGAACCCCGCCTCGGAAAGGAACCGCGGCGGCGCCAGCGGGAACAGCCAGAAACCGAGCACCGCCGCCCCGGTCGCGATCATGAGGGACGTCCGGAGCCAGCGGTAGTCGCGCGGGCGGCGCAGGTAGAGCCACACCACCATGCCGAGCGTCACCGCGAAGTGCATCGTCGCGTAGAAGAAGTTCGCGGCGCGCGCCAGCCACGGCACCTCCAGCAGCGCCTGGTTGAGCGACAGTTCGACATCGATGCCGAGCGCGCCCTCCAGCCGCAGGATCTGGTCCGCGTGGGCGAACGCGGGCGCGGTGCCGTCCTGGACCAGGACGATGCGCGTGAGCGAGTAACCGGTGTAGAAGAGGACGATCAGCAACAACTCACGCCACACCGGGGGTACGGTGAACACCCTGTGCCGCGGCGCTGCGGCCGCCCTTCGCTGCTCGCCGCGCGGGGCCGGGTGGGCCGGGGCGCGGCGCGGAGCCGGGGGGGCGATCTGGGCCATGACTTCCATCCTTCTCCGGCGACCGCGATATGTGATCACCGCAAGGAACGGTCTTCGGCTCAGACCTGAGTAGTACGACACCGGCGCCGGGTCCGGTCTTCAGACGGAGTTCATCAGGGCTTTTCGGTTGATTTTCGTCCACCCGGACTACGACTCCGGGCGGTAGTCGCCCTACGCCGGGCGCGGCGCGCCGCGTCCCGGGCCCGCACAACGCCGCGCGGCCCCGGCGGAAACCCGCCGGGGCCACGCGGAACAGGCCGAAGGTCAAACCTTGTACGACACCCCGCCCAGATCCCCGTCCGATACGGAACCGGGGCGGAACGAGGCGGGGGGCGCGTCGACGTAGTGCCCCGTCGACGCGCCCCCGATGCCGCTTAGATGTCGTAGTACATCTCGAACTCGTGGGGGTGGGGGCGGAGCCGGATCGGGTCGATCTCGTACTCGTTCTTCATCGCGATCCAGGTCTCGATGAGGTCCTGGGTGAAGACGCCGCCTTCGAGCAGGTAGTCGTGGTCGGCCTCCAGCGCCGCGAGGACCTCCGGCAGCGAGCCGGGGACCTGCGGGATCGCGCGGGCCTCCTCGGGCGGCAGCTCGTAGAGGTCCTTGTCGACCGGCTCGGCGGGCTCGATCTTGTTCTTGATGCCGTCCAGGCCGGCCATCAGCATCGCCGAGAAGGCCAGGTACGGGTTGCAGGACGGGTCCGGGACGCGGAACTCGACGCGCTTGGCCTTCGGGTTCGAGCCGGTGATCGGGATGCGGATGCACGCGGACCGGTTCCGCTGCGAGTACACGAGGTTGACCGGGGCCTCGTACCCCGGCACGAGCCGGTGGTAGGAGTTCACCGTCGGGTTCGTGAAGGCCAGCAGGGACGGCGCGTGCTTGAGCAGGCCGCCGATGTAGTACCGGGCGTTGTCGGACAGGCCCGCGTAGCCGACCTCGTCGTAGAACAGCGGCGAGCCGTCCTTCCACAGCGACTGGTGGCAGTGCATGCCGGACCCGTTGTCGCCGAAGATCGGCTTGGGCATGAACGTGACGGTCTTGCCCGCGGCGCGCGCGACGCTCTTCACCACGTACTTGTAGAGCAGGAGGTTGTCCGCGGACTTCAGCAGCGTGTCGAACTTGACGCCGATCTCCGACTGGCCCGCCGTGCCGACCTCGTGGTGGTGCAGCTCGACGTTCAGGCCGACGTTGAGGAGCTGCGCCGACATCTCGGAGCGAAGGTCGGTGTAGTGGTCCATCGGCGGGACGGGGAAGTAGCCGCCCTTGTAGCCCGGCTTGGCGCCGAGGTTGCCGCCCGGCTCCTCGCGGCCGGTGTTCCACGCGCCCTCGATCGAGTCCAGGTGGTAGAAACCGGCGTTCGGCGACGTCTGGAAGCGGACGTCGTCGAAGATGTAGAACTCGGCCTCGGGACCGAAGTAGCAGGTGTCGGCGATGCCGGAACCGCGCAGGTAGTCCTGGGCCTTCTTCGCGACGTTGCGGGGGTCGCGGCTGTAGGGCTCCCCGGTCAGCGGGTCGTGCACGAAGAAGTTCAGGTTCAGCGTCTTGTGCTGCCGGAACGGGTCCAGCACCGCGGTCGCCGGGTCGGGCAGCAGCAACATGTCCGACTCGTGGATCTCCTGGAACCCGCGGACGGACGAACCGTCGAACATCAGGCCCTCGGTGAAGATGCTCTCGTCGAAACGCTCGACGGGGAACGTGAGGTGCTGCATCTTGCCCGGCAGGTCGACGAACCGGCAGTCGACGAACCGTACGCCCTCGTTCCTGATATAGCTCAGAACCTCTTCGGCGCTGCTGAACATCCGGCCTCCTCGGCACTCCTTGGCTATCCAAGAGGTTAGGCAGCCGCCGTTTCCCGGCCGTGTCCCGTATGTTTCGGCCGTGTTACGCGAGCCCTCCTTCCTGTACGGGCACGTCAGCGGGAAGGGCCCGTCGGAACGCGCCGGGGGAGCGGATAGCGTAGGGGCATGAGCAGTGGCAAGGGCCCGCGCTGGACGCAGACGTGGCTGGGCGGCGCGCGCGCGGCAGGAGTCGACCTCGGGCAGCCCGGGGAACGGTTCGGTTTTCCGGAGAGCGGCAGCGGCGCCGTCGCGAGCTACGGCCGCAGGATCGCCGCGCTGTTCGTCGACTGGGGCCTGTCGATGCTGGTCGCGAGCCTGCTGGCGCGCTCGCTCGACTGGGGCCCGCCGGAACGCAGCACCTGGACGCTCGTCGTGTTCGCCGTCCAGGCGTGGCTGCTGACCGCGCTGCTCGGCACCACGATCGGCAAGCGGCTGTGCGGGATCCGCGTCGCCCGGCTGGACGGGCGTCCCGTCGGGCTCGGCTGGGGCCTCGCCCGGACGCTGCTGCTGATCGTCGTCATCCCGGCCCTGCTGTGGGACCGCGACTACCGCGGGCTGCACGACCGGGCGGCCAACACCGCCGTCGTCAACATCTGACCCGGACACGCGAAAGCGCCCCCTCCCGTCGGGAGGGGGCGCTTCGTCGTTCCGTCACCGCATCCGCGGCTTGGGGCCCTTGGGCATCTTCGCGCCCTTCGGGATCGGCCCCTTCGGCATCTGCATGTTGCGGGGCAGCGCCTGCAGCCGGTCGTTCAGCTCCGCGACCTGCCCCTTGGTGAGGTTGCGCGGCAGCTTCATCAGGTGGCGCTGCAGCTTGTCGACCGGGATCTGGCCCTCGTCGTCGCCCACCTGGACGTCGTAGATGGGGACCTGCTGGGCCGCGCGCGAGATCCGCTTCTTCTCCGCGCCGAGCAGATGCCCGACCCGGTTGCGGGGCCCCTCGGAGACCAGCACGACGCCCGGCCGCCCGACCGCGCGGTGCACCATGTCGAGGTTGCGGTTGCCGCTGACCGCCTCGGTCACCGTCCAGCCGCCGCGCATGTTGTTCAGGATCGCGGCCGCCGCGCCCGGCTGCCCGGCGATCACCTTGTACTGGGCGCGCTGCGCCAGCTGGCCGAACACGATCATGCCGACCGCGAAGCCGGCGAGGATGCCCAGCGGGATGAAGAACCACAGCTGGCCGAAGATCAGCCCGATGACGACGAGGACGGCCAGCGTCCCGATCGCCGAGGCGAAGACGATCGGGAGGGCCTTCGGGTTCGCCTGGTGCAGGACCTGGGCGACCATGCGGATCTGCTTGAGGCGGCCCGGACGCTCCTGGCCTCCGTCGGCGGGCTTTTTCGACATGGTTCCAAGGATAGTCGGGTCGGGGTCGTCACCGGACAGGCGATTCGTCCCCGAACGGTGTGCGCGTCAGGATTCCCGGGCCTCGACGGCCTGCTTGTAGAGGCGTCCGGCACGGTAGCTGGACCGGACGAGCGGACCGGACATCACGCCCGCGAACCCGATCTCCTTGGCCTCGTCCGACAGCTCGACGAACTCCTCCGGCTTCACCCACCGCTCGACCGGGTGGTGCCGCGGGGACGGGCGCAGGTACTGCGTGATCGTGATCAGTTCGCAACCCGCCTCGTGCAGATCGCGCAGCGCCGCGGAGATCTCCTCGCGGGTCTCGCCCATGCCGAGGATCAGGTTCGACTTGGTGACCAGCCCGTCCTCGCGGGCCTTGGTGATCACTTCGAGGGAGCGCTCGTAACGGAAACCGGGCCGGATCCGCTTGAAGATCCGCGGGACGGTCTCCACATTGTGCGCGAGGACCTCGGGCCGCGACGAGAACACCTCGGCGAGCTGCTCGGGCACCGCGTTGAAGTCGGGGATCAGCAGCTCGACGCCGCAGCCGGGGACGGCCGCGTGGATCCGCCGCACCGTCTCGGCGTACAGCCAGGCGCCGCCGTCCTCAAGGTCGTCGCGGGCGACGCCGGTGACGGTCGCGTACTTCAGCCCCATCGCCTGGACCGACTCGGCGACGCGGCGCGGCTCGTCGCGGTCGAAGTCGGCGGGCTTGCCCGTGTCGATGTTGCAGAAGTCGCAACGCCGGGTGCACTGCTCACCGCCGATGAGGAACGTGGCCTCGCGGTCTTCCCAGCATTCGAAGATGTTGGGACAGGCCGCTTCCTGGCAGACCGTGTGCAGCCCCTCGGACTTCACCAGCCCGATGAGCTCCCTGTACTGCGGGCCCATCTTCAGCCGGGTCTTGATCCACTCCGGCTTGCGCTCGATCGGGGTCTGGCTGTTGCGTGCCTCAATGCGCAGGAGCTTGCGCCCCTCAGGTGTCACCGTCGTCACCCGTTCAGCCTACGTCGCGGTTCCGGGTATCGGCACACCGTGCGGGCGCGCTCGGGCCCCTGCGGGCTCAATGCCGTATCGGGGTGATCTCGAACGAGTGACGTTACCGGCGGGGCGTCGCGGATTCGCGGGTTTCGGTCATCTCTTTCCCCGGACGTCCCTAGGGTGGCTCCCTGTCGTCACGAAGAGTCGTAACGGTCATCGAGCGGTGTGGCAGGAGGAGCACAGTGGGTCTGGCAATGTCGTACCTCAGGGTGCCGCCGGTGCTGGAGGGGGAGTCGGACCCCGGCCGGATCGCCCGCCACGTGTTCGGCGACCGCGAATGGCGCCGCCGTGCCGCGTCCGTCCTGGTCGACCTCGGCGGCGCCTGGCAGGCGGTGCACTACCTGCTGACGGGCGACGCGTGGGACGGCCGCCAGCCCGAGGCGGACGTGGTGTGCGGCGGCCGGCTGCTCACCGAGGACGGCACCGACGAACTGGGCATGGACGTCATCTACCTGGCCCCGGACCGCGTCAAGCCCGCCGCCGACCACCTGGCCGCGACGCCGTTCGCCGACGTCGCCGCCCGCTTCGACCCCGCCGCGATGCACGCGGCGGGCGTCCAGGACGCGGCCGCGCTCGACGCCGCCGCCCGCGACGAGGTGCTCGCCCCCGCCTACCGCGCGCTCACCGGGTTCTTCCGCGCGGCCGCCGACGAGGGCCAAGCCGTCTACAAGGTGATGATCGCCTCCTGACCGCCCGTCAGAGGGCGGCGAGCAGGCGGGGCTCCAGACGCGTCTCCTTCGCGGTGCCGGGACCGTCCGGTTCAACCCGGTACGCGCCCGCCTCCTGCCGGAACGACACGGCCTGGACGAACTCGGTGCCCACGTAGTGCAGGGCCACCGACTCGTCCGCCGCGTACCCGCCCGGCAGGGTGCCCTCGCCCACGAGCTGCTGCAGCAGCGGGCGGCGCTGCGGGTCGCTGTCGTAATGCACGCCGCAGGAGTACGGCAGGAACCCGAGACCGTCGGTCAGCGGCCGCAACTGCGGACCGAACGAGTCGGTGTTGCCGCCGACGTGCCAGCACAGGGCGCCCGCGCTCTGCCCGGACAGGACGACGCCCGCCTCCCACGCCTCCCGCAGGATCTCGTCGACCCCGTGCAACCGCCACAGGGCCAGCAGGTTCGCGACGCTGCCGCCCGACACGTACACGAGGTCCTGGGTGAGCAGGTGCGCCCGCATGTCGGCCACGTTCGGCATCGGGAACAGCGCCAGGTGGCTGACCTCGGCGTCCAGCGCGGCGAACGCGGAGTAGAACCGGGAGACGTACTCGGCGGCGTCCCCGAGCGCGGTGGTGAGGAAGCACACCCGGGGCCGGTCCTGCCCGGTGAGGTCGGCCGCGTACCGCAGCAGCGGGCTCGGCGCGAGCCCCTCACGCCCGTCCGGGACGAACGACCCGCCGCCGATCGCGAGGATGTGCGGCTGCCCATCGGTGCTCATGCGCCCTCCCTGTGCCCTTCTGCAAAACCGTTCGACGTCGTTGTCACCGTACGGCCACCGCGGTTCGCCGATCGCGACTTTGACGAATCTTGAGCGGAACGCGCCGAACCCCCGCCGTCCGGGTGGACGACGGGGGGTTGACAGCGACTCAGAGGCGGCTCAGAGGCCGAGTTCGGCCTCGAAGTTGCCCTCTTCCAGACGGTGCTTGATGGTGCCCAGGAAGCGGGCGGCGTCGGCGCCGTCGATGAGCCGGTGGTCGTAGGTCAGGGCCAGGTAGACCATGGACCGGACGGCGATGACCTCGCCCAGTTCGGGGTCGTCGATGACGGCGGGGCGCTTGACGACGGCGCCGGTGCCGAGCATGCCGACCTGCGGCTGGTTGAGGATCGGGGTGTCGAACAGGGCGCCGCGGCTGCCGGTGTTGGTCAGCGTGAACGTCCCGCCGGACAGTTCGTCCGGGCTGAGGTTGCCGGTGCGGGTGCGCTCGGCGATGTCGGCGATCCGCTGCGCGAGGCCGCCCAGGTTGAGCTGGCCGGCGTTGTCGATGACCGGGACCATCAGGCCGCGCTCGGGGACGTCGACGGCGATGCTGAGGTTCTCGACGTCGTGGTAGGTGACCTCGTCGGTCTCGCTGTTGATGACGGCGTTCAGCTTCGGGTGCGCCTTGAGCGCCTCGGCCGTCGCCATCGCGAAGAACGGCAGGAACGACAGCTTCACGCCCTCGCGGGCCTCGAAGTCGCCCTTGGCCTGCTGCCGCAGCCGCGCGATCTTGGTGACGTCGACCTCGACGACGGTGGTGAGCTGCGCCGACACCTGCAGCGACTCCACCATGCGGCGCGCGATCGTCTTGCGGATGCGCGACATCGGCTCGGTCCGGCCGCGCAGCGCGAGCTGGTCGGCGGGCGCGGCGGCCGGTGCCGGGGCCGGTGCCGTCCGGACGGGACGCGCGCCGGGGCGGGCGGCG
>NZ_MKJY01000248.1 GCF_001942465.1 Actinomadura sp. CNU-125
CGCCGTCCGGGCTCGTGCCGTCCGGAACCGCGCCGTCCGGAACCGCGCCGTCCGGGCTCGCGCCCGCCGTGTCGGCCGCCGGTGCGCCCGGCGTGCAGCTCCCTCCCGACATCGACGACTTCACCGGCCGCGAGGAGGAACTGGAGCGGCTCGCCGACACCGTCCTCGGCGAGGACGACCGCGGGACGGTGCAGGTGGCCGCCGTCGTCGGCATGGCGGGCATCGGCAAGACCGCGCTCGTGATCCGGCTGGCGCACCGGATCGGGCCGTCCTTCCCGGACGGGGTCCTGTTCGCGCAGCTCGGCGGGAGCGGCGGCCGGCCGGTCGAGGCGGGCACCGTCGTCCACCAGTTCCTCACCGCGGTCGGGTTCGCGCCCGACGAGATCGCCGCCACGGCCGACGAGCGCGTCGAGCAGTTCCGCGGCTGGAGCGTCTCCCGGCGGGTCCTCGTCGTCCTGGACGACGCGTCCTCCGCCGGTCAGGTCATCCCGCTCGTCCCGTGGGGGCGGGAGTGCGCCGCGATCGTCACCGGCCGCGCGCACGGCCTGCCCTCGTCGGCGACGCTCCTGCTGGAGCAGCTGTCCGCGGAGGGCGGGCTGCGGCTCCTCGCCCGGATCGCGGGCGAGTGCCGCGTCCAGATGGAACGGGACGCGGCCGTCCGCATCGTCGAGATGTGCGGGGGCCTGCCGCTGGCGCTGCGCGCCGCCGGGGCCCGGCTGCTGGCCGGTCCCGCCCGGCCGCTGGAGCGGTTCGCGCAGGAGCTGGCGGACCCGGCCGACCGGTTCAACGCGCTGCGCATCGGCGACCTGGACCCGCGCGCCGCCTACGACGCCGGCTACGCCCGCCTGGAGGACCTGGAGCGCTCGGTCTTCCAACTGCTCGCCCTGCTTCCCCCGGGGCCGTTCACCGCGTCCTGGGCGGCCGACCTGCTGGGCCGCGACCAGGCGTCGGCGGAGGCGGTGCTGGCCCGCCTGGTGGAGAGCCACTTCCTCCAGATCGTCCGGGACGATCCGGCCGGCGGGCTCCGGTACGCGCTCCCCGAACTCGGCCGGATCTACGCCCGCGAACGGCTGGAGCAGGTCATCGCCGGACCCGAGCGCCTCCCGCAGGCGGGCCGTTCCGGCGCGCGTATCGACGTCCGGCCCGGCGCGCGGCCCGCGCCGCGGCCGCGGACGCCGGCGCGGACCGTCCCGCCCGACCCGCCGGAGGAACGGTCCGAGGACGGCCCGGAGGGCGCCGTCGAGCGGGTGCAGGTCGAGATCGGGCGGTTCTGAGGACGTCCCGGCGCACGCGAACGCCCCGTGGCCCGCCTGACGGGCCACGGGGCGCTCCCGTGGGCGGGGGCGGCCTCAGCGGGCCGCGCCCGTGCTCTCGGGGAAGAGCTGCGAGATGCAGCGCATGCTGCTCTCGGTGAACGTCGCCACGAACCCCTCGACGGTGTCGGTGTCGCGCGGGCTCGCCAGGTACGGCTTCAGCCGCCGCTCGACCTCCCGCACGCCCGGCTGCGCGGCCATGAACCGCGCGACGTCCTCGATCCCGCCCTCGTACTGGATGAACCGGACCATCGTGTCGTCCCGAATGAACAGCGCCGTGCCGAGGACACGGCCCACCTCCCGCCCGGAGCCGTCCCGGACGGCCGGGTTGCGGACCCTCTTGAAGTCGCCGAAGATCTCCGCGATCTCCTCCTCGCATCCGGGCTTGATGTCGTAGGTGATGGCCGCGAACGGCATGGTCGCTCCCTCGCAGATGATCGTGAACGGGTCGTCGCGGACACCCCGGGCGGGCCGGGGCGTCCGTCAGGAACGCAGCCGCACCGGAAGCTCGGCGAGGCCGCGGATGATGAGGTTGTCGCGGTAGCGCAGCTCCGTGAAGGCGGGCTCCATGCGCGGCGCGCGGCGCACCACCGCGCCGAACGCGACCCGTCCTTCGAGCCGCGCGAGCGGCGCGCCGAGGCAGTAGTGGATGCCGCCGTCGAAGGCCAGGTGCCGGTTGTCCGGACGCCCGATGTCCAGGCGGTCCGGGTCGGCGAACACCGCCGGGTCGCGGTTCGCGGCGCCGCGCATGATGACGACCTGCTCGCCCGCCGCGATGCGCCGCCCGCCGATCTCGGCGTCGGCCAGCGCGGTCCGCCGCGACAGCTGGGTGGGCGGGTCGTAGCGCAGGAACTCCTCGACGGCCGACTCGGCGAGCCCGTCGACGTCGGCGCCGAACCGGCGCAGCTCGGCCGGGTGCCGCAGCAGCGCCAGCAGGCCGTTGCCGAGCAGGTCCATCGTCGTCTCGTGCCCGGCGACGTACAGCAGGATGCAGGTGGTGAGCAGCTCCGGCTCGGTGAGCCGCTCCGCCCCGTCGCCCGCCTGGACGAGCGCGCTGATCAGGTCGTCGGACGGGCGGGCGCGGCGCTCGGCGAGGAGCCCGCGGAAGTACTCGTCGAACTCGGCGAACGCGCGGTCGCGGTTCTCCAGCTGCTCCTTGGAGAGCTGGAAGTCCGGGTCGACGCCCCGCGCGACGAGCGTGGACAGTTCCCGCACCGCGTCCCGGTCGGCGGCCGGGACGCCCAGCATCTCGCTGATCACGCTCACCGGCAGCCGGTAGGCGAACGCGTCGATGAAGTCGACCTCGCCGGCGTCGATGAGGTCGTCCAGCATCCCGTCGACGATCTCGCGGACGCGGGGTTCGAGCCGCGCCACCCGCCGCGGCGTGAACGCCTTGTTGACCAGCGAGCGCAGCCGCGTGTGCTCCGGCGGGTCGAGCAGGATGAACGGGCGGGCGCGTCCCCGCACGGGGCGGCGGAAGGTGTTCTGGTCGAGCACCTGCCCGGTGCCGTGGCCGAACCCGGGATGCCGCAGCACCGCGGTGCAGTCCTCGTGCCGGGTCAGCAGCCAGTGCCCCAGCGGCGTGCGGTGGACGGGCGACCGGTCGCGGAGCCGCCGGTAGTAGGGGTAGGGGTCGGCCCGGTAGGCCGGGTCGAACGGATCGAAGTCGATCGAGTCGGCCGAATCGGCCGAATCGGCCGAGCGGGCCGCGTCGTCCGCGTCGTCGGCTTCGGTCGTTTCCTGTTGGGGCGCTGTCACGGGATCACCGTCCTTCTCTGTCGCGCGCCGCCGCGCGCCCTCACGCGGATCAAGCGGATCACGCGGATCACACGAGGGCGAGCGCGATGCTGTTCAGGCCGAGCGCCCCGATCGCCAGGGACGTCCGCAGCAGGTGCCACGACCGCCAGCGCGGCCGCGGGTCGGACCACTCGGCGGGCATCGCGTCGGGGTCCAGCACCCGCATCTGCTTGTTGATCGGCACGTTGCACAGGTGCGACACCACCGAGACGGCGAACAGCAGCGCCGCCGCCGCGAGGAACGCCCAGCGGGCGGCGCCGTCCGCGACGACGGCGAGCGTCCCGTCGAGCACGGTGGAGCCGAGCACGATGATCGGCATGGTCGGGTCCCAGTTCCGGCCGAGCAGCTTGTGCGTGTAGATGTAGCGGTCCGGCGGCATGGCCATCAGCGCCGGGACGGTGCTGAGCGCGACGGCGAACAGCACGCCCGCGATCAGCCCCGACCCGATGAGCACGGCGGTGCCCAGCACGTCCGTCATGGTCGACTCCCTGTGTTGCGGCCGTTGTGCGGAACGCGCGGCCGGGGGACGCGCGGCCGGGTACGGAAGGGGCGGCGGCCGTTGTACGGGTGACCCTCCGGGCGGCCGCCGCGCCCCTCGCCTGCCTCCGGCCTCACCTCCTCTCCGTCACCGCCCCGGCGAAGCGGGCGTGCGCGTGAAATAGACGTCCTGCTTGTTCTCGGGGTCGTCGCTCGTCGCGACGAACGCCGACACGAACGAGCTCCCGGTGTTCGCGAGGCCGTAGTAGCCGCCGAGCAGCGGCTGCCCGTCCCACGTGGTGGCCTTCTCCAGGTCGAACGGCCCGGCGAGCTTGCGCTCCCGCCACCCGTGCGACGTCCACGCGCACCACCAGCCGCGGCAGGTGGTCATCCACAGGCTCGTGGGGGTGCCGGCCTCCGGGGTGTTCTCCCGGAAGTCGTAGTAGGTGATCGCGATCGTGCCGTTGGGGGCGACGTCGACCTGCGGGAGGATCGCCTGCCCGTTGCCGCCGCGCCCGCTCTCGGGCGTCCGGTCGACCCGCCGCGGCTCGGACCAGGTGCGGCCGCCGTCCGGGGACGACGACATCCCGATCGCGCTCGCGCTCTCCGACAGCCCGTTCTCCGCCCAGACGACGTGGACGAACCCGGTGCGGGGGTCGACGGCGATCTCGGGCAGGATCCCGTTGGCGGACACGGCCCGGCCGTCGTCCGGCAGCACCGGGTCGTTCAGCTTGTGCGTGCTGATGGTGACCGGCTCCGACCAGTTCTCGCCGCCGTCGGACGAACGGATCACGCGGAGCCGCTCGTCGCGGTTCTCCGTCGGCCACGGCGGGCCGCCGATCGGGAACTCGTTCTCCAGGAACACGTTGAGCAGCGTGCCGCCCGGCAGCACCACGATCTGGTTGCCGAGCGCGCCCTGCTCGGGCCAGTCGGAGCGGTGGACCACCCGCTCCTCGCCCCAGCTGCGCGCCCCGTCCGTGCTGACCGCGAGCATCGTCTCGTGCTCGCCGGACGTCATGTTCCGCCGGTTCCACACGGCGTAGACGACCCCGGGCCGCCGCGGATGGGCGGTGATGGACGGCTTGTCGTCCCAGAACGCGGTGATGTCGTGGCTGACGACCACGCTAGGGCTCCGACCACGTCCGGCCCCCGTCCGCGGACCGGGCGACCTGGATCGCCGACTCGCCCGGGTTCTCCAGCGACGGCGCGCTCACGTACGCGACGCCGTCCGGGCCGAACGCGGCGAACGGGCCGCCCGCCTTCTGCGTGGTGCCGCCCGAGCAGATCGAGAAGCCCTCCAGCACACTGCGGTCCCAGGTGCGCCCGCCGTCGCGGGTGGACGCGACGACGACGCCGCGCGAGTTGCCGCGGGCGCGCCGGTCCTGCTGCCACGCCGTCACCATGTTGCGCGGGTCGCGCGGGTTGACCACGAGCCACGGTTCGACCTCGGTGTTGAGGTCGATGGCGTCGCCGCCGTGGTCGGCGTCGCAGGAGGCGAAAGGGCTCGGGCCGGACAGCGCGACCGGGGCGCCTCCGGGCCGCGTCGCCGCCGCGCCGGGCAGCGCCGCGGCCGTCACCGTCACGGCGGCCCCCAGCGCGATCAGCGGATATGCGGTCCGTCTCATTGCCGTCTCCGTTCGTCGGGTACGCCGATGCTCGCCGCGGCCGCTGGCGGTGGACTTGAGCGGTGCTCGCGTTCCCGGCTCGACCGGGACGCGACCCCCGCGCGAACCGGTGCGCGAAACCTGGGTCCGTATCCGAGTCGGCTCTCCCGAGGGGGTCCCATGTCCGCGCGAGCTCCGGCCGCCGTCCGCACCGCGTTCCGTCCCGTCCTGATCGTCGGGGTGGAGCAGCACCAGCCCGCGGGCCGCCGGGTGGTGCTGGACCCGCTCGCGGTCCGCTTCCTGCCGCCCCGGCAGCGCCTCACCGTCCACGCGGCCCGGCTGCCGTCCCGCCGCGAGCGGACGTTCCGGGAGAACGAGCGGATCGCGCCCGGCGTCTGGGGCTGCATCCTGTGCCGCAAGCGGTACGCGGACGAGCGGGTCCGGGAGGCACTGGACGCGGGGATCCGGCAGTTCGTCTTCCTCGGCGCCGGGCTGGACACCCGCCCGTACCGGCTGGTGCTCCCGGCCGGAGGCACCGCGTTCGAGGTCGACATGCCGGTCAACGCCGACTACAAGCGGGAACGGCTGCGCGCGGTCTTCGGCGAGGTGCCCGCCCGCGCGCGGCTGCTCGGCCTCGACCTGGAGGACGCCGACCTCGCGCCCGCGCTCGCCGCGCGCGGCTTCCGCATCGGGGAGCCGACGATGTTCGTCTGGGAGGCCGTCACCCAGTACCTCGCCGCGGACGGCGTCCGCGCGACCCTCGGGTTCCTGTCCGGCGCGGCGCCCGGCAGCCGGCTGATCTTCACGTTCGTCCGCGAGGACTTCGTGAACGGCGACGCCATGTACGGCGCCGAGCCGGTCTACCGGCACTTCTGCACCGGCGGGACGTGGCGCTTCGGCATCGCCCCCGAGAACGTCGCCGCCCTGCTCGCCGAGTACGGCTGGACGGAACGCGAGCAGGTCGGCCGGGACGAGTTCGTGGCCCGCTACCTCGCCCCGGCCGGCCGCGCCGACCTGCCGGTGTCGGAGATCGAACGGTTCGTCAGCGCCGTGAAGGAGTGAGCTCCCCGGCCGCCGCGCCGCCGGTCGTCCCGTCCTCGTGCGGGCCGGCCGGCGGTTCGGCGTCGGGCCAGTACCGGCGGTGTGCGAACGGGTAGGTCGGCAGGTCGATCGGCTCGCCCGCCGTCCAGGCCGACCAGTCGAGCGGCGTCCGCGCCCGCACGTGCAGCCCGGCCAGCGCCGCGAGGAACCCGTCCCCGCCGTCCAGCCGGACGAGCAGATGCCCGCCCTCCGCGAGCTCCTCGGCACCCGGCCGTCCCGGCGCGGCGCCGCCGGACGCCGCCAGCTCGGCGGCCTCCGCCACGGTGAGGTCGCCCGCCGCGCAGGCGGCGGCGACCAGCCCCGTGCCCGTCCCGGTGACCGCGTGCGGGCGGACGCCGTGCGCCCGCCACAGGTCCGCGAGCGCGTCAGGGTCGCGATGTGCCGCGCGGCGGGGCCGTCCGGGAACGCCGCGGCGCAGGCCGCGAACCGGTCCCGGAAGAGCGCGGACGCCTCCGGCAGCGCCCCCGGCGACACCGGCTCGCGTTCCCCGTCGGGGAACACGAACGCGACCTTGCGGCGCGGCCCCGCCGTGCCGGTGACCAGGCCCGGCGCGACTCGCCCGCGGCGAGGCCTCGGCGGCCTCCACCAGCTCCGCGCGGGACCGGCCGAGCAGGACCGCGCGGTGCCGGACGCGGCGGCGGTCGCGGCGAGCGAATGCGCGACGTCCCGGACGTCCGGCCCGTCCGCCATGAGCCGCAGCAGCCGGCGGGCCTGCTCGCGCAGCGCCGGTCCGGTCTTCGCCGACAGCAGCCACGGCACCGGGACGCCCGCCGGTTCCGGCCGGGCGTCCGGGCGCCGCCCGCGGCGGCCGCCTCCTCGATGATCACGTGCGCGTTCGTCCCGGCGATCCCGAACGCCGACACCGCCGCCCGCCGCGGCCGGTCGCCCGGCTCCCACGGCACCGGCTCGGTCAGCGGCCGGACGGTCCCGGCGGCCCAGTCGACGTGCTCGTTCGGCTCCTCGGCGTGCAGCGTCCGGGGCAGCAGCCGGTGCCGCAGCGCCAGGACCGTCTTGATGATCCCGGCGACGCCCGCCGCGGCCTGCGTGTGCCCGATGTTCGACTTGACCGACCCCAGCCACAGCGGGCGCTCGCGGCCCGCCCCGAAGACCGTCTCGAGCGCGTTCGCCTCGATCGGGTCGCCGAGCGGCGTGCCGGTGCCGTGCGCCTCGATCGCGTCGACGTCCCCGGGCGCGAGCCCGGCGGACGCGAGCGCCTGCCGCACCACCCGGACCTGCGCGGGCCCGTTCGGGGCGGTGAGCCCGTTGCTGGCGCCGTCCTGGCCGACCGCGCTGCCCCGCACCACCGCGAGGACGCGACGGCCGTTGCGGCGCGCGTCCGACAGCCGCTCCAGCAGCAGCACGCCCGCCCCCTCGGCCCAGCCCGTCCCGTCCGCCGCCGCGGAGAACGCCTTGCACCGGCCGTCCCCGGCGAGGCCGCCCTGCCGGCCGAACTCCTCGAAGATCAGCGGCGCGGCGATCACGGTGGCGCCGCCCGCGAGCGCGAGGTCGCATTCCCCGGCCCGCAGCGACTGCGCGGCCAGATGCACCGCGACCAGCGACGACGAGCACGCGGTGTCGACCGTGACCGCGGGCCCCTCCAGCCCGAGCGCGTAGGCGACCCGGCCCGACGCGACGCTCGCGGTGTTGCCGGTCAGCAGGTGCGCGACACCGGCCGCGCGCGGGCGGCCAGCAGCGCGCCGTAGTCGTTGCCCATCACCCCCGCGAACACGCCCGTGCGGCTGCCGCGCAGCGCGTCCGGGGCGATGCGGGCCCGCTCGACCGCCTCCCACGACGTCTCCAGCAGCAGCCGCTGCTGCGGGTCCATCGCGGCCGCCTCGGCGCGGGATCTTGAAGAACCCGGCGTCGAACCCGGCGGCGTCCGTGAGGAACCCGCCCCGCGCCATCGCGGC
>NZ_MKJY01000249.1 GCF_001942465.1 Actinomadura sp. CNU-125
CGTCGCCGCCCCGCCGGCCGCCGCGGCACCCGCCGCCCCCGCCGTCCCCGGGCCGGGACCGGCGAGGTCGCCGAACGGCTCGCCGACCGGCTCGGCGACCGCAGCGCGGGCGCCTACCTCGACACGTCCACCAACGAGCTCGTCGTCACCGTCACCGACTCCGCCGCCGCACGGACCGTCCGCGCGGCGGGCGCCCAGGCCCGGACGGTCGAGCGCAGCGGCGCGGACCTGCGGGACGTCATGGCCGAACTCAAACGGGACGCCACCGTCCCGGGCACCGCGTGGGCGATCGACCCCGCGTCCAACCAGGTCGTCCTCAGCATGGACGGCACCGTCACCGGCGCGGACCTGAAGAAGGTGAAGTCCGAGGCGGCCCAGCACGGCGCGGCCGTCCGGACCGAACGGGTCGCCGGCGAGTTCCGCATGTTCACCCAGGGCGGCCAGGCCATCTACGCGGGCGGCGGCCGCTGCTCGCTCGGCTTCACGTCCGCAGCGGAAGCACGTACTACTTCCTGACCGCCGGGCACTGCACCGAGATCGGGTCGACCTGGACGGACGGCAGCGGGCGGACGCTCGGCAGCAACGCCGCCAGCAGCTTCCCCGGCAACGACTACGGCGTCGTGCGGTACTCGTCGACGCCGCAGGACACCCAGGGCGTCGTCCACCTGTACGGCGGCGGCACGCAGGACATCACGCGGGCGGGCAACGCGACGGTCGGCCAGACCGTCACCCGCAGCGGCAGCACCACCGGCGTGCACCGCGGCCAGGTCACGGCGCTGAACCAGACGGTCAACTACCAGGAGGGCAGCGTCAGCGGCCTGATCCGGACGACCGTGTGCGCCGAGCCGGGCGACAGCGGCGGCTCGCTGTTCGCCGGTTCGACCGCGCTGGGGCTCACCTCGGGCGGCAGCGGCAACTGCACGTGGGGCGGCACCACGTTCTTCCAGCCGGTGACCGAGCCGCTGTCCCGCTACGGGCTGAGCGTCTACTGAGCGGTCCGGTGACCGTCAGACGGCAGGGACCTCCAAGGTCCGCAGGATCTCGGCGATGACGTCGGGCTGCCGGTCGGCCAGGTAGAAGTGGCCGCCCGGCAGCGTCCTGACGGCGAAACCGCCGTCCGTGACGTCGCCCCACCCGGCGGCCTGCTCCGGGGTGACGTGCGGGTCGTCGTCCCCGACGATCGCCGTGACCGGGACGGTGAGCCGGGTACCGTCCCGGTGCGCGTACCCCTCGATCAGCGCGAAGTCGTTGCGGACGTACGGCATGACCAGTTCGCGCAGCTCCGGATCCCGCAGCGCCTCGGCGTCGGTGCCGCCGAGCTTCACCATCTCGGCGACCACGCCGTCGTCGTCGCGGTCGGCGACCCGGTCGTCCCCCCGGTCGTGGGGCGGCCGGGCGCCGGACGCGAACAGGTGCACCGGGGCGCTGCCCCGCTCCTGCAGCAGCCGCGCGACCTCGTAGCCGACGACGGCGCCCATGCTGTGCCCGAACAGCGCGGCCGGACGGTCGGCGAGCGGCGCCAGCGCGCCCGCGATCAGCCGCGCGAGCTGGTGCGGGTCGGAGACGAGCGGCTCGCCCATCCGGTCGGCGCGGCCCGGGTACTGGACGGCGTGCACCTCGACGGCGGGGCTGATCTCCTTGGCCCAGGACCGGTAGAACACCGCCGACCCACCCGCGTGCGGCAGGCAGAAGAGCCGCATGGACGCCCAGGGGCGCGGTTCGGCGCAGCGGAACCAGCTCACGTGATCAACTCCTCCTCGTCCCGGCCGGAGACGGCGCGCGGGTCGCGGGGCAGCGGCCACGGCGCCGTCCGGGGGTCGGGGACGAGCTTGGGGGCAACGGTCTCCGCGGCCACCTTAAAGCCCCGCCGCCGGTAGTTCGCCATCGCGTTCGGATGGTCGAGGCTGCTGGTGCGCAGCCATACGCGGGTGGCGGGAACGTCGCCGGGCGCCCACAGCTCGCCGCGCCGCCAGGCGCGCCGGACGCACTGCTCCACCAGGTAGCCGCCGTAGCCGCGGCCGACGAACGCGGGCCCGAGCCCGAGGAGGTGGATCTCGGTGTCGCCGCCGGGCTGCGCCTCGATCTCGAAGAACCCGGCGAGGGTGCCCTCGGCCATCGCGAGCCAGGTGCTCAGCTCGGGCCGCTCCACCCAGGCGCACCAGTCCGCGTACGTCCAGCCGAACCGGTCCGTCCAGCAGACGGGGGCGCCGACCAGCCCGTACAGGGCCCGGTTGACGTCGGCGGACGGGGTTCCGGCCAGCGTGAACGTCATCTCGCCGCCGGGCAGCGGCGCGGGCCGCAGGTCGGCGGCGTCGAGCATCTCCATCGTCCACTCGGTGACCGCGGGGATCTCGACGGGCTCGACGGGCTCGACGGGCTCGACGGGCTCGACGGTGCTAGTCACCCATGGCCTCGACGAGGCTCTTGGGCCGCATGTCCGTCCAGTTCTCGTTGATGTGGTCCAGGCACGCCTGCCGGGTGTCCTCGTCCTTCGCGACGGTCCAGCCTGCCGGGACCTCCGCGAACGACGGCCACAGCGAGTGCTGGCCCTCGTCGTTGACGAGCACGAGGTACGTGCCGTCCGGGTCCTCGAACGGGTTCGTCATGTCATCCCTTTCCGTCGTGGATTTTGTCGAGCGCGGCGGCCAGCACGGCGCCGATCTCGGCGGCCGGACCGGGTTCCATCAGCAGGTGGTGGTCGATGTCGACGGGGTGGTCCTCGATGCCGCCGTCGACGAGCGGGCCCCAGTTGCCGTGGCCGGTGGGCGAGTCGGCGGCGCGGCCCCGCAGCGCGGTGAAGAACACGATGTCGCCGGTGTAGCGGCCGGGCCGGTAGTTCTCGGCGTGCCGCACCCCGTTCTCGTAGTTGCGGTAGACGTTGACGAGGTCGTCCTCGCCGAGGGTCGCGAGGGCGTCGCCGCGTTCGGCCAGCACCGCCATGATCTTCGCGAGGTCGGGGGCGCCGTCGGACGCGACCATCGTCTCGTCGACGCCGATGGCCTCCAGCAGCTCGGGCAGCACCTCGCGGCGCTCGGAGTCGAGGTCCTGGCCGTGGTAGGAGTCGATGAGCGCGAGCATCCCGACCTCCTCGCCGTCGGCCTGGAGCCGGACGGCCATCTCGTAGGCGACGAGCCCGCCGAGCGACCAGCCGACCAGGTGGTAGGGGCCGGACGGCCGGACGGCGCGGATCTGCGCGATGTAGTCGGCGGCCATCTCCTCGACGGACCCGGGCAGTTCCGCCTGCGTGAACGCGCGCGCCTGCAGCCCGTAGACGGGCTGGTCGGGGCCGAGGGGCCGCTGGAACTGCAGGTACGGCCAGGCGAGCCCGCCCGCGGGGTGCACGAAGAAGACGGGCGGGCGGGAACCGGACGCGCGGATCGGCAGCAGGACCTCGAAGCCGAGCCGGTCCTCGGGGTCGCCGACGCGGGTGAGCGCCTCGACGGTCTGGTGGGTGAACACGTCGCGGGGCGTCAGCTCGATCCCGGCCGCGCGGGCGCGGGCGGCGAGCTTCAGCGCGGTGATGCTGTCGCCGCCGAGTTCGAAGAAGCTGACGTCCGCGCCGACCCGGTCCACGTCGAGGACGCCCGCGACGAGTTCGGCGAGCCGCTCCTCCGCGGGGCGTCGCGGGCGCCCGCCCGGCGGCGGCCGCGCCCTGGTCGGGGGCTGGCAGGGCGCGGCGGTCGAGCTTGCCGTTGGGGCCGACGGGGAACGTGTCGAGGACGACGAACGCGGCGGGCACCATGTACTCGGGGAGCCGCCCGGCGACGAACCGCCGCAGCCCGTCCGTCCCGTCCATGCCCGGCGCGATCACGTACGCGACGAGCGACTTCACGCCCGGGACGTCCTCGCGCGCGAGGACCGCGACGTGCGTGACGCCGGGGTGCGCGGCGATCGCCGCCTCGATCTCGCCGAGCTCGATGCGGAAGCCCCGCACCTTCACCTGGTCGTCGGCGCGGTCCACGTATTCGAGGGCGCCGTCGGTGCGCCACCGCATCAGGTCGCCCGTCCGGTACATGCGGTCGCCGGGCGCGCCGTAGGGGTCGGCGACGTACCGTTCGGCGGTCAGCGCAGGGCGCCGCAGGTAGCCGCGGCCGACCCCGGCGCCCGCGATGTACGCCTCCCCGACGACGCCCGGCGGGACGGGCCGCAGGCCGGCGTCCAGGACGTACAGGCGCATGTCGTCGATGGGGCGGCCGAGCGGCGCCGACCGCTCGGCGGCGTCGGCGAGGATTTCGCGCTGCCCGACGCCGGTCGTGTACGTCGTCGCCTCGGTCGGCCCGTACATGTTGGCGACCTGCGTGTCCGGGCACGCGGCCAGGACCCGGCGCATCGCGGCCGTCGACCCGATCTCGCCGCCGGTCAGCACCTCGCGCAGCCCCGCGAACGCGTGCGGGCGCTCGTCCGCGACCAGGTTGAACAGCGTCGTGGTGATGAACAGGCCGGTCAGCGCGCCGTCCGCGACGAGCCGTTCCAGGGCGGCGCCGTCGAGCGGGCCGGGCGGCGCGACGACGGCCGTGCCGCCGTGCAGCAGCGGCGTCCACAGCTCGTAGAGGGACGCGTCGAACGCGTGCGGCGAGTGGACCAGCACCCGCTCGTGCGCCCCGCCGCCGAGCCACCCGTCGGTGGCGAGGTCGACGACGTCGCGGTGCCGCGGCATCGCGCCCTTCGGCACGCCCGTCGACCCGGACGTGAACAGCACGCACGCGAGCTGCTCGGGATGGCACGCGACGCCCGGGTCGGTGCCGGGCCGCGCGTCCGTCTCCGGATCGTCGTCGATGTCCAGGATCCGCGCGGACGTGCCCAGGTTCGCGACGCGTTCCCGCATCGCCGCGTCGACGAGCACGACGGGCGCGGCGATCTCGGCGACCGTCCACGCGGTGCGCTCGGCCGGATAGCCGTGGTGGATCGGCGCGTAGGCGCCGCCCGCCTTCAGGACGGCGAGGGACGCGACGGCCACGGCGGCGGACCGCTCCAGCAGGACGGCGACGGGCGTCTCCCGACCGACGCCGAGCCCGATCAGCCGGTGCGCGAGCCGGTTGGCGCGCTCGTCCAGTTCCGCGTAGGTGATCGCCTCGCCCGTCGCGGCGTCCCGGACCGCGACGGCGGCGGGCGTGCGGGCGAGCTGCGCGGCGAACGCGCCGGTGATCGTGCCGGGCGCCCGTCCGGTGACCGGGCCCTGCCAGTCGCGCAGGACGAGCGCGCGCTCCTCCTCGTCGAGGACGTCGATGAGCCCGAGCGGCAGGCCGGGCCGGTGCGCGATCGCGTCGAGGATCCGGACGAACCGGCGCATCAGCCGCTGCGCGTCCGCGGCGGTGAACAGGTCGGTGCGGTGGTCGATGCGCAGGGACAGGCCCGGCCCGGGGACGGCCGCGCACGTCAGCGGGTAGTGCGTGGCGTCGTGGCCGCCCACGTCGCGGAACGTGAGGCCGCCGAGGTCGGTGCCCGCGGCGTCCGGGTCGAACGGGTAGTTCTCCAGGACGGTCATCGTGTCGAACAGCGCACCGCCGCCCGCGAGCCGCTGCACGTCGGCGAGCCCCAGATGGTGGTGCGGCAGCAGCGCGGCCTGCTCGTCCTGCAGCCGGGCGAGGGCGCCCGCGACCGTGTCCGCCGGACGGACGCGCACCCGGATCGGCAGCGTGTTGATGAACAGCCCGATCATCTGCTCGACGCCCTGCAGTTCGGGAGGCCGTCCGGACACGGCGGCGCCGAACACGACGTCGGTGCTCCCGGTGAGGCGTCCGACGAGCACGCCCCACGCGAGCTGCAAGACGGTGTTGAGGGTGACGCCCTGCGTGCGGGCGCGCGCGCTGAGCGCGGCGGTCAGATCCTCGGTGAGGCGCGTCCGCACCCGTCCGACGGGTTCCGCGCCGGGCTCGGACGCGCCGGGCGCGACGAGCGCGGGCTCGTTGAACCCGTCGAGGGCGCGGCGCCACGCGTCCTCGGCGGCGCGCGGTCCTGCGCGGCCAGCCACGCGAGGTAGTTCTTGTAGGGGGCGACGCGCGGCATGCCGGTGTCGTCGCCGTTCGCCAGGTAGAGGGCGAACAGCTCGGTCTGCAGGACGGGCGTGGACCAGCCGTCGAGCAGGATGTGGTGGTTCGTGAACACCATCCGGTGCACGTCGTCGGCGAGCCGGACGAGCAGGAACCGCAGCAGCGGCGGCTTCGCCATGTCGAACGGCCGCGCCCGCTCGGCGTCCGCGAGCCGCGCCGCCTCCGCCTCCCGCTCGTCCTCCGGGAGGCCGGTCAGGTCGGCGTCCCGCCACGGCACCTTCACCGCGCGGTGCACGACCTGCACCGGCGAACCCTCCTTGCGCTGCCGGAACCCGGACCGCAGGTTCGCGTGGCGGCGCAGCAGCGTCGCCGCGGCCGCCCGCAGCGCGCCGGCGTCCAGCGGCCCGTGCAGGTCGAACACCACCTGCGCCGTGTAGACGTCGTTCCCCGAGTCGTAGAGCGCGTGGAAGAACAGGCCCTGCTGGAGCGGCGACAGCGGGAGGATGTCCTCTAGCTGCGACTTCGTCACTCGTCCTCCCATTCGTCGTCGAACTCGCCGTCGAGTTCGGCGGCGAGTTCGTCGATCTCGTCCTGGCCGACGTCGACCAGCGACAGGTCGGACGGCGTGAACCCGCCGACCGGGCCGCCCGCGGCACCGTCCACGACGTGCGCGACCAGGCCGCGCAGCGCCGCCGTCCAGCGCCCCGCGAGGTCCGCGATCGCGGCGTCGTCGAACACGTTCGCCGCGTACGTCCAGGTGGCCGTCAGCTCCGGGCCGTCCGGCAGGTCCCGGGTGTGGGCGTTCACCTCGACGGCGTGGACGAGCGCGAGCGCGTCGTCCTGCCCGCCGCCGAGCGCGTCCGACTCGGCCTGGCCGGCCGGGCTCCAGTCGGCGTCCTCCGGCGCGGCCGTCCGGCCGAGGTAGTTGAACGCGACCTGCGGGTGCGGCCGTCCGGCGAGGCGCCCCGACGGGTTCAGGTACCGCAGCAGCCCGTACCCGATGCCGTTGTCGGGGATCTCCCGAAGCTGCTCCTTGACGCGCTTGAGCGCGGTCCCGACCGAATGGCCGCCCGCGCGGACGTCGGACGCCTCCACCCGTCCGGCGTCGATCCGCACCGGGAAGATCGAGGTGAACCAGCCGACCGTCCGCGACAGGTCCACGCCGGGGACGATCTCCTCGCGGCCGTGCCCCTCCAGGTCGACGAGCACCGCCGTCTCGTCCGTCCCGCCCCGGTCGCGCCGCCACTCGGCGACGGCCAGCGCCAGCCCGGTCAGCAGCACGTCGTTCACCCGGCCGTGGAACGCGGCGGGAACGTCGGCGAGCAGCGGTCCCGTGACGTCGGCGGGCAGGCTCACCGTGTGGTGGCGGGCGGTGCCGAACGTGTCGGCGGCGCCCAGGGGGCGCGCGCCGAGCAGCGGGTCGGGCGTCGCGAGGACGTCCTCCCACAGCGGCAGCTCGGCGGCCCGGCCCGGGTCGGACGCCTCGGCGGCGAGGCGCTGCGCCCCGAAGGAACGACGTCGGGACGGGGTCCAGCGCTCCCCCGGCCCACCCGGTGACCAGGTCGGCAGCAGGATCCGCCACGACACGCCGTCCACGACCAGGTGGTGGAGGGTCAGGAGCAACCGGCCCGAACGCTCCGGGCCCGCGTCGAACCACACGAGCCGCACCATCGTCCCGGCGGCCGGGTCGAGGCGGTCGCGCGCGGCGCGCGCGCGGCGCGAGCACCGCCCGCAGCGCCGCCGCCGTCCCGTCCGGCGACGTCCACCCGCCGGACGAGCGGCGCCGCGTCGACCGTCCCCCGCTCGGCGACCTCGAACTCGTCGCCGCCGCCCCTGCTCGTGTTCACGCGGAGGCGGAGCATGTCGTGGTGGTCGAGGACCGTCCGCAGGGCCTCGGTCAGTTTCGCGATGTCGAGGTTCGGCGGGACCCGCAGGAGCATGCGCTGGCTGTAGTCGGTGACCGGACCGTCCAACTCGCGGAACCAGTGCATGATCGGGGTCGCGGGGACCTGTCCGATGCCGCTGCCGGGCGGTTCGGCCTCGACTTGGCCGTCTTCGTCGACGGGACGTGCGGCGGCGGCGAGTTCCTCAACGGTCTGGTGCTGGAACACCTCGCGAGGGGTGATCGCCAAGCCGTCCTGGCGGGCGCGGGACACGAGCTGGATCGCGATGATCGAATCGCCGCCCAGGTCGAAGAACCCGTCGTCCAC
>NZ_MKJY01000250.1 GCF_001942465.1 Actinomadura sp. CNU-125
GCGCGCGCCCGGGGCGCGCGCCGGTGGAGGCGCTGGCGCTGCGGCGGCGCGTTCGCCGGGTTCCGGCCGGACGTCGTGCACCTGCACTCGTCCAAGGCGGGGCTCGCCGGACGGCTGCTGCGCGCGCCGCGCGGCACGGCGGTGATCTTCCAGCCGCACGGGTGGTCGTGGCTCGCGGCGACCGGACGGCAGCGCGCGCTGAGCCTCGCGTGGGAGCGGGTCGCGGCGCGGCGCGCGGCGGCGCAGGTGTACGTCGGCGCGGGCGAGCTGGGCGAGGGCGTGCAGGCGGGGGTGCGGGGCGCGCACCGGCTCGTCCGCAACGGCGTGGACCGGAGCCGGTTCACGTTCGCGTCGGGCGCCGACCGGACGGCCGCGCGGGCCCGCGTCGGGGTGCCTGCGGGGGTTCCGCTCGCGGTGTGCGTCGGGCGGCTGACGCGGCAGAAGGGGCAGGACGTGCTGGTCGCGGCGTGGCCGGACGTCCTGGCGCAGTGCCCGGACGCGCGGCTCGCGATCGTCGGGGACGGCGAGGACCTCGACGGCCTGCGCGCCGCGGGCGCCCGTAACGTCCAGTTCGTCCCCGCGGTGGCGGATCCGCGCGACTGGTTCGCCGCCGCCGACGTCGTCGCGCTCCCGTCCCGCTGGGAGGGGCTCCCGCTGACCGCGCTGGAGGCGATGGCCACCGGACGCCCGCTCATCGGCACCCGCGTGCCCGGCCTCACCGAGATCGTCCGGCCCGGCACCGGGGCCCTGGTCCCGCCGGACGAGCCCGCGCCGCTCGCCGCGGAGCTCGCGACGCGGCTGCTCGTCCCGGGCATCGCGGAGAAGGAGGGACGGGAGGCGGCGGAGGTCGCGGCGGACTACGACCTGGCCGGGACGCTCGACCGGCTGGCCGAGGTCACGCGCGGTGCCGCGGCGCCCGTGCCGGTCCCGGACGACGGACGGTGCGTCGAGCCGCTCCTCGCCGTCGGCTTCGCCGGTGCGGGCACGCCGCCGAACAGCTCCCGGTAGGCGCGCGCCGAGCGCGGGTTCTCGGGGCAGGACCAGACGCCGTGCGGGCAGTAGTCGGTGATCGTCTGGTAGACGACGTCGTGCGACATGATCCAGCGATGCATTCCCCGGATGTATTCGGGATTGTCGGAATTGCGGAACAGGCCCCATTCCGCGAACGAGATCGGCTTTCCGTGCGCCGCCGCGAACTCGGCCTGGTGCCGCAGCCCGTACGGTTCGTTCACATAGTCGTCGAACGTCGCCCCGTTCGGCTGGTCGTAGGTGTCGGAACCGATGATGTCCACGACGTCGTCGCCCGGATAGCACTTCGTCCACTCGATCGTGTCCCGGCCGCGCGCGGGCGTGAAATCGAATCGGAACTTCGCGCCGCGAACGGACCGCATCGCCTCCACGATGCTGCGCCAGTACGCCTTCCACGCGGGGGGATTCGGCGCGCACTGGCCGCTGTAGCTGTTGCCGTTCATCTCCCAGCCGAGGACGAGGATCGCGTCCCCCGCGCCCGCGTCGACGAGCCGCCGCGCGAGCGTCCGGTACCGCTCGTCGTACCGTCCGGCCGCGCCCTGCCAGAGGCGCAGCGACATGATCGGATGCGGCACCCGCTTCTCGTTCTGCGCCATCATCGGCACGTTGAGCACCAGCATGCGGCGGGGGTCGGCGTTCGTCCAGCGGGCCCACGGCCCGATGATCTCCGGCGGGCCCTCGATGGCCTTCCAGCTGTCGCCCGGCAGGTAGGTGTGGCCGACGGTCACCGCGGCGCCGAGCCAGTCCGCGAAGCGCGCGATCCGCCGGGCGCCTTCCGGCCCGGAACCGAGAAACGCCCCCAGCGGAACGTATTTCTCTTTTGTCTCCGACGACTGCGCCCGCAGGAATGTCGGAAAAGGAACGGTGGACGCGGTGAGCGTGCAGAGCGCCAGTGCGGTGGTTAGCGTGACGTAGAGCGGGCAGAACGGTATAGGTCGTTTACGGAAACGCCGTGACGGCCGTCCGGGTGAATGGATATCCGTTGCGCGCATGCGTATCCTTATGCCCGACCGAGCGGCACCCGAACAAATCAGCAAAGCGTCCGATGGAAAATTTTACCCAGTGACAAGGATGGCTGCCGTGCGCCTCGATTCCGGCCTTCCGGTCCTGCTGCTGCGCACCGACCACAATCTGTTCCACCACGGCACCCTCGGCGTGATCCGCTCCCTCGGACGCGCGGGCGTGCCCGTCCACGCCGTCCTAGAAGGCCGCCGCAACCCGGTGTCCCGCTCCCGGCACCTGCACCGCGCGCACCCGTGGGCGCCGCCCGCGCAGCGCCCGTCCGCGCTGCTCGGCCACCTCCGCATGATCGGCGAACGGATCCCCGGCGGCCCCGCGCTCCTCCTCCCGATGGACGACGCGGGCGGGCGCGATCTCGCCGCCGAGTACGCCGACGCGCTCGCCCCCCGCTTCGCCGTCCCCCCGCAGGACCCGGACGTCCCCCGCCGCGTCGCCGACAAGGCCCGCCTCCTCGCCGCCTGCACCGAGCACGACGTCCCCGCCCCGCAGGCCCGCATCCCCCGGACGGCCGACGACGTCCACGACGCGATCAAGTCCCTCGACCTGCCGGTCATCGCGAAATGGGCGCGGCCCTGGCTGCTCCCGCGCGGGCTCCGCAGCACCACGCTCGTCCACGACGCCGCCGACGTGCACCGGCTGTTCGCGTGCGCGGCCGACCACGAGGCGGGCCCGCTCGTCCTGCAGCGGCGCATCCCGCTGGACGGCGGCGACTGGTTCTTCCAGGGCTACTTCGACGCCGCGGGCGAATGCCGCTACGGCGGCGTCGGCCGCAAGCACCTCGCGCACCCGCCGCAGGCCGGGCACACCGTCGCGGGCGAATGGGTCGACAACCCCGCCCTGTACGACCACGCCGTCCGCGTCGTCGGGCTGCTCGGCTGCCGCGGCCTCGTCGACCTCGACTTCCGCCTCGACCCGGACACCGGCGACTACCGGCTCCTCGACTTCAACCCGCGCATCGGCGCCCAGTTCCGGCTGTTCACCGACGCGCGGGGCCTCGACCTCGCCCGCGTCCTGCACCTCGACCAGTCCGGACGCGCCGTCCCGGACGCCCGGCCGTCCATCGGACGCAACCTGCTCGTGGAGAACCACTACCTCCGGCGGGCGCTCGGCCCGCGACCGCGCACGGGGGCCCTCCGCCCGCTGCGCGCCGCCGACGAACTCGCCTGGTACGCGGGCGACGACCTGCGGCCCTTCTTCGCGATGGGCCGGCAGAGCGCGCTGCGCGCGGCCGAACACTTCCGCGCCGCGCGCCGGGACCGTCCGTCCCGACCCTGATCCACCAACGAACCGACCACGGGGGAACCACATGAGCGACTCGGCCAGCGACGTCGTCATCGTCGGCGCCGGACCCTACGGGCTGTCGACCGCCGCGCACCTGCAGAACATCGGCCTGGACGTCCGCGTCATCGGCACGCCGATGCAGTTCTGGGACGTCGGCATGCCGCCCGGCATGTTCCTGAAGTCCGAGCCGTTCGCGTCCAGCCTCGGCGCGCCGCAGCCCGGCATGGGGTTCACCGACCGCAACCCCGGCTGGCGCTTCGGCCAGCCGATCCCGCTGGAGACGTTCGTCGCCTACGGCCGCTGGTTCGCGTCCGTGTGCACGCCCGGCACGACGCCGGGCGAGGTCATGAACGTCGAACGCGGCGGCCCCGGGTACATCGTCGACCTCGCCGACGGCGAGGAGATCCGCACCCGGACGGTCGTTGTCGCCGTCGGCGTAGGCCCGTTCGCGCACATCCCCGAGGAACTCTCGGGGATGCCGTCGTGGCTCGTCTCGCACGCCAGCGACCACAACGACCTCGGGCTCTTCCGCGGCAAGGACGTCGCCGTCGTCGGCTCCGGGCAGTCCGCGCTGGAGACCGCCGTCCTGCTCGCCGACATCGGCGCCCGCCCGCACGTGCTGGCCCGCCGCGCCCGCCTCGACTGGAACCCGCGCCCGAACGAGCACCGCTCGCTGCCCGAGAAGGCCCGCGGCGGCCCCCGCTCCGGCCTCGGCAGCGGCTACCGCACCTGGCTGTGGGCCGAACGTCCCGGGCTCGTCCGGCACCTGCCCGAGGCGACGCGGCAGCGGCTCGTCCGCGAGACCCTGCCGCCCGCCGGGGCCTGGTGGCTGCGCGACCGCTGCGACGAGCGCGTCCGCATCACCACCGGCGTCCATCTGCAGAAGTCCATCGAGAGCGGCGACGGCATCGCCGTCACCACGACCGACCGGCACGGCCGCCGCGACGTTATCGAGACCGAGCACGTCATCGCCGCGACCGGGTACGTCCCCGACCTCACGCGCCTCACCATGCTCTCGCCGGACCTGCGCGCCCGCGTCACCGCGCGGCTCGGCTCGCCCGTCCTGTCGCGGGACTTCGAGTCGTCCATGCCGGGCCTCTACTTCGCGGGCCTCGCGGCCGCCGCCACGTTCGGGCCGGTCATGCGTTTCGTCCACGGCTCCGGTTTCGCCGCCCGCCGCATCTCCGGCCACATCATCCGCACCACGCCGCGCGGCCGCACCCCGCTGCGCCGTCCGGGTTCCGTGCCGGGCCCGGACGCGCTGCGCACCTGACGCACCACCGAGCCGTCGCCGGCGCACCCGAACCCGGGGGCGCCGGCGCCGGTGCGTCCGGGGTCAGCGGCGGGCGGCCCGGCGCGACGTCCCAGCGCGCGTAGAAGGTCCAGGGGGACGGACGGGTGCGCGGGACCTCGACGAGCCGCACCGATGCACCCGCCGGACGGTTCGGCGGCGCGGGCGGCGGGCGGACCTCCCGGGCATCCCGGGCAGCCGGAGCAAGGCGACGCGGCGCGCGGAGGGCGCGGCCACGTGCGGGGACGCAGGGGAAGACGGGGTCGGTCATCGTGGGAGCTCTCCTCGCCGGAACGGGCGTCCGCCGAATCTAACGCACGTCGATACCGCTCGGCATACATGTCCCGAGAGCGAGTAACGACATATCACCCAGAATCGGACTAATGGCGGACGAACGGTGCGGTGCGGCGCTCGGGGGCGCGTGCGGGAAAAGGCGGGCGGCGGCCCGAAGAATCGTTCGGGGACACGCCGAAGGTAAATTGAAATAGTCCCGGGATCGCCCTCGGGAAAGTGCTACGGTCGTCCTCGACCGAACAGGAACCGGTCCCGAACGGGGCCGGAAGAAGCGGGCGAGGGAGATCCGGACGTGGACGCGACACCGATCGAGTGCGAGGCCAGGGGCCTCCGCGATCGGCATGTCCACGTCCTGCGTTCGCTGGCCCGGCTGCTCGCGGTCGCGGGTTTCGCCCTCGCGGGCTGGATCGCGCTGGCGTCGCTGAACGGCGCCGCGATGGCCGACGACGGGACGTCGCGCAGCGGCGCCCCGCACGATCTCGTGGGCTCGGCGGCGGCCGACCGGTCCCGCCCGTCCGCTCCGTCCGGCCCGTCCACGCGGAACGAGTCGAGCCTCGCCACGCTGCGCCACCTCAAGGTGCGGTGGAACTGGTCGCCCCGGGAGACCACCGAGGTCGTCACCGGCGACGTGCGCGACGTGCGCGAACGTCCGGCCGGGTACCTGCGGGAGCGCGGGCGCGACATCGTCCGCGACGGGGACACCGCCGTCCGCGCCCTGCGTGAGCTCGGAGACGCCACCGGCGTCCAGAACGTGCGCGAGCGCGGCGACGAGCCCGGCCGGCAGTTCCTCGGCAAGCTCGTCGGCGGGGTGCGCGACGCGTCCCCGGTGCCGGTCAAGGTTCCGGTTCCGGTGCGGTTGCCGAAGGGCGACGCGCCGGACGGCACCGTCCAGGACGGCACCGCGTCCGGTTCCGGGTCCGGTGGGCAGGGCGGATCGAAGACGCCGCAACACGCGGCCAAGGGCGTGCACGTGGGCGACGGCAAGGTCGTCCCCGCGCAGTTCGCCGGTTCCGTCTCCCCGGACGACCTTCCCGATCCCGACACGTGCACCACGTGCCGGGGCGGGCACGACCCGCTCGACACGCCGCCCCTGCTGCCCGGCCAGGACAGCCCGCGGAGCGGATCGTCCGTCGGCGGGCACCCGTTCGGGCCCCTCACCGACCTGGCGACCGCGGCCGACCCGGCCGCGCCCCTCGGCATGGACCTGCGCGCCTTCCGCCGCACGTCCCTGACCGACATCGCCGCACCCGGCCGTCCGGCCGTCGTTCCCGACTAGCACGTCCCTTCCCGGCCCGGCGGCCGCACGCATCGCGTACCGCGTACTTCGTACCGGGTATGCCCCGTGCGTCCTCGCCGCAGGGCCCCGGCGGCCGTTTCCGCGCCGCCCGAGATCACCACGACCGTTCCGGTGATCCGTTCTCTCGAACCTTTCTCTGAATGAGCATCGGCCTCATTCGGACGCTGCGCGCTGCGCACATCCGGACGATGCCGTGCAGCCGATCCAACGATTCATCGAATCGACGAAAGAAAAGACAGGAGCAACAAATGCGCAACTGGGCCAAGAACACCAGCCGCGCCGCACTCGTCGCGGCCGGGGCGGTCGCCGTCGGCACCGGCTTCGGCTCGGCCGGGGCCGTCGCCCACGCCGACATGCGGACGGCCGGGAACTTCTCCGTCCTCGGCGGCAACCAGGTCGTCGCGCCGATCTCCATCCCCGTGGACGTCAGCGGCAACTCCGTCGCGGCGCTCGTGGCGGCCTCGCAGGCCCAGTCCAAGGGCGGCGCCGAGGTCGAGCACGCGCGGCACGGCGGCCACGGTGGCGACATGGAGACGGCCGGGAACTTCTCCATCGGCGGCGGCAACCAGGTCGTGGCCCCGATCAGCGTCCCGGTCAACGTCTGCGGCAACTCCGTCGCGGCGCTCGCCGCGTTCTCGCAGGCGTACTGCAAGGGCGGCGCCGAGGTCGAGTTCGAGAACGACGGCCACGGCCACGGTCACGGCCACGACGACCGCGGCTACCGCGCCGCGTCCACCGAGCGCGGCCACGGGCACGGCAAGCACGGCAAGCACGGCAAGCACGGGCACGGCGCCGACATGAAGACGTCCGGGAACTTCTCGATCCTGGGCGGCAACCAGATCGTCCTGCCCATCTCGGCGCCGATCAACGTGTGCGGGAACTCCGTCGCGGTGGTGGGCCTGTCCAAGGCCCAGTGCAAGGGCGGCGCCAGGTCCGAGTACGAGCGGTCCGGCAAGCCCGACATGAAGACGGCCGGGAACTTCTCCATCCTCGGCGGCAACCAGGTCGTCGCGCCGATCTCCGTGCCGATCAACGTGTGCGGGAACTCCGTCGCGGTGGTGGGCCTGTCGAAGGCGCAGTGCAAGGGCGGCGCGTCCGTCGGCGACGGCGACGACCACGAGCTGCCGCCGACCCTGCGCAAGGGCGGCCACGCCCCCGGGACGGACGAGGTCACCGGCAAGGTCGGCAAGGTCGGCGAGACGGTGGGATCGGTCGCCGGCGGCGCTCTCGGCCGGGTCGGCGCGGCCGCGCCCGTCGCGCAGCCCGCCGCGCCGGTCGCGAACGAGCGCGCCGCGGCCCCGGCCGAGCGGACCCGCAAGGGCGGGATGCTGCGCGGCCTCGTGAAGGCGCTGACGAAGACCGCGCCGGTCACCGACACGGCCGGCAAGAGCCTGCCGCTGGACCAGGCGCCCGTCGAGGTCGCTCGCCGGTCGCGCCCTGAGCGAGCCCGAAGTGACCGGGGCCGGAGCGGACGGGACGGCGCGGTGCGGCTCCGCACCGTCCGGTCCGGGACGGACCCGGGACTGAACGATCCGCGGCCGATGCGGCGGCGGACCGGCCGACCTTACGCCACCGCGGGGCGTCGGGCGGCCAGGTCGCGCCGTGTCGCGTCGACCGCGGGTCGCAGCGATCGATCACGCGGAGGGGACGGCAGACGTGCCGTCCCTCCTCGCCGTCGCGGATCGTGCCGCCGTACGCCGCACGCCGCGCGGTACGCCGCAGCGAGAGGAACGAGACGACATGTTGGTGCGCAAACTGATCCCGGTGGCCGTCACGGTGACGGCCGCCCTCGCCGTTTCCACGGCGGCCACCGCCCCCGGAGCGCGGGCGTCCACCGGACCCGGCGCGCTCGTCGACCCGGTCACGACCGTGTCGTCGGTGACGTCCGTGCTGGGGCTCGACCCCGGACGCCCGCCGGGCGCGACCCGCGCGCGGCCCGCGGCGGCCCC
>NZ_MKJY01000251.1 GCF_001942465.1 Actinomadura sp. CNU-125
CGGCGAACGGCTCCCCGGCCGTCCCCGCCCGGGCACCGGACGGACGGCACGGCACCGCGGGCCTGCCGCTCGGTGCGGCGGACGGTGTCCGCGCGGCGGGGACCGCACGGCGAGCGGGCCGCGCGGCGGCTCGGCCGGACGGTCCGCAGGGCCGTGGGCGCATCGGCGTCCGGACGGGCGCGCGACGCGGCGGGCGACGCCGCCCGCTCGGCGTCCCGGTGCCGTCGTGCCGCCGGATCGTCGTGACGAGCATCCGCGGCGGCGCGGGCAAGTCGACCGTCGCCGCGCTCGTCGCGGCGATCGTCCAGCGCCACCGCGACGACCGGGTCGTCGCGATCGACGCCGCTCCGGGCCTCGGTTCGCTGCCGCTGCGCCTGGACACTCCCGGACGCGGCTCGATCCGGCACCTGGCCGCCGGCAGACCGGGTTCGTGGAACGAGCTCGCCGGGCACCTCGCGCGGACGCCCGCGGGCCTGTTCGTCGTCCCCGCAGGTCAGGGGTCCGTCGCCGACGAACTGGAGCACGACACGTTCCAGCGCGGGACGGGACGGCTCAACCGCCACTTCGCCGCCGTGATCATCGACTGCGGCAGCGGCCTCGACACCGAACTGCACCGCGGCATACTCGCGGGCGCCCATTCCCAGGTGTTCGTCGCACCCGCCACCGTGGACGGTGCACTCAGCGCGCGCGCCGCCCTGCAATGGTTCGGCGCCAACGGCTTCGAGCACGTCCTCTCCCGCACGGTCGTCGCCCTGGTGGCACACAAGCCCAAAACCGACATGGACTTGGGACGGGCCGGGGAAGAACTGCACTCGCACGGCCTTCCCGTGGCGCACGTCCCGTTCGACCGGCACCTGGCGGCGAGCGGAGCGATAGTCCCCGACCGGATCGGCGCCTCAGCACACTCGGCGATCGTGGAGGTCGCCTGCGCCGCCTTCGAGCGTTCCCTGGACGCCGCATGAGCCGCGAACTGATCGTCCTGTCTCCGCGCAAGCCCGACGTGGACGCCGTCCAAGTCCCGGGCCTCGACGTCAGGGACGCCTACGTGTTCGACGCCCAGGACCAATTGCTCGTCCGCATCGACACCCCGATCTTGGTACCGGTCCCAGGTGAGGTGGAACGCCTCCTAGGCGTTTCGGCGAGCGTCCCCGTCTGGTGGACGGAGCTCCACGCCGCCGCCGACTCGCCCCGAGCCGTCGATGCGGCACGCCACTGCGCGGACGAACTCGCGGCCCAGCACGACGGCACGGTGTGGAGCAACCGGTGATGCAGACAGTAGGCGGAGCCGACGTCCTCACCGATGAGGCGATGGTCGTCCTGTGCGACCGTCCGCTCGTCCCGTTGAGCAACGCGATCTCCGGATACCTGCACGAGTGCGAAGCGACGGGCCGCACCCTGCAGATCGTCACGCCGTCCGACAGCCGCATCACGATTCCCCTGTCCACGTCCGGCGCGCAGTGGATCGTGCACGACGACGGCTACTACGAGGGCCTGACGGGACGTCCGATGCGCTGGGACGGCACCGCGTTCACGCCCGTCCCCGACGCCCGCGATTACGCCCCCGCCTACCGGACGCCGCTCGCCGCGCCGATCGGCCCGACGCTCGTCCTCACCCTCAAGGCGTCCCACGCGCCCGACGACCCACTGGGCGCCCACCTCCACCACCTCATGCGCCTGTTCACCGGACGGCCGCCCGCGGGCTGGGGCACGTCCGAACCGCTGCGGCACGCGTGGGACGCCGCGGAACTGACCTCCCACGTCCACACCGCCCCGGACACGCGTCTCGTCGCCGTCGGCGCCGGCGACCGCCCGTCCATCGCGACCCTGGACTTCGCGCCGCTCGACGCACCGTCCTCGGGCGTGGCCGAGACGACGACGCTCACCATCGGCTACGGGCCGAACGAGACCGTCCCCGTCGACGACGTTCCGTCCCTCATCGGCGAACTGCCGGACGAGGCGCCCCCCACGACCGTCCTGGCCCACATCGCCCCCGGACGCCCGGACCTCGCCCTCGAACCCCGCTGGGCCGGCCCGTCCGCCCCCATCGGCCTCGCCGCCCACGGCTCCTTCACCGGCCCGCCCGGCTTCGCCCGCCGCCCCTTGGGGCCCCTCACCTGGTTCCAGCTGGGCGGCGGCCGATCCGCCGACTACTGGCAGCGCCACAAGTCGCTGCTCGCCTTCCTCCGGACGTCCGGCCACGACTGAACGCCCCCGTCCGCACATTCGGACACCCGAAAACACCGATTCCGCACATCCCGCCATGACTCGGAGAACACCTCTCGGTAAAGTCTCTGCCGCTTTCCGGCGGACGGGACGCGCGATAGGGGGCATGTGCGGATGGAGCAAGGGGCGTGGTCGCCCGGAGCGGGAGCATTGGCTCCCGGCGATCCCGAGGTGATCGACGGTTACCGCGTCCTCGGGAAGCTGGGAGAGGGCGGGATGGGCGCCGTCTTCCTGGCGCTGAGCACCGCCGGGCAGAAGGTGGCCATCAAGGTCATCCGTCCGGAACTCGCGGGAACGGACTCTTTCCGCGCGCGCTTTGCGAGCGAAGTGACGAACGCGCGCCGCGTGGCGTCGTTCTGTACGGCGCGGGTCATCGAACACGGCGAGACGCAAGGGATGCCTTATCTCGTCACCGAATACATCGAGGGCCCCTCCCTCTCCGACTTCATCAAGGCCCACGGCGCCGTTCCGGCCGGACGGCTGCGCAGCATCGCCATCGGCGTCGCCACCGCTCTGACGGCGATCCACTCCGTGCGGCTCGTCCATCGCGATCTGAAGCCCGCGAACGTACTGCTCTCGGCCACCGGTCCCCGCGTCATCGACTTCGGGATCGCCCGCGCCATCGACGCCGCCGAACGCCACACGCGGACCGGCAACGTGGTCGGGAGCCCGGGCTGGGTGGCGCCCGAGCAGCTGTTCGACGGCCGCGTCGGCACGGCCGCCGACGTGTTCGCCTGGGGGACCCTCATCGCCTACGCGGCGACGGGACGGCATCCCTTCGGCACCGGGAACCTCGCGACGCTCGCCGCCCGCGCCCAGGAAGGGCTGCACGACCTGTCGGGCGTCCCCGGGGACCTGCTTCCGCTCGTCCGGGCGGCGCTGGCGCCGACGCCCGCGGGCAGGCCCACCGCGGACGCCGTCCTGCGGGACCTGGTCGGTACCGAGGACGCGCAGCGGGCGCGACCGACATCATCGGCCGCGAGTGGACGGCGCCGCGGTTCGCGGTGCCGGGCACCGGCACGAGCGCGCGCGAGGACACCCGCGAGGACACCCGTGCCGACGCACCGGCGAAGCCGCGGCGGCGCCGTCCGGCATGGCTCGGCGCCGCGATCACCGCGGGGCGACGGCCGTCCTGGTCGGCGGGGCGAGCATCGCGGTCCTCGCCGTCGACCGGGACGGGGAGGAGCCGTCTTCGGCGCCGGCCACGCCGCCCTCCGCCGCGCCGTCGCGGCCCCGCCCCGCGGTCTTCACCCGGATCTCCGATCCCTGCGGCCTCGTCCCCAGGGCCATGGCCGCCGAACTCGTGCCCAACGGGACGCACGCCCCGACGGAGAACGTGGCGGACGGCGTCTTCGGATCGAGCGGCGTCGGGACGGGATGCGGCTGGACGTCCGGCGACCAACCGGGCTCGGACGTGCAGAAGGCGCGCGACCTGGCGGTGGAGCTGGTCATCAGCCCGGAAGCGAACGGAGGCGCCGCGCGCACCGCGCGCGACTTCGCGGGTGGACGGTCCACGGTGCAGAGCCGGGCGAACACCACGGTCGGGGACGGCTCGTACGGGCCGCTGACATCGCTCGACGGCGTCGGAGACGAGGCATTCCTGGCGACGGTCCGAAGCAAGGCGGAGGACGGTGCCGTGTTCACGAGCGCCGCCGCGGGGATCCGTTACCGCAACGTCCTCATCGAGATCCGCTACGGCGGCGCCGACTACACGGCCGACGGCGAGCGCCCCTTGGACGACACGGGGATCCCGCCGGATCGGGTACGCGAGACGGCCGGACGGATCGCCGTCGCGGTCGTCGACGGGTTGAAGCGATGCCCGCAGTGCTACAACGAGTGACGGGGATGTCGTGACCGATACCGGAAAACGCCCCCGATGGCTCCTGTACGCGGCGACGGCGGCCGGGACCGCGCTCGTCACGACGGCCGTGGTCTTCGGCCTCGCGAGCCTCCGCGACCCGGGGACGGGACGGCACCCCACCGCCCCGGACGGCGCGGCCGCGTCCCCGACGGCCTCCGCGCCACCGGGGTCCGTCCCGTCCGCCGCGCACGCGGGAACCGGGCCGCTCGCCGCGTTGCCCGACCCTTGCGCCCTCGTCACCGCCGTGACGTTCGACGAACTGGCCCTGCGGGCGGAGGCGTCCGAGTCCGGCCGGGAGCGCCGGGCGTCGGACGGCGCCGACACCGCCTACTGCGCGTGGACGGGCGGGGACGGCGACGCGGGAGGCTCCGCGCGGCACCGATCCCTGCAGGTGTCCGCCGTCCTCCACGGCACCCGGAAAGAGGCGATCGACGCCATGGAGTTCGATCGCGGCCTCACGCGGAACCTCTCGGACGAGTCGCCGATGGGCTCCAGCACTTCCGAAAGCAAAACCGGCCCCTATCGGGAGGTTCCAGGCATCGGCGGGGAAGCCTTCGCCCAGAGCGGCGTCCAATCGGACTGGGCCTTCACCACCGTCTGGGCCCGTCACGAGAACGTCACGCTGAAGATCGTCCACGGGGCCGCCACGCGGCCCGGCGCGGCCGGGCGGGCCGTGCCGTCCATGGACGCGGCCGTTGAGCGGGCCGCCCGCCGGGCCGTCGCCGCGCTCGCCGCCTGAACCGCCGTTCCCCCCGGGTGCGGGTCAGGGGCGGCGGCGGAGTTTGATCACGGTGGAGGCGATGGCGACGAGGGCGGCGAGGGCGGCTCCGGCGAGGGCGCCGGTGAGGAAGCCGCCGCCGAAGCCGTCGCGGTCGTCGGCGTCGCCGAGGACGAGCCAGGCGGTCGCCGCGCCGACGAGGAGGAGCGTGTACGCGGCGAGGAACGCGTAGAAGCGACGGCTCCAGAACGTGCGGCGGGACGGGGCGGCGGGCGCGGCGGGGAGTTCGGCGTCCGGGCCGAGCGTGGCGGCCTTCGGGCGCTTGAAGTACTCGAAGCAGATCCAGGTGCCGCACGGTTCCCAGCCGTCCGGGGCGAGGCGGGCGGCGAGGGCGGTGCGGCGGCCGGGCAGGACGGTCTCGCGGCGGTAGTCCCAGCGCTGCGGGCGCTCGGGATCGCGGCGGCTGACGAAGCGGCCGGCGGAGTCGACGCGTTCGACCTCCCAGCCCTGGTCGCCGAAGCGGTCGAGCAGGCGCCGGTCCTGGAAGGCGTCGGCCGTCCAGCGCCACGTCTCGTCGGACGGACCGGGCTCGCCGCCGCCTCCGGACGGGTGCAGGACGGCGGCGAACTCGGCGGCGGGGCCGAACTCGTCCTCGGGGTCGGTGCCGGACTCGGCGACGTGCGCGGCGAGTTCGGCCACGGTGCCCGCCGCCGCGTCGGCGGAGACCCCGGCCGCGCGCAGCCGCGCGGCCAGGTCGTCGAAGTAGGCGGCGGTCATCGGGCCCCCCTGGCGAGGACGCCGCGCACCGACTCGTCGAACGCCAGCCACAGCTTCGACTGCTGGTCGAGCGTCGCGCGTCCCTCGCCGGTCAGGTGGTAGTAGCGGCGGCCGGGGCCGCGGTCGGCGACGCGGAACTCGGCGGAGACGAGTCCCGCCTCCTCCAGGCGGTTCAGCACCGGGTAGAGGGTGCCGCCCTTGATCTGCCCGAGCCCGGCCTCGGCGAGCCGTTTGGCGATCTCGTAGCCGTAGCTCTCACCGTCGGTGAGGCTGGCGAGGACCAGCAGGTCGAGGACGCCCTTGAGCCAGCTGGCGCGGCGGTCTGCGGCCATGGCGTTCATCTTCGTCGCAATCCAGGTAGTGATGCAACCTAGCCGGCCGCGGGCGCGGTGCGGCGGGCGGACAGGGACGGCAGGACGACGAGGGCCATGACGTCCACGATGACGTGCACGGCGATCGGGAGGACGAGGCTGCCGGTCGACAGGTACAGGTAGGTGAGGGAGAACCCGGCGACGGTGACGAGGAGCATGCCGCGCCGCCCCTGGTAGAGGTGGCCGAGGACGAAGAGGGCGAGGGCGAGGGCGGCGGCGGTCTCGACGCCGAGGCCGAGCACCCCGACGCCGAGGGCGATGAGCAGGCCGCGGTAGACGATCTCCTCGCAGACCCCGGCCGTCACCGCCATCGCGAGCGCCCAGCGGCGCTCGGCGGGGGTCCGCGGGTGCATGTCCGCCAGGGCCCGCCGCGCGGGGAGCGCGCGCTGCGCGGGAAGGCCGCCGCTCCTGCGGGTGAGCAGGGCGATGACGGCCACGACGAGGGTCGCGCCCGCGACCATCCCGAGGGTCGTGGACGGATCGGCGGGCAGGCGCAGGCCCAGGTCGGACGGGACGGCGCCGGGCGAGACGGCGAGGACGGCCAGGGCCGCGGCGGCGGACGCCCACGCGCAGGCGATCCAGACGCGGAACATCCGGGTGAGGGCGTTCGGGTCCCGGTCGCGGTCCCGCAGCATGCGCTCGTGGGAGCGCTTGCCGACGAGGCCCTCGGCCAGCACGTACCCGAGGAGCGGGACGGCCAGGGCGAGGCCCGCGGTCGAGAAGTCCGGCGATATCTGCATGACTGCCTCCGGTCGGTTCGGTTCAACGATCTAGACCGTACGGCAAGCTAGTTAGGAATACAACCTAGGTAGTCGAGACGAGGTCGTGAAGACGGGAGGCGGACTCCGGAATAGCTCGGAAGTTCTTGCAGTTAGAAGTAATGTCGCACGCCCGCAAAACGGGTATCAGGTCACATACCAGTCACCAGGAGGTCCTCGTGCCCAGCAGCATCCCCAGGCACCGGCCCAGCGCCGAACGCCGTCCGGTCAAGTCCACGTCCCTGCGCGCCCTCGCGGTCGCCGCGCGCCTCGAACGACACCACGCCCCGGAGGGTCCACCGGGCGATGAGCCCGGCCGGGCGGAGTCCCGCCCCGCGCGGCGGACGCCCGACCCGGCCTGAGCAGGCGACGGCCCCCGTGGGAGCACCCACGGGGGGGTTCGCTTTCCCCCGGGCGCCGAGCCGCACCGGAACGTCCGCCGGGACGCCCGCCGGGACGCCCGTCGGGGGCGGCCGGGGTCCTCGATCATCCGCTTCCCGGGCGACGTACCATCGTCTGCTCGTACTCTTTCCGACATGACCGGAACGACGGGGGAGCGAGTGGCGTGACGGACAGAACGATGCCGGACGCCCATCCGCTGCAATCGGGGGATCCGCGGCGGCTGGGCGGTTACGAGGTCCTCGGCCGACTCGGCGAGGGCGGGCAGGGCGCCGTCTTCCTGGGACGTCCCGAGGGCGCGACCGCCGCCACCGAGCATGTCGCCATCAAGCTCCTGCACGGTGGCCTCGCAGGTGACGGCTCGGCGCGCGCGCGGTTCGTCCGGGAGTTGGAGGTCGCGAAACGGGTCGCCCGATTCTGCACGGCCCAGGTCCTGGACGCGGACGTGCTGGGCGACCAGCCGTACATCATCAGCGAGTACGTGCCGGGTCTGTCCCTGCACCGGGTGGTGCGCGAGGAGGGTCCGCGCAAGGGCGGCGCGCTGGAGCGGCTCGCCATCAGCACGCTGACCGCGCTCACCGCGATCCACCAGGCCGGGATCGTCCACCGCGACTTCAAGCCGCACAACGTGATGATGGGGCCGGACGGTCCGCGCGTCATCGACTTCGGGGTGTCGCGCGCGCTCGGCGCGGCCGGGGAGACGCAGAACGTCGGGACGCCCGCCTACATGGCGCCCGAGAACTTCACCGGCGCCCAGGTCGGCCCGGCGGTGGACATGTTCGCGTGGGGCACCACGATGGTGTTCGCCGCGACGGGACGTCCGGCGTTCGGCAACGACGAACTGGCCCGCGTCATGCACCGGATCCTGACGGAGGAACCGGACCTCGGCGACCTGACGAGCCCCATCCGCGAACTGGTCGTCGCGTGCCTGGACAAGGACCCGGCGCGGCGGCCCACCGCGCGGGCGGCGCAGGAGCGGCTCGTCGGCGCGGGCCAGCGGGGCGCACCGGGCGCGGCCCCGCCGCCGCTCCCGGCCTTCCCCGGTC
>NZ_MKJY01000252.1 GCF_001942465.1 Actinomadura sp. CNU-125
CCAGCTTGGCCCGCAGTTCCTCGTTCTCTTGGATGAGGCGGTCGAGCTCGCTCTCGACCTCGTCGAGGAAGGCGTCCCCGCCCGCCGGGATCAGCACGTCACCGGCCCGGGTGCGTCCGAGCCGAGCGTGACCGGCCCGATCCCGTAGGGGAGCGGGACGGGCCCGACGACGGCCGCGGCCGCGCCGTCGCCGAACAGCGCGGCCGTCCCGCGGTCGGCCGGATCGAGGAACTTGGAGTACACCTCCACGCCGATGACCAGCGCGCACGGCGGCGCGCCGCGCTGGGTGGCCAGCCACCCGACGGCGGCCTGCAGCCCGTACACGAAGCCGGTGCAGGCGGCGGCGACGTCGACGCGGCGGCGTTGCGGGCGCCCAGCAGCGCCTGGACGCGGCAGGCGGTGGACGGGCCGAACTCGTCGGGCGTGGAGGTGCCGAGCACGATCAGGCCGACGTCGTCCGGGCGGATCCCGGCGTCGGCCATGGCGCGGCGGGCGGCCTGCGCGGCCAGGTCCGAGGACGCCTCCTGCGGCGCGGCGACGCGGCGTTCGCGGATCCCGGTGCGGCGCTCGATCCAGCCGGGATCCAGGCCCAGCGAGCGCGACACCTCCTCGCTGCGGACCCGCCGCGCCGGCAGGTGCGAACCGGTGCCGCGGATCGCCCAGCCCGGGGCCCGCGGGACCGGCCCGTCCGGTTCCCTCCCGGTGGGCGGCGGGGCCTGCGGCCCGGTCGGTGGTCGCTGGTTCGGCCAGGTCATGCGTCGCTCCCTCGCACCCGGCGCGATGCCGGTGATCGTGGTCGGCTGCATTCTCGGCTGCGTTTCTCGCCGCGTTGTCGGCTGATCGCTCCGGCCGGCCCTTCACCCGGCCCGCGGCGTCACTCGGCTCGCTTCTCGGCTCGCTTCTCGGGTCGGTCCCCGGCCCGCTTCCCCGGGGGCGGTTCCCGGGCCGGTCGTGCCGGACGCCCGGGCGCGCGAACGCCCGCGGATCAACGGCTCCGGGCGCGCCACCGACGGTTGCCAGACCGATCCCATGAGTGAATAATCCCATTTCGGGATTTCCGTTCTATATCGAGATGTTCAGCGGCCCTTATCCGAAAAGAAATGAGAGTCTTCCTTCCAGGTAAGGAGACACCGCGTGGCCTCGTCCTCTTTCCGCCCGGCCGACGATCTCAAGCCCGACCCCGGGGCAGACCTCGGGTCCGACCTCAAGCCCGACGACGTGTGCGCTTTCCTGTTCGCCGGGACCGGATCGGCCGCCGTCCCCGACCTGCCCGCCCTCGCCGCGGCCGGGCCCGCCGCCGCCCGCGCGGTCGCCGACGTCCTGGACGCCGACCAGGAGGGCCTGCCCCCCTCCGGGTGGCCGTCGCTGCGGCGGATCCTGCTGGACGACCCCGCCGCCTACCGCGACGCGGCCCGCGCGCCCGGCGTCGCGCAGCTGTGCGGGTACGCCGCGTCCGTCGCCGTCGACCGCGCGCTGCGCGCCGCCGGGACGCGCCCGCCGTCGCCGTCGGGCAGAGCTTCGGCGAGATCGCCGCGACGGTGTCGGCGGGGGTGTTCACGATCTCCGACGGCGCCCGGATGGCCGTCGCGCTCGTGGACGTCCTGGCCCGCCGCGGCGCGGGCGGCGGCATGGCGCTGCTGGAGACCGGCGAGGACGGCGCCCGCGGCCGCATCGCCGCCGCCGGGAGCGCCGCGACGTCGTCGTCGCCTGCCTCAACGCCCCCAGCGTCACGGTCGTGTCGGGGCCGGACGCGGGGCTGGAGAAGGTCCTGGACGCCGCCCGCGACGGCGGCGTCCGCGCCGTGCGGCTCGCGGTGCCCTACCTGTCGCACCATCCCGCGATGGCCGGCGCCGACGACGAGTGGTATGAGACGATCCGCGCGTTCCCGCAGCGGCCGCTGGAGATCGCGGTGCACTCCCCGGTGCGGGGCCGCGCCTACCGCGACGACGACGACCTGCACCGGGCGCTGGCCGACTGCATCGTCAAGCCCGTCCGGCTCCCCGAGGCGCTGCGCCGGGTGGACGCCGCGGGCGCGACCGTGTTCGCCGAGGCCGGGCCCGGCGACGCGCTGTGCCAGTGCGCCCGCCTCACCCTGCCCGGCGCCCGCGTCCTGGTCCCGCTGCGCGACCTGCGCCGCCGCCCCGGCGGCGGCCCCGCGGACCGTCCGGGAAGCCGCCGCCAGCGCGGTCCCCGCCCCGGCCACCGGCCCGTCCGTTCCGACCACCGAACCCTCCGCCCGGACGGGAGCCCCCGCCGATGACCGACACCACGCACGGCGCCCACCGCACCGACGCGGCGGCCCCCGGCGGCCCGGCGGAGCCGATGAGCGCGCACGGCGTCCCCGATCCCGGCCTCCTGGCGTTCGCGCGCGGCGCGCCCGCGACGAGAAGATCCGGCGGCGGCTCGCCGAGGCCGTCCCCGCCGACTGCTTCTCCTACCCCGGCGGGCTCACCGCCCGCGAGCACCAGGCCCTCACCTACGAGCGGCTGCGCCGCGCCGGGCTCGCCGCCCCGCGCGCGCCGAACTGCTGGACGACCCGCCGCTGCTGTGCGCGCTGCTGGAACGTGCCGCGATCGCCGACCCCGCCCTGTTCCACGTCACGATGCTGCACTACACCCTCGCCTACGGGCCGGTCCTGCGGTTCGGCGCCGGGCGGGACGCCCCCGGCGGCCCCGGCGGCGCGGCGGGCGGCTCGGCGGGTGCGCGCTGGAGTCGATGGAGTCGTTCGGCACCCTGCTGATGACCGAGGTCGGCCGCAGCAACAGCCACCTGTCGCCCCGCACGATCGCGCGCCACGACCCCGCCACCGGCGGGTTCGTCCTCACCACCCCCGACGCGGCCGCCGCCAAGTTCCCCACCAACACCGCCCACCCCGCGCTGCCCAAGACCGCCGCCGTCTACGCCACCCTCGAACACGGCGGAGAGGAACGCGGCGTGTTCGTGTTCATGGTGCCGCTGCGCGGCCCGGAAGGCCGCATCGCCGGCGGCGCCCGCATCGTCCCCGCGCCCGAGACGACCGGCCTGCAGATCGACTACGGCGCCGTCCGCCTCGACGGCCTGCGCGTCCCCTACGAGGCGTGGCTGCGCGACGGCGCCGCCATCGCCCCCGACGGGACGTTCCACGACCCCGCGGGCGGCGCCGCCGCGCGGCTCACCCGCTCGATGGCGATCGCGCCCGCGGTGTGGCGGGCCGTCATCTCCGCGTCGGCCGCGGTCACCCGCGCGTCCGCCGGGATGCTGCTCGCGCACTCGGCGGGCCGCGCCACCCTCGGGCGGCTCGCGCCCCGCCGCGCCCTCACCGACTACCGCAACCAGCAGGAGGCGGTGCTGGGCGCGCTGGCGTCGGGGTACGAGCTGACCGCCGTCGCCGCGCACGTCCAGGCCCGCCGCACCTCCGCGACGCGCCCGGCGCCGAACGCGGGCGGCGCCGCGGGGGACGCCGGGCCCGACACCGCGTGGGCGCCCTGGTCGGCCGTCGACCGGGACCTGGCGCTGCTGAAGGCGGCCGCGACCGTCCAGGCGGCCGAGACCGTGTCGGCCTGCCGCGTGCACAGCGGCGCTCCCGGCTTCGCCGCCGCCGAGCGCCTCAACGCCTACCGGGGCCTGACCCACGCCTACATGAACGCCGGCGGCGACAACGAGCTGATCCTTTACGACACCGCCCGCGCGATGGCCGACCTGGACCGCTACACGCCCCCGCCCGCCGTGCCGGGGCCGCCCGACGGCGGCGACCCGGCGTCCCCGGCGGTGTGGCGGTGGCTGGCGGGGGAGGCCGAGCGGCGGCTGCGCGACCGCCTCGCCGCGGCCGTCGCCGCCGCCCGCGACGCGGGCGCCGACCCGTTCACCGCGTGGAACGCCAACCTCGTCCTGGCCGCCCGCACCGCCGCCGCCTGCGCCGACCGCATCACCGTGGAGATCCTCTGCCGCGCCCTGGACACCGGCCCCGCCGCGCTGCGGCCGGTGCTGACCCTGGACGCCCTGAACCGGATCGACCGCCGCGCCGCCGACCTGCTCAACGAGGGCGTGCTGCCGCCCGGCGCGCTGGACGAGGTGTGGGCGGCGCGGCGCCGCGTGTGCGACGAGCTGGCCCCCCGGGCCGGGGACCTGGCCGCCGCGTTCGACCTGCCCCCCGAGATCACCGCGCCCGCCGCGTTCCTCACCGGCTGACCCGCCCCCGCCCCCGCCCGACATACCGGGCAATCGGGCGGTGAAGTGGGAGAAAAGGACGCGCCACGCCGCGAGTCGGCGCGGGATTCGGGGGAACCCGCGCGAGGTCACTACCGTTCTCGTAGGAGACCCGCGCGGGTGACCGGCCCGCAATCGATACGGAGGTAGCAACAGTGGGAGTCAGTCTGAGCAAGGGCGGCAACGTCTCGCTGACGAAGGAGGCTCCCGGACTGACCGCCGTGGTGGTGGGTCTGGGCTGGGACGTGCGCACCACGACCGGGAGCGACTTCGACCTGGACGCCAGCGCCCTGCTGCTCAACGCCGAGAACAAGGTCCTGTCGGACCAGCACTTCGTGTTCTTCAACAACCTCAAGAGCCCCGACGGCTCGGTCGAGCACACCGGCGACAACCTCACCGGCGAGGGCGAGGGCGACGACGAGCAGATCCAGGTCGGCCTGTCCACCGTCCCGGCCGAGGTCAGCAAGATCGTGTTCCCGGTGTCGATCTACGACGCCGACAACCGGCAGCAGAACTTCGGCCAGGTCCGCAACGCCTTCATCCGCGTGGTGAACAAGGCCGACAACAGCGAGATCGCGCGCTACGACCTGTCGGAGGACGCCTCCACCGAGACCGCGATGGTGTTCGGGGAGCTGTACCGCAACGGCGAGGAGTGGAAGTTCCGCGCCGTCGGCCAGGGCTACGCCTCCGGCCTGACCGGCATCGCCTCGGACTTCGGCGTGAACGTCTGACGCGCGCGCCGCCCGTCCGGGCGTCCCGGACGGGCGGCGGGCCGTTCGGGCGGGACGGTTCAGGCGGGGCCGGGCGGGACGACCGCCGTCGCCTCGATCTCGACCACCAGCCGTCCCGGCAGGTCGGACGACACCGCGCGGCTGTGACCGGGGCCGGGCGGCAGCCCCGGCGCGTCGATCTCCCGGATGCCGGTCCCGCCGCGCCGATCATGATCGTTCATCCGGCCGCGTTATCCCTGCCCGGCGAGCAGCTCCTCCCGCAGCCGCGTCTTGAGGATCTTCCCGCTCGGGTTGCGGGGCAGCTCCCCGTCGCGGAACCACCAGTGCGACGGCACCTTGAACGCCGCGATCCGCCCCCGCAGGAACGCCCGCGCCTGCGGCCCGGTCAGCGACGACCCGGGCCGCAGCACCAGCACCGCGCCGACCTCCTCGCCCAGCACGTCGTGCGGGACGCCGATCACCGCGCAGTCCGCCACCGCCGGATGCTCGTACAGGGCCGCCTCGACCTCCGCGCAGTACACGTTCTCCCCGCCCCGGATCAGCATGTCCTTGGCGCGGTCGACGATGTAGACGAACCCGTCGCCGTCCAGGCGCGCCAGGTCGCCGCTGCGGAACCAGCCGTCCACGAACGCGGCGGCGGTCTCCTCGGGCCGGTTCCAGTACCCCTTGATGATGTTGGGGCCCTTGATCAGCAGCTCGCCGACCTCGCCCGCCGGCAGGTCCGCGCCGTCCGGCCCGACGACCTTCACGTCGCAGACCGCCACCGGCGGGCCGACGCTGCCGGGACGCTCCAGATAGTTGACGCCGCCGTTGTAGGTGGTGACCGACGACGTCTCGGTCAGCCCGTACCCGTTGCCCGGCACCCGCTCGGGCAGCCGCTCGCGGATCCGCTCGACCAGCGCGGGCGCCGCCGGCGCGCCGCCGTAGCTGACCCCGGTGAGGCTGGAGGTGTCGTAGTCGTCGAAGTCGGGGGAGTCCAGCACCTGCCAGGCCATGGTGGGCACCCCGCCGAACCCGGTGACCCGCTCCCGCTCGATGAGCCGCAGCGCCGCCCCCGCGTCCCACTTGTACATCAGCACCACGGTCCCGCCCTGCGCCGCGCCCGACACCAGCACCGAATGGCAGCCGGTGGCGTGGAACAGCGGGACGCTCAGCAGCGTCACGCGCCGCCGCGGCGCCGTCACCTCCGCCAGCTCGCGGCCCGCCCGGACCCCGGCCGAGGCCATGCCGTAGGCGATCCCGACCATGTTCCCGGTGATGTTGCGGTGCGTGCCCAGGGCGCCCTTGGGACGGCCGGTGGTGCCCGAGGTGTAGAAGATCGTCGCGTCGTCCTCGGGGCCGAGGCCGACGGCGGGCGGCGTGCACGACGCCGCGCCCCCGGCGTCCCGCACGGCCGCGTCGACGGCGGCGTCGAAGTCGCGGCGCCGGGCGGGAGCGCCCCGCCGGGGCGGGCGACCAGGAGCGCGGCGCCGAGCCCGGGCAGGACGCCGGCGAGCCGCGCGGCGCGCTGCTCGTCGGCGACCAGCACCTTCGCGCCGCTGTCGCGCAGCCCGTACTCCAGCTCGGCGGCGCTCCACCAGGCGTTCAGCGGGACCGCGACGGCGCCCGCGGCGGCCGCGCCGAAGAACGCCACCGCCCACTGCGGGTAGTTGCGCATCGCGATCGCGACCCGGTCGCCCTTGCGCACCCCGTACCGCTCGACCAGGACGCGCGCGAACGCCGCGGCCCGCGCGTAGTGCCCGGCGAAGGTCAGCCGCTCGTCCTCGTAGACGATGAAGTCGGCGTCGCCGTGCGCGCGGGACGCCTCCAGCACGTCCCGCAGCGTCGGCGGGGCGTGCTTCCACACGCGGGTCCGCACCCCGCGGATGTCGATCTCGTCCATCTCGAACGGCTGCCCGGGGGCCGTCACGGCCGCCCGGACCTCGGCGATGCTCTGCACGTTCGCGCCTCCAGCAGGTCGCGGCGCCCCCGCCCGGCACCGGACGCCGAACGTGGTTCGGTGCGCCGTTCCCGAAATGTATGACCCGCGTCACGTCCCGGTCAACGCCCCGGCGCCCCGGCGCCGCCGCGCCCGCCCCGCACCCCCGTCGGTCCGGCGGCCGGTCCGGAGGTCCGCAGTGGTGATCTCCACCTGCGACAATGGGGACATGAGCGAGCGCGGGCCCATCGAGTACTGGTTGTCGGACATGGACGGGGTCCTGGTGCACGAGGGACGGCCCGTCCCCGGCGCGGAGGAGTTCGTCGACCGCCTCGCCGCCTCCGGCAAACCCTTCCTCATCCTGACCAACAACTCCATCTACACCCGGCGCGACCTGTCGGCGCGGCTGGCGGCGCTCGGGCTGCGGGTGCCCGCCGAGTCGATCTGGACGTCGGCGCTGGCGACCGCGCGGTTCCTGGCCGACCAGCGCCCGCAGGGCTCGGCGTACGTGATCGGCGAGGCGGGCCTGACGACGGCGCTGCACGAGAACGATTTCGTGCTGACCGACATCGACCCCGACTACGTGGTGCTGGGGGAGACCCGCACCTACAGCTTCTCGCAGATCACCCGGGCGATCCGGCTGATCGAGGGCGGCGCCCGGTTCGTGGCGACCAACCCCGACCCGATCGGCCCGTCCCCCGAGGGCTCCCTGCCCGCGTGCGGCGCCGTCGCCGCGATGATCACCCGGGCGACGAAGGTGGAACCCTACTTCGTCGGCAAGCCGAACCCGCTGATGATGCGGACGGCGCTGAACCGCGTCGGCGGGCACAGCGAGTCCACCGCGATGATCGGCGACCGGATGGACACCGACATCGTCGCGGGCGTCGAGGCCGGGCTGGAGACGATCCTGGTGCTGACCGGCGTCACGCGCGAGGACGAGGTCGGCCGGTTCCCGTTCCGCCCGTCCCGGGTGGCGGCCTCCATCGCCGACCTCATCGACCTGATCTGACCCCCGCACCGGCCCCGGCACCGCCCCCGGCAGGGGGCGCGGCCGGGCGCCTTGGTTACGATCGGTGACGATCATTCCTTCGCACCGGCGGCGCACGGGGACGCCCGCAGGCGCGGCGCCCGTCCCTGCGCCCGGCCCGCTCGACGTTCCCGGCCGCGGCGGACCACCCGGTGCCCGACCGCCGAGCGGAGCACCGTGCACGAACTCCAGGACCCGGCCGCCGCACCCCGCCCGTCCCGGCGCCGCGAACACGCCCGCCGCCGGGGCCGGTGGGCGGCCGAGACGGCGGCCGCGCTGGCCCTGG
>NZ_MKJY01000253.1 GCF_001942465.1 Actinomadura sp. CNU-125
CCGGGAAGGAGGGCGGTTCGGCGCCTGTGCAGGAGGGCTCGGCGCCCGTGAAGGGCGGCTCGGCGCCTGGGAGGGATGGTTCGGCGCCCGGGAAGGAGGGCGGTTCGGCGCCTGTGCAGGGTGGTTCGGCGCCTGCGAGGCATGGTTCGGGGTCGTCGGGGAGCGGTTCGCGCGAGCCGTCACCGGTGCGTCCGTCGTCGTCCTCGGGGGGATCGTCGTCTGGGGATTCGAGTACGTCGTCTTCGTCCTCGCCGGTCGGTGCGCCTCCGTTGCCCCGGTGGTCGGACGGGGGCGGCTTCGAGGTGCAGGTGGACATCCGCCGCCCGGCGTCGCCGCCCGCGCAGTCGTCCTTCACCGGAACCGGACACCGTGTCGGTGACGGGGAGACGTCTGGTCGGCCTGTGGACGGGCCCGGCGGCGTGCAGGGTCCCGATACGCAGACCACGCAGCTCACGCTGGACTTTGTCCCGGCCGAACCGGATGTCGCGTTGGTCGGGCCGTCGTATGAGGCTCCTCCCAACGCGGGTGTCACGGGTGTGACCGTCCAGGTTCAGGAGGCGCATCTTCCGGAGCCGCCCACGAGGCCGTTCGAGGGGCCCGGGCGGACGTTGGACGGGGGTGTCGTGCCCGCTCGTCGGGAGCCGACGGTCCCGATTGATGGGTTGCCGCAGGACCTGCCCGGGCGGACCCATGTCTGGCATGACGGCCAGGTCGTTCAGGTGGGGCCGGGTGGGCTGGAGGACGGCACGTTCATCGTGCATCCGGGTGTGCGGAACTTCGAGCTGACGGACGGCACCGTCAGGGTGTCGGTCGGGGTGCAGCGGACGACCGACGATCCCACCGCGAGCACCGGGGATGGTCAGCGGTCGCCGTTCGAGGGGCCCGGGCGGCGTGCGGGTGATGGCGAGCCGGCCGGCCTGGTGACGCCGGGGTCGCCGCCGCCGCGTGATCTGCCGGATGCCCCCGAGTCTCCGCCGCCGGAACCCGCCCGCGTCGAGTACGGCCAGCCCGTCACGTTCACCTTCGGTGACGACGCGACCGCCCCCACGCCCCCGGCGGAGGCGACGGTCGGCGGCCGTCCGGTGGGCGGCGCGGAGCCACCCGCCCGCGCGACACCGGCCGACCGCGCGGGTCAGGCCGCCCACGACCGGGCGGGGGCGGGGGACCGGGGGCCGTTGGAGTCCCCGCCCGAGCGGCGGCCGGATCGGACGTCGTCGAGTTCGGCCACGACTCAGAAGCCGGGACGCGGCGGCGACACCGTCGCGCCGAAGGGGGCGGGTTCCTCGACCCCGACGCCCAGCGGACAGACGGGCGGCGGAGGCGCCGGCCACCGCCCTGGCGGGAGCACGGTGGAACTCCAGCCGGTTCAGCAGCAGACTCCGCCGCCGCGTTCCGGGAGACCGACCATCCGGGTGGACGTCGGCCTTCCAGAGCCGGCTCCCGCCATCGCTCGTCCGATCAACCGCGCCCAGCCCGGGGAGTCGGCCTTCACCGGTCAGGGCCGGACGATCGGCGACACGCAGAAGCCCGCACCCCAGGGCACCGAGACGGCGGGCAAGGCACCGTCGACGAAGCCGAAGGCGCCCGCGTCGTCCACGACCACGCCCGCGCCGGAGGAAGCACCCGCGTCGCCGCAGTCGACCACGGGCCAGACGACCCCCGCACCACCGACGGCGCCCGCGCAGAGTTCGGCGGGCGGCACCACGCCCGCGCCCGTGACCGGACGGCCCGCGGAGGCGGCGCCGCCCGCCTCCACGGAACGGACCGAGACGCCCGGCAGCGGTCGCAGCCGATGGATCCGGCTCGCGAGGCCGCCCTGAACCGTGACCTGCTGGCGAACGCCGCGGAGGCGGCGAAGGATCGGCGGCTCGCTCTCTGGGCGGCTTACGACCAGGCGCAGGACGATCACGCGGCCGGAATCGAATCCTCGAACACCGGCGCCCGGGTCGACGATCTCGCCGCACGCGTGCAGATCGCGGCCTTCGAAGAGGATCGCGCCAAGGCCGAGGCCGCCGCCGCGGCGGACGGAACCCCGCCCGTGCAGCCGCCGCCTCCCGACGATCCCGCCGTCTGGCTCGCCGGTGACTTCGATCCCCGGGCCGGGACACTGGTGATGGACGACGGACGGCCGCGTGACGCCGCGGACACGCGCCGTTGGATCGGCCGCAACACCGGCTACGAGCCGGGGGACCCGGTGAACCTGCTCATTCCGGGCGCCGCGTCGAACCCCCGAGCGATCGCATCGTTCGCCGAGGATCTGGCCACCGGCCTCGGCGGACCGGTGACGATCGTCACCGACCCGGCGACGGGCGCGGGGACCGCGATCCGGCCGCGCCCCGAGCGTCCCAGGCCGAACCCCCGTCGAGTCCGCCCACGCCGCCGGAACGTCCCGCATCGCCGACCGTCCCGGAGTTCACCCCGGCCGTCGAGCCGCCGCAGCGACCGGCGGCGCCATTGCCGGCCTCGGAGGGGGCGTTGCCGCGGGCCGGGTCGCCGGAGCCGTCCGGGGGGCCACGCGGCACGACTTCGACCGACCCGGCCGCTCCCGCGCCGGGCACCGCCCCGTCGCCCCTTCCCGCGCGGACGGGAGGCGGAGGGCACGGGTCGGCGGTTCACGCCGCGCACGCCCGCCACGACGGAGCATCCGCAGGCCGCCACACCGGAACTCGCCCACTACTTCCGGCAGCAGGAGGACGCGGACGCGGCGTGGCAGGCGTGGGCCGGTTACACGGCGGATCTGGAGGCCGCCCTCGCGGCCCAGGCGTCCGGCACGGGCGGCCCCTACATCGACGCCGAAGTGAACGCCCTCGTGGACATGGTGGCCGAGGCCGAGATCGACGCCCGGATGGCGGACATCAGCGCCGCCATCGCGGCGGAGGACGCCACGGAAGCGCAGATCAGGCGCCATGGGCCCGGCCACACCGTCGCCAGTCCGGGCACGCCCCCGGCGGAGGCGCCTCCGAACGGCGGTGTCCTCGTCGTCCACGGCGAACTGGACGCAGGAGCCGGGACGCTGACCGTGGACGGCCGTCCGCTCGACCTGGACGAGACGGTCACGTGGATCACCGGGAACCCGGCGTACTCGCCCGGGATGCCGGTGTCGCTGGTGACGCCGGGGGCGGGGACGCTGTCGGCCGAGGAGGAGCCGTCCTTCGTCGACGACCTCGCCGGGCTGCTCGGCGCGGACGTGCTGGTCGTCGATCCGGTGACCGGCGAGGGCGTCCTGCACGTGCCGCCCGCGCCACCGGAGCCCGACCCGATCGAGCCCGCCTCGGTGCCGTTGCCTCCGTCGGTGGTTTCGTCGGAGCCCGATCCGGTCGAGCCCGCCTCGGTGCCGTTGCCTCCGTCGGTGGTTTCGTCGGAGCCGAGTGGGGTGTCGGTGCCGTTGCCTCCGTCCGTGGCCTCGTCGGAGCCGGAGCGGGTGGAGACGCCGCCGCGGGTGGCGACGCGCCTGCGGCGGAGCCGCCGGTGGAGGCTCCGCCGGCGCGGCGGCCGCCGTGGTACGTCGACGTCGACGCGATGGGCGAGGCGACGATCGAAAGGGTCGACCGGTGGACCGCGGGGGAGATCCGGGACTGGACCGGCCAGATCGGGAACGCGGTCGGACGGCACCGGGACGGCCCGCGGCTGGACGCCGGCATCCGGAACCTCGTGGGCGGGGTGCTCGCCAATGAGGCGACCGCTGAGGCGGACATCGCGAAATGGCAGGACCTCTTCCAGAACGGACGGACGGCCGTGGTGGACGGCCACCTCGTCTGGGTCCGTCCGGTCCTGCAGGACGCGAGTCTGGGGACGCAGCCGACCGGCGACATTCGCAAGTTCAAGGTCTCCTTCGCCTCGATGATGTCCGGCGGCAAGACGGGCGGTGACACCACGCACGGGATCGACGGGCTGCTCCTGACGTTCTTCGGTGTCGGCACGGGTGCGGCGGCGACGCTGATCTCCGGGCTTCCGGCGTTCACGGCGAGCTCGTCGACGAAGGCCGAGCACGCCGGTGACCGGGCGCTCATCGCGGGCCGCAAGCTCTTCGTGGCGAACAACACCCGGTTCGACTCCGGCATGGCCGTCAAGGTGTTCGTGGACGGCGTGGAGCGGCCGAACGACGTGCGGTTGCCGCAGCGGTTCGCCGTCGACTTCCCCGAGCCCCCTCGACCGCCGCGAACGAACCGCGTCCGCTCGCCGCGACCGCGGCGCCCCCGGCGGCGGCCGCGCCGGCCGGTGCGGGGGGCGTGCAGCGGCCGTCGCCGGCGACCGAGGTGATCAACGCGGTCAACACCATCCCCGCCGTGGCCGACCTGCAGCGGCAGCTGCTGGCGGCCGGGCTGCCGCCCGCCGCGGTCAAGGAGGTGATGGACGAGATCGGGGGGCATCTCAGCGAGAAGTCGGTGCGCAACCGGAGCCGGCTGGTGCTCGGCAACGGGGTGCCGACCGCGAAGGTGTCGATGGCGGCGGGGCCGGTCAGGCGGTTCAACGGGCATTTCGCGATCAGTGCGCAGGTCGAGAGCCTGCAATACATCGGCGACACGACGATGGCGATCCGCGAGGACTCCGGCGGCGGTGTGACGTCCAAGCCGACGAAGGAGGGCAAGAGCAAGGCATCCGTCGGCTATGCCGTCACCTACTACGGCAACAACGAGCAGGACGCGCACCCCGACGCGCATCACCCGGCGGACGGCGACCGGGGGCTGTTCCGCGGCGGCCTGTCGGTGCCGTTCTCCCGGTCGGCCGGGCACGGGCTCGCCGAGCAGGCGCTCGGGCACACGGTGCTGAACCGCGGTGGTGAGCAGTCGAGGTACCGGGTGGGGCTGCGCTTCAACGTCGACACGCGTTCGACGTCGCACAACGTGCCGCCGACCAGCGTGGTCGTCGAGGCGGAGGTCAGTGTCCCGCGGGCCGAGGCCGCCGGGTTCGAGGAGAACCTGACCGGCGCCGTGCAGACACCGAGCCTGCGACCCGGGGCGGGGACGGGCGCGGGCGGGGCCGGGCCGCGGGTGCCGGGCCCGCGGGTGCCGGTGCTGGCGCGGCCGCAGGGCGCGATGCCGTCCGAGGCGGCGTACCGGCGGCCGACCGTGCTCGACCGGCCGGTCGCCGTCGATCCCGCCCATCACGAGCCGTTGCCGCTGGCGGCGCGGCGGGGCATCGGGTTCGGCATGCAGAGCCTGCTGCCGGGGGCCGAGCTCGTCCACCAGCAGATCCGCGCCGTCATGGCGGACCGGCACGGGGAGCTGTCGGGTGGGCGTCCGGCCGACTGGGCGCAGGCCGACCTCGACCTGTCCACCTGGTTCAGCCGTCCCGCGCTCGAAGCCGACCTGCCCGCCGTCATGGCCGGGATCGACCGCACCATCACGCTGGGCGGACGCCGGTACAACGTCTCCGTGCAGGGGTTCGTCGGCGAACGGATCGGCGGCGACGGCTACGAGATGACCGTCAACGGGCGGGCGATGATGGCGGCCGGGAGCTCCGGGCACCGCAACACCGAGATCGGCGTGCAGTTGAGCGGGGGCGGCGGCGTCCGGCTGGGGCGGCTCCCGTACATGCGGTTCATCCTCGGCGCCTGGAGCTTCCAGGGCGAGTACGCCCACACGGTCAAGAACGAGTTCGGCGGGACGGCGAAGTCGTACCGGCGCACCGAGACCACCGGGATGGTGGACGAGCACAACTACAACGTCGTCTACGAGATCACCGTGCGCCCGGAGGGCGAGCGGGCCACGACGTGGTGGATCGACCGGCCCGGGGACGTCACCGGGCGGGTCGTCGTCCCGCGGGAGCACCGGCCCGCGCGGCCGTACACCCCTCAGGAGCTGCAGAACGCGGGCGACGCGGTGACCGTTCCGCGGTTGCCGAGCCGTGAGACCGTCAACTTCACGGGGGCGGGGACATCGGGCGTGTACCCGGCGTTCACGGTGATACCGGAACTGCCGCGCACGGCCGCCGAGATGTACGCGCGGGCCAACGACCTGCCCCGAAGCTGGGTCGACGACCCTTCGAACTGGCCGCCCGCGATCCGGAACATGACGCGGCCGGACCAGCTCGCGGCGTTCTTCTCCAGCCTCGCCGGGAGCACGGGCCGGACCGAGTCCCTGCCGCCGACCCGGGACGGGCGCAAGCAGGCGTTCACGATCAAGGTGCACGCGCAGCGGCCACGGCACGTGGGTGCGAGCGAGACGGAGATCGAGCAGTACGCGCAGGGGCAGCGGACCCACAAGCACGGCACCGAGCACAAGGTGAAGGGGGCGCACACGTTCACCGCCGGTCCGCAGTTCATGCTCGGGTCGGAGGCGGACGGGCATTCGAGCGCCCCGGAGGGGTCGCCGTCCGGCGGGGAGCACCACGGGCCCGGCGGCCGGGTCCAGCTGGTGGTCGGGAGCAACGTCTCCGCCGAGCGCAAGACGGAGACGGCCGACCTGCACGGGAACATCGACATCACGCGCGCGACCTACGGCGGCACCGCGCACACGTTCCAGACCGACCCCGTTTTCGAGATCACGCTGCACCAGTGGAAGGGGAGCAGGCGGAACCGGCAGACCCGGTTCGTGCAGGTGACGGACGGGATGCAGATGATGGTCCCGCAACGGCGGATGCACGACCTGGGGCTGAGTGCGCCCGGCGTGACCCCGCCCGAGCCGGCCGCGCCGACGCGTCACGTCCCGCCGGGCATGATCGCGGGCTCGTCCTATCCGGAGACCCTGAACGCCGGGGGACTCGTGCCGCGCATCATGGACTGGCTCCGGGAGCAGGGCGTCGTCCGCGGTTACTTCCCCGGCGGCAACCGGCCGAACATGTTCACGCGGGAGATCGAGGCGGCGTTCTCGCCCGAGGCGCTGCGCAACCAGCACGGCGCCCTGCTCGGCTCCGGCGTCCAGCGCTGGATCCCGATCCCGCAGCCGTTCGGCGGGACGCGGTACGTGTGGATCAGGGTGTCGGCGAACCTCGGCGCCGCGACCGGCCAGCTCCCGCGGCCCGAGGTGAAGCTGACGCTGCGCGGCGAGGGGCAGACCGAGCACCACCGGTCCGTCGGCACCGCGTTCAAGTACGGCGGGACGTTCGAGATCCGCGGCCGCGGCGACGGTTACGGGTCCGACGGCGTCCACCGGCACGGCGGCATGGAGATCAAGGGCGAGGCGGCCGGGGAGGCGACCCAGGGCAAGGAGGTGCACGACCGCAAGCTCGACATCCATCGGGCCGGAACCCGGGAGGGCTCCATCGAGTTCCACCACCCCCTCCGGTTCCAGGTCGAGATGGGCGTCAGCACCGAGCCGCCCGAACTACTGAACGTGCCCGTGCGCGGCATCCGCGAGACCGTCATCGGCACCGGACGCCTGCTGGGCGGCAACGACCCCCGTGCCGGCGACCGCTGGTACACGCGCCGTCCCTTCATCTCGCACACGGTCATCGAGCCCGACGCCCCCAACGCGGTGACGGGCGACATCCGGCTCCTGGTCCCCGGGCACGTCGCGACGCTGGACGCCCCCGCCGCCCCGGCACCCGCGTTCGGCGGCACCCCCAGGTGGACGCCCGGCCGTCCCGCGACCGGACACGTCGGCCCGGCGGAGCGGGCCCTTGCCGAGAACCTGCACCCGTGGGGCGTCCCGTTCGCCTCCGCCGTCGAGCGCTGGGCCGCACTGCCCGCGTCCCCCTACCGGCGCCCGACCGGCCCCGCACTCGCGGAGCCCGGGGCGTGGCACGTCCCCGGCCTGGACTTCACCACCGTCGCCGGGCAGCGGTACATGCACTTCACGAGCCCCGAGCTCATCCGTCCGTACATCGGGGACCTGCTGCACAACCGGTACACGATCCCCGTCGGTTCGCGGAACGTCACCGCCGGCATCGAGATCACCGCCGCGCGTCCCGTCGGCCCGGCCGAGGACCCCCGGTTCAAGGGACGGGTGTACGCGCAGGAGAGCCAGGCCGACAAGGCCAAGTCGGGCCACTCCCGGGACTTCAAGCTCGTGGTCGGCCCCGAGGGCGGCGGCGAGGCCGGGGAAACGACGACGCAGGGGATCGGCGGCTACGAGTACGGCCGCGACCGGGCCGGGGAGACCGACGGCGAACTCGGCATGACCGACGAGGCCAACCAGGAGGCCACCCGCAACTACCGGCACTTCGTGTTCGACGTCGACGTCATCCTGCA
>NZ_MKJY01000254.1 GCF_001942465.1 Actinomadura sp. CNU-125
GTCGCGGGCGAGGGCGCCGGGGAGGTCCCCGCGGACGGCGCCCGGCTGCTCCGCTCGCCCGCCGCCGTCGAGTCCCCGCAGGACGGCGTCGCCGCCGTCGGGGAGGCCCTCGGCGCCGAGGCGCCGCCATCCTGCTGACCGAACGCGACGGACGGTTCATCATGGGCGCGTCCACCGGCACCGCCGCCGAGATGCCCCTCGGCGAGCTGTCGGTCGCCGGGCTCGCCCCCGCCGTCCGCGCCGGATCCCACTGGGTCGCCGCGGAACCGCCGACCCGATCGCGTCGGCCTGCGGGCCCGCTCGGTCACCGCCGCGCCGCTGGAATCGCAGGGCCGCCTCACCGGCCTCCTCGTCGCCGCCTCCGCGGCCCCGGACCGCTTCACCGAGATCGACGGGATCCGCACCGGCAGGCTCGCCGAAGAGTTGTCGCTCTCCCTGGAGAAGGCCCGGGTCGGGGAGCTGGAACGGTCCTGGCGCGGCTGGCTCAGCTTCGTCGCCGAGGCCAGCGACCTGCTCGCCGGCACCCTCGACCAGGAGCGCACGATGGCGCTCGTCGCGCAGCTCGTCGTGCCCCGGCTCGCCACCTGGTGCGCCGTCTACACCGTCGCCGACGCCGAACCGGCCCGGCTCGCCTACGTCTGGCACGCCGACGAGAACCGCGCCGACGGGCTGCGCGCCCTCCTCGACCGGGCCGGGCCCGCCCCGGCCACGGACGTCCCCGGCCCCTGGCACGGCTTCGCCGACGCGCCCGCGGACGTCCGCGCCGCCGCGGCGACACCGCCGCCGACCAGGTCTACGCGTTCCCGCTGATCGCGCGCGGGCGCCGCACCGGCACCATCCTCATCGGCCGCCCCGCGGGCGACCGCTTCGCCCGCAGCGCCATCGAACTCGCCGAGGAGCTCAGCCGCCGCGCCGCGCTCGCCGTCGACAACGCCCGGCTGTTCTCCGCGCAGACCGCCATGAGCAGCGCCCTGCAGCGCAGCCTCCTGCCGCCCGCCATCCCCGAGATCCCCGGCCTCGAGGTCGCCGTGGTGTACGAGCCCGCGGGCGAGGGCAGCGAGGTCGGCGGCGACTTCTACGACGTGTTCGAGAGCGGCCCCGTCGGCGGCGGCCCCGCCCTCGAGGACGTCGCCCCCGGACGCTGGCGGTTCGCGATCGGCGACGTGTGCGGCACCGGACCGGAGGCCGCCGCCGTCACCGGGCTGGCCCGGCACGCCCTGCGGATCCTCGCCGCCGAGGACATGTCCGTCCCGGACGTGCTCGGCCGGCTCAACCGGCTCATCCTCGGCGAGGGGGAGCGCGGTCGGCTGCTCACCCTGCTGCACGGCGAGATCACCGCCCGCCGCGCCCGCGACGGCGTCACCATCCGGCTGTCCAGCGCCGGGCATCCGCCGCCGCTGATCCTCGACCCGGGCGGCGAGGTGCGCGAGGCGGCCACCTCGCAGCCGCTGCTGGGGGTGTTCGACGACGTGGACTTCCATACCGATACGGTCGAACTCCGCCGCGGGGAGGTGCTGCTGTGCGTGACCGACGGCGTCACCGAGCGGCGCTCCGGCGGACGGCTGCTCGGGGACGGCAACGGGCTCGAGCGGCTGCTCGCGGGCTGCACCGGGCTCAGCGCGGGCGCCGTCGCCGCCCGCATCCAGCGCGCGGTGCGCGACTTCGGCCCCGAGCCGTCGAACGACGACGTTGCCTGATAGTTCTGCGGGCGTCATGATGGAGACCAACGATCGGTAAGGTGGGGTGGCGTGGGGCTTGCCTTGCACACGACACAGAAGGATGGCCGCGCGACGATCACCGCGCGCGGTTCCATCGACCTGAACTCCTCCGACGAGCTGCGCTCTCGGCTGACCGAGCTCGTGGACGCGGGTGAGCGGGCGGTCGTGGTCGACCTCGCCGCGGTCGACTTCTGCGACTCGTCCGGTCTCAACGTCCTCGTCCGCGCGTACAAGCACGCGCGCGCGCAGAACGCCACGCTGACCGTCACCGGCGCCTACGGCCGGGTCGAGAACGTCCTGCGCACCACCGGGCTCGACCGGTTCCTCATGGAAGACGCGGCGGAGGAAACGGCGTCCGACGGCGGACGGTGACCGATGCATCACCGACGGCGCGCCGGAGCGCGGCACACGGGAAGTGCGGACATGACGGAGCGGAACCCGATGCAGAACGGCGAGCGGGCGGAGTGACCGACCCGATGACCGAGACCACGCTGCGCGCGGCGCCGCAGACCGAGGCGGTCGAGTACGCGCGTCGGCTCGCCGCCCGCACCATGCGCACCTGGGCCCTCATGGAACGCGAGGAGCTCGTCACCGCCATCGTGGCCGAGCTGGTGGCCAACGCCGTCCGGCACGCCGGGACGGCACTGGAACTGCGGCTGCTGCGCGGCACCGGCCGCGTCCGCGTCGAGGTCCGCGACCGCGCCGCCCAGCTGCCCCGCCTCACCGTCCCCGGCCCCCTGGACGAGTCCCACCGCGGCCTGTTCATCGTCGACCGCTTCGCCACGTCCTGGGGCGCCGACCCCGTCACCGGCGGCAAGGTCGTCTGGGCCGAGGTCAGCATCTGACGGACCCCGGCACGACGGCGCCCGGCGATCCCGGGAAGGGACGGCCGGGCGCGCGCCGCACGAAACTCAGACGGACTTGCGGTACAGCTCCGCGACCATGAACGCCAGGTCCAGCGACTGCCCGCGGTTCAGCCGGGGGTCGCACGCCGTCTCGTACCGCTGGTGCAGATCGTCCTCGACCAGCCCGTGCCCGCCGCCGACGCACTCGGTGACGTCGTCGCCGGTGAACTCGATGTGGATCCCGCCCGGATGCGTGCCGAGCGCCCGGTGCACCTCGAAGAACCCGGCGACCTCGTCCAGGACGTCGTCCAGCCGCCGCGTCTTGTGCCCGCTCGGCGCCTCGAACGTGTTGCCGTGCATCGGGTCGCACACCCACGCCACCGGGGCGCCGCTCCGGTGCACCTTCTCGATCAGCGGCGGCAGCGCGTCCCGGATCTTGCCCGCGCCCATGCGCGTCACGAATGTCAGCCGCCCCGGCTCGCCGTCCGGGTTCAGCTTGTCGATCAGCGCCAGCGCCTCGTCGGCCGACGTCGTCGGGCCCAGCTTCACCCCGATCGGGTTGCTGATGTGCCGGAGGAACTCCACGTGGGCGCCGTCCAGCTGCCGGGTCCGCTCGCCGATCCACAGGAAGTGCGCCGACACGTCGTACGGCCGGCCGCTCAGGCTGTCGATCCGGGTCAGTGCCCGCTCGTACTCCAGCAGCAGCGCCTCGTGGCTGGAGTAGAACTCCACACCGTGGAACTCGTCGGGGTTCGCCCCGCACGCCTTCATGAACGTCAGCGCCCGGTCGATCTCGCCCGCCAGCTGCTCGTAGCTGCGCCCGGCCGGGCTCTGCTGGACGAAGTCCCGGTTCCAGGTGTGCACCTGCCGCAGGTCGGCGTACCCGCCCTTGGTGAACGCCCGGCACAGGTTCAGCGTCACCGCGGAGCAGTGGTACGCCTTCAGCAGCCGCTGCGGGTCGTTGCGGCGCGACGCGGCGTCGAACGCGAACCCGTTGACGGCGTCGCCCCGGTAGGCGGGCAGTTCCACGCCGCCGCGCACCTCGACGGGCTTGGACCGCGGCTTGGCGTACTGCCCCGCCATTCGGCCGATCTTCACGACCGGGACGCTCGCGGCGTAGGTGAGCACGACCGCCATCTGCAGCAGGGTCTTCAGCTTGTTCTTCACGGCGTCGGCGTTCGACCCGTCGAACGTCTCCGCGCAGTCGCCGCCCTGCAGGACGAACGCCTGCCCGCGCGTCACGTCCGCGAGCCGCTCCTTGAGCTGGTCGCACTCACCGGCGAAGACGAGCGGCGGCTGCGCGGCCAGTTCGGCCGCGACCGCGCGGAGCTCGTCCGGATCGTCCCATTCGGGCTGCTGGAGGGCGGGGAGGGAGCGCCAGGCGTCCAGATCCCCAGAGGCGGTGGAAGTACTCACGCGAAAAGGCTATGGCACAGTCCGGCGCGACCGGGCCACCCGCCCCGGACGGACGCCCCGCGCGGCCCTTCGCGGCCCTGGAACGCGAAACCGGGCGGCCCCTTCTCGGGACCGCCCGGTGAACGGACGGGGCGACGTGCGGATCGTCGTGCGAATCGTTGTGCGGATCGTCGCGCCGGTCTCGGCCGCCGCCTCACGCCGCGCGGCTGCCGGCACCGGCCCGGACGGGGCCGTCCGCCGCGGCCTGCGCGCCCGCCAGCGCCCGGCGGCCGCTCAGGTCGGTCTCGGACGCCAGCTGCCGCAGGCGCCGCAGCGACCGGTCGGTGATCTGCCGGACCCGGTTGTGGCTCAGGCCGTAGCGTGCGCCGATCTGGGCGTACGACAGGGGCTGGCCGCTGTCCATCCCGAACCGGGCCCGCAGGATCGCGGCCTCCCGTTCCGGCAGCCGGTCCAGCAGCCGTCCGAGACCCTCGATGTCGTCCAGGGCGAGAATCTCCGCCTCGGGCGTCACGGCCTCGGGATCCTCCAGCAGGTCGCCCATCGGCGTCTCGCCGGCGTCGTCGACGGTCGCGTCGAGGCTCGCCGGGTCGCGCCGCCAGCGCAGCAGCTCGTCCACATGCTCGGCGTCGGCGCCCACCGCCCCGGCCAGCTCCTCGCGGTTCGGCTCACGGCCCAGCTCACGGCTCAGCTGGCGTTCGGCGCGCCGCAGCCGGGAAAGCTCCTCCTCCACGTGGACCGGCAACCGGATCGTGCGGGCCGTGTGACTCAGCCCGCGGCCGATCGCCTGCCTGATCCACCACGTCGCGTACGTGGAGAACTTGAAGCCGCGGCGGTAGTCGAACTTCTCCACCGCGCGCATCAGCCCCAAGTTCCCCTCCTGAATGAGGTCGATGAGGGGCAACGAGTCGGTCGGGTACTTGCGGGCGATCGAGACCACGAGGCGCAGATTGGCCTCGACGAAACGCTGCTTGGCGCGCAGCCCCGCCGCGGTCAGCTCCTCCAGCTCCTCGCGGGACGCGCCCGCGGGCACGTTCCCCTCGTCGAGGAGCTGTTCGGCGTACAGGCCCCCTTCGATCGCCTTCGCCAGATCGACCTCTTCCTCCGCGTCAAGCAGGGGGGTACGGCCGATCCGGTCGAGGTACGCTCCGACAAGGTCCTTGTCGGTGACGTCGACCCTGTCGCCCTTGGTACGGGTTGCAGCCATCCTGACCCTTCTCCGGTGCGATCTCCCTATGGGGACAACGCTAATTACCGCTCTGTGATTCCCAGCGGGGAATACTCCAAGGCTGTAAGCCGCTCTACGGACCTGATACCCCGACTGAGGAGAAACCGACATGGCGACCGTGAACCTCACCGCCCAGAACTTCGACGAGGTGGCCCAGGGCGACGGGATCGTGCTGGTCGACTTCTGGGCGTCCTGGTGCGGCCCCTGCCGCCAGTTCGCGCCGGTGTACGAGAAGACGTCGGGCAAGCACGACGACATCGTCTTCGCCAAGGTCGACACCGAGGCCGAGCCCGAACTGTCGGAGCGGTTCCGCATCGCCTCCATCCCCACGCTCATGGCCATCCGCGACGGCGTGATCGTCTTCGCGAGCCCGGGGCGCTGCCCGAACCGGTCCTGGAAAACGTGATCGAGCAGGTCCGCGGGCTGGACATGGAGGACGTCCGGACCCGCATGAAGTCCTGAAGCACCTGGTCACGTCCCTGTCACGCCCATGTGCGGGTGGAACGGCCGGGCACGCCCGGCTGTTCCCGACCCGCGGTCCGACGCGCGCGGCGGACGACATGCGGGCGCCGGGCGACACGCCCGCCGGGTGACGGCACGGGGACGCTCGATCGAATCCGCGGCGGCGCGATGGCAAAGAAGCCCGCCGCGCCGTCCGATCCGCCCGGTGCATGAACGATGATGGACGGATGCTCGTCGATGTCGTGCCATACCTGGTGTGCCCCGTGTGCGGAGCGGACCTCACGATGACGGAAGGCCGGCTGCACTGCCCGTCCGGGCACGCCTTCGACATCGCACGGCAGGGCTACGCGAACCTGCTCCCCGGCAACGCCCGTCCCGGGACCGCCGACACGCCGGAGATGGTGCGGGTCCGCGCCGCGTTCCTCGGCGCCGGGCACTTCGCCCCGATCGTCGAGCGGCTCGCCCGGACGGCCGCCCGCCACATGGACGGCCGCAGCTGCGTACTCGACGCGGGCGCCGGCACCGGCTACTACCTGAGCCGCATCCTGGACGGGACGCCGGGCGCCGTCGGCCTGGCGATCGACATCTCCAAGCACGCCGCGCGCCGCGCCGCGAAGGCCCATCCGCGGGCCGGCGCCGTCGTCGCCGACCTGTGGCGGCCGCTGCCGATGCGCGACGGCGCCGCCGACGTCGTCGTCAACGTCTTCGCTCCGCGCAACGCCGCCGAGTTCCACCGCGTCCTGCGCCCGGACGGGCCCCTGCTCGCCGTGACCCCCGCATCGGGACACCTCGGGCCGCTCGTGGAGTCGCTGGGCCTGATCTCCGTCGACGAACGCAAGATCGAACGCACCGACGCGGCGCTGGCCGGATACTTCAAGCCGGACGGCCGCGAGCGGCTCGACGCGGAGGCCGTCCTCACCCACGACGAGATCACCACGCTCGTGGGCATGGGGCCGAGCGCCCACCACGTCCCGGAGGACGCGCTCCGGGAACGCCTCGAACGGCTACCGGATCCGGTCCCAGTGCCCCTCTCGTTCGTCCTGTCCGCCTATCGGCGCCTTGAGTAGCCGCACGGGCGCGGTTCCGGCGAACGTGACCGACACCTGCGGGACCTCACCCGGCTCCATCGGATCCACGACGTGCGGGAGGCCGTGCCTCCCGAACGCGAACGAGGTGGAGACGGACCGGACCGTCCCGGTGAGGAGCACCCGCTGCAGCGCCTGCCCCGCCCGCAGCCACTCCGCGGGGGAGTCGCCGCGCGTCGTCAGCAGCGCCCGCCGCACCCCGTCGCCGGGCCCGGCCGGCAGGACGTGGAGCCTCGCGCCCTCCAGCCGCGCCGCCTCCCCGAGTTCGTTGACGACGGACACGGACGGACGGCTTCCCGGGACCGGCGGAGCGAACGGCCGCAGCGTCGCGGCGTAGAGCAGCCGCTCGTCGCGCGACACCCGATGCCGTCCCACGAGCCGGACGGTCGCCAGGAGCGTGGGCCGCTCGACGTCCGGCAGGAGCCGGACGACCGGCGCGTGACCGAGCTGCGCCGCGGCGAGCCGCAGGTTCACCAGGACGGCGCCGCTGCCGAGATGGAGCCCGCGGCCGCCCGGGTCGTCCGTCGGCCGGAACCTGCCACGATCGGCGCGCACCTCGATCAGACCCGGCACGACCTTCAGACGCCATGCGTGCACGTCGTGGATCGTCGGCCCCATGGTCGCCGCGACCACCAGTCGCTCTGCCGAAGCGCGGATTCCGACGGACACACTCACGAGGCGTTCCTCCTCACCCCGGCCGGTTTCTCCCCGGCCGGACCGCGGGCCCGCGCCCGTCCGATCGTCCGAACCGCAGGAACGGGACGCTCACGGACACGGGCCTGCGACGGTACCGCAACCGTGACCTCGCGCACATAGGTTGTGATCTGGGGTTATGACGGGAAGAAACGGATTGTGGAGAACGGTGCGGAGTCGAGTGACCCGAGGGCTTGATTTGACGGTCCGACAAGGGCGCTCTAATGTTCTTCATGCCCCGAGGGGATGCAGAACGCCGCAAGGCGGTCGGCCCCGGGGAAGTCAGGCCCCGGAAAAACGGTTCGAGTCACGCTCGGGCTGTTGTACGATGGCGTGACGAGCCCGGAACGGGATGCAGGACACCGACTCGGTGGCCGGCCCGCAGGGCACTCCCACGAGACGATCAAGCGAACTTCGTGTTCGCCCGTATCGCCCCGTGGGGCCGGACAAGTCCTCCGTTGAACGAATCGATCTCGATCGGTCCGCTTGACACCGGGAGCGAGTCTGGTAAGTTAGAAGGGTTGCCCCGGAGCGAGACCGGCGAGAGCGGGTCGAGCGCGGTGGGTGTCCGTTTCTTGAGAACTCAACAG